>CANPYO010000048.1 GCA_947588645.1 uncultured Akkermansia sp. | reverse complement strand
TAACCGTTTACGATTTGCAAAGTTCGGCGAGCGGAGCTCGCGAAGCTGCAAAGCAAATGCGGACGGGATGTGATGAAGCAGTGATCGGACGCGGTTACAAAGGGGCGGAGGCAGGCGGAGCCTGGCCATTTACGATGGACGATGGACGACTGCGATGTTCGCGCGCGCTGCGCAGGTTTTTTCGGATCATTAACACATGGGAAATGGGTTGAATGAGCCCGGAGAAGATTTTCTTGGGACGGATGTGCGTTTGCCCACATCCGTCCCAAGAAAAAACACCCCCAATAGGCAGTTAACGGCACATTATGAGGCATAAGTTTTTGGTTATTTACGATTTACGATTTACGATTTGAATGCTAGCACGCTGCTCGCGTTCCTGCGAAACAAAAGCAAAGCAGAATTTTCGAAGACGATGGTGGTAGCGCCTATGTACGATTGCAAGGCTTGCGCGCGCTGCGCGGGAAAACCTCTTGCTTGACGCCGTGTCGGGTTGACTCAGCGCCGCCCCATCGGCGCTTGCTTCGGAGTCGCCTCACGACTCCTTACCCCTGCGGGGCAAAAGCTATCGCTTTTGGCTAATCGACCTTACGGCCGTCGGTCGCTTTCGCCCTTCGGGCAAGAGCTCTGCTTTTGTCCAAGCCCCCTCCGAGCCCTCGGGGGGCTTTCACTGCCTTGCTCAATCATCAATGGTTTGAGCTTCTTGCCGGCTTATCTTCTTCATCCGTGGGAAACGCGTGGGAAATGGGTTGAATGAGCCCGGAGAAGATTTTCTTGGGACGGATGTGGCGTTTGCCTTGAATGACCAAAAAAGCTGCTTGACACAGAGAGAGGTGGATGGTACATTGGGTAGTGTGCTATGTGGCGACTCGTGCAAAAAGTGTGTGTGGCGACCATGACAGCGGGCAGTATAGCCTGCGGGGCGGAGGAGGCGCATGAGGGGTTGAGCACGAGTGCACCGGTTCTTTGGGAAATACCGATACCCTTTTGGGAGGGGCACACGTTGCCGGTCAGCAATTCGCTTATCATGTTTGCTGTGGCCGTGTTGGTTATCACGCTCGTCTTGCAAATTGCCACGCGCAAGATGGAGCGGATACCGCGCGGCTTGCAGAATTTCGTGGAGTGGGTTTTCGAGATGCTCTACAACTTTGTGGAAGGATTGACCGGGAAAAAGCTTGCAAAGAAGTACTTTTGGTACTTCGCGACGGTGTTCTTGCTTATTCTTGTGAGCAATTACATGGGCTTGTTGCCCGGGGTAGGGGAAATCACCTACAAAGGGCAACCGTTGCTGCGTGGCGCCAATGCGGATTTGAATGTAACCATTTTCCTAGGCTTCTTTTACGCTATCCTGTGGTTCATCTGGGTGCTGCGCGAACAAGGACTCACCCACTTCATTGCCCACACTTTTGGACCGAAGGGAGGGCTCACTGGTTTCTTGAAATACGCACTGCTGCCTATCTTTTTCTTTGTGGGGCTCATTGAAGTGCTTTCGATATGCATCCGACCGGTGGCATTGGCAGCCCGACTTTTCGGCAACATCTTCGCAGGCGAGGCCATATTGGAACAAATGGGAGGCATCAGTTTTGCCGCCATGTTGCCCTTTATGGCGCTCGAGCTCATCGTAGGCTTCGTGCAGGCTTTGGTCTTTCTGATGCTCACCGCCATCTTCCTGAAGACGCAGGTGGGCGGAGACGAGGAGGAAGAAATGCCCGCCGAAACCTGAATCCCCCTTCTTCTGCTCCGGATCATGAAAAAAACGTGAGGGGGCAGGGAAACCACAACAAACCTAATACACAACAACCATGTTACCCATCATCGCAGAAGCTGCTATCGCCAAGGCTGGACTCGTCGTCATCGGCGCAGGTCTGGGCATTGGCCTCATCGGCATGAAGGCCGCGGAGTCTACGGGGCGCAACCCTGCCTCCTTCGGCAAAGTGCTCACCATCTCCATCCTTTTGGCCGCATTGGTAGAAGGCGTGGCCTTTGTGGCCATCTTCATGGGCTGAGCCAAGAGCAGCGCAAGGCAGGTCGGCGGGGCGCTGAGGCGCAAGCGGCACTGGTTCCTCGCCGCCCTGTCTGCCCACTTCCTCCGCACACCGATAAGGACATACTTTTTCCCTTCCATGAAAACGCTCTTCATCGCAACCTCGTTCAACGAAATGGTGGATCAGTTCGGGTTACATACCGAAGCCTTCATTGCACACTTCATTGCCTTTGTCATCTTGGCCGCAGTGGTGGTGTTTTTCGGCATTAAGCCGATCATGCGGCAGCTGGAAGAGCGCCGTCGGCGCATCGAAGAAGGAGAAGCCATGCACGCCCGCAGTGAGAAGGAGCTTGCAGAGGTGCAGGAACGCAGTGCCGGAATCGTGAACGAGGCGCGCGACCAAGCCAAAGCCGAATTGGATCACGCGCGCCAACTTTCCGAAAAACTGCGCGCCGAGCGTGCCGCCAAAGCCGAGACCGATGCGCAAACCATTCTGCAGAATGCGCACCAACAGGCGGAAATAGATACCCGCCGCCAAGAGGAGGCGCTGCGGGAAGAGTTTGCCCGCCTGCTCGCACAAGCCACCCAAAAAGTTACGGGAAAGGTGCTCACCGAGGAGGATCACCGAGTCATTAACGCCGAGGCCATCAACCAGCTGCCCTAACGAACTCCGTCTGTCGCCGCTCATGAAAATCACCAAAGAAGTGCAAGCCCAAGCGCGCCGATTGCTGCGTCTCTGCCTGACGGAGGATGGACGGCTGCAAGAGGAGCATGTGCGGCGAATTGCAGGGGAAATATCACAAAAAAAGCCGCGCCATGGTGCGGAACTGCTCACGGCTTTCGCTAACTTGGTTCGCTTGGAAATGACGAAACACACGGCCACCATTGCCAGTGCCGTACCCCTCACCGAGCAGGAACAAGCGGCTATCCGTGCCAAATTGAGCGCCCGCACCCCCGACCTGCGTTATGATTGGCAGGTGCGTCCGGAACTGCTCGGAGGCATCAGTGTGCGTGTCGGTGACCAAGTGACAGATGCCTCTCTGAGCTCCCGCATCAGCCGTCTGGAACGCCTCACCCAATAGTTTCAACCTTTTCTCCATCTATCTTCCCATGAGCAACATCATCCAAGAACTCGAAGAACAAATCCGCGGTATCTCTACGGCCGCTGTCAGTGAAAATGTCGGCGTTATCAAGTCCATCGGCGATGGCGTGGCTCACATTGAAGGGTTGAGCAACGCTATGCTCAATGAGATGATTGAGTTCCCCGACGGCACCATGGGACTGGCCATGAACCTGGAAGAAAACGAGGTGGGCGTGGTGCTGCTCGGCAAGGGGTCTGCGCTCAAGGAGGGTGACACCTGCAAGACCACTGGGCGCTTGCTGGAGGTTCCGGTGGGACCGCAGCTGTTGGGGCGTGTGGTGGATACGCTGGGCAACCCGCTGGATGGCAAAGGCCCTGTCACCGCCGCCGCGCACTACCCGGTGGAGAAGATAGCCTCGGGCATCATCTCGCGCCAGGGTGTGAATCAGCCTGTGCAGACGGGTATTCTTCCCATTGATGCCATGATTCCCATTGGTCGCGGACAGCGTGAGCTTATCATTGGTGACCGTTCCACTGGGAAAACGGCCATCGCCATTGATGCCATCATCTCCCAGGCTCACCAGAACAAGCTGGCGGAAGAGGGCAAACTGCCCGGACACCGCCCGCTGTTGAGCATTTACGTGGCCGTGGGACAGAAGCGCGCCAATGTGTCTCGCTTGGTGGCTAAGCTGGAAGAAAGTGGCGCGCTGCCATACACTATCGTGGTGGTGGCTTCGTCCAGCGACTCAGCAGCCATGCAATACCTGGCGCCTTACGCCGGTTGCGCCATGGGGGAGTACTTCATGGATCAGGGGCAGGACGCTCTCATCGTATATGATGATCTTTCCAAGCATGCCGTCGCCTACCGTCAGGTGTCGCTCATTCTGCGCCGCCCATCCGGACGCGAAGCGTATCCGGGGGATGTGTTCTACTTGCACAGTCGTTTGCTGGAGCGCGCGGCACGCATCAACTCTGAGGGTGGTCGCAAAGGCGGTTCACTCACTGCGTTGCCGATCATTGAGACGCAGGCCGGTGACGTATCCGCCTACATTCCCACGAACGTCATTTCCATCACCGATGGGCAGATTTTCCTGGACACCGACCTGTTCTACCAAGGCGTTCGTCCGGCCATCAATGTCGGGATTTCCGTGAGCCGCGTGGGATCCAGCGCGCAAACGAAGATCATCAAAAAGCTCGCAGGTTCCGTGAAGCTCGACCTCGCGCAGTTCGAAGAGTTGCAGGCTTTCGCTCAGTTCGGATCCGATTTGGATGCAGCCACTAAAGCCAAGTTGGAGCGCGGACGCCGCATCGTAGAACTCTTCAAGCAGGGACAATACGAGCCTAAATCGCTGGGAGTCGAGGTCGTCAACCTTTACGCCATCCAAAAGGGGTTCTTGGATGGTGTGGCGGTGGAAGACGTCCGCAGCGTGCGAGCTCGCCTGGAGGAGGAGGTGACCTCCGCCGCGCCGGATTTACTGGAAGAAATGGAACGTGTACGCGAGCTGACCCCGGAATTGGATGAGCGCTTGCAATCCTTTATGAAAAACTTCATTTCTCGTCTGTAACCCAATCGTCTCATGGCCAACCTGCGTGACATCAAACGACGCATCAAATCGGTGCGGAATACATCGCAAATCACCAAGGCGATGCAGATGGTGGCGTCCGCTAAAATGCGCCGAGCTCAGGATCTTGCTTTGCGCGGTCGAGCCTACATCAGCGCCTTGGCCAATGTCCTGCAGCATCTCTCCGTTTCCATAGAGCAGGCCGGTACCTCGCTCATGCAACAACGTGAGCACGGGAAAACCCTCGTCATTGTGGTCAATACCGACAAAGGCCTCTGCGGCGCCCTGAATGCCAACTTACTGCGCGAGACAATTCTCAAGACCCCACAGGACGCGGATTACATGTGCATCGGCGCTAAACTTTCACCCACCCTGCAGCGCCTGGGACGCAATGTGCGGTTCACGTTCAGCGTGAGTGATAACATGACGGACGTAGAGCTCAAACCCATTTTTGAGGCACTCCGTCGCGGCTTTGAGGATGGCACCTACAACCGCGTACTTGTGACCTACCAGAAGTTCGTGAATGTGATGGTGCAGCGTCCGAATATACATGAACTCCTGCCTGTCACCGCAGCAGAGCTCATGGAAGTAGCTTCCATGGACGACATTGCAGACACGCAGGAGGGAAATTTCCTGCTCGAGCCTACGCCGGCGGACTTGCTGGCATCCATCCTGCCGCTGTACGTAAGCAACATGCTGGTGCAGTTGATCCTGGAGGGCAAGGCTTCTGAGCAGTCAGCACGCATGGTGGCTATGAAATCGGCCACGGAGAACGCTAGGAACCTCATTGCTGAGCTTACACTGGACTACAACAAGGCTCGTCAAACGCAAATCACCAATGAGCTGCTCGAAATCACCACAGCCACTCGCGCCATGGAGTAACCCCTCTTCTCTCACCTAATTCCCCCTCACTAACATCCCTTATGAACTCAGGAAACATTGTGCAAATCATCGGTGCCGTGGTCGACGTTGACTTTTCCGGCGCACAAATGCCTGCTCTCTACAATGCTCTCACCGTGGATTACGAGGTGAATGGCAAACCCTCCAGGCTCACCTTGGAAGTGGAGCAACACTTGCCCGGTGGCTGGGCTCGCACCGTGGCCATGAGCTCCACGGATGGCCTGCGGCGCGGCATGGTGGCGGTGGATACCGGCGCATCCATCTCTGTGCCGGTGGGACCCGGAGTGCTGGGACGCATATTCAATGTACTCGGTGAACCGGTGGACGAGAAGGGCGATGTGGTTGCTGCCAAGCGCTACCCCATCCATCGCGAGGCGCCCTCGTTGGAGGAGCAGTCCACTTCGTCAGAGGTCTTGGAATCTGGCATCAAGGTGATTGATCTGATATGTCCGTTTCTGAAGGGCGGTAAGGCGGGGTCTTTCGGTGGCGCCGGAGTGGGCAAGACGGTGCTCATCATGGAGCTTATCAACAACATTGCCAAGGCTCACTCCGGGCTCTCCGTATTTGCCGGCGTAGGTGAACGCACTCGTGAGGGCAACGATTTCTACAACGAAATGAGCGAATCGGGGGTGATTGATCAGAAGAACCCCGCTAACTCAAAAGTCGCGCTCGTGTACGGGCAGATGAATGAGCCGCCGGGAGCGCGTCTGCGCGTTGCTCTCTCCGCCCTCTCCATGGCTGAGTTCTTCCGCGATGAGGAAAATCGCGATGTGTTGCTCTTCGTGGACAACATTTTCCGCTTCTCGCAGGCGGGATCGGAGGTATCCGCTTTGCTGGGACGCACCCCCTCTGCCGTGGGCTACCAGCCGAACTTGGCTGAGGAAATGGCTGCCCTGCAGGAGCGCATCACCTCCACCAAAAAAGGTTCCATCACCTCCATGCAGGCCGTGTATGTGCCGGCGGATGATTTGACTGATCCCGCCCCGGCCACTACCTTTTCTCACTTGGATTCCACCGTGGTGCTGGAGCGTTCGCTGGCAGCACAGGGCATATACCCCGCCGTGGATCCATTGGCTTCCACCTCCAAAGCTCTTTCTCCGGAGTTGGTGGGCGAGGAGCATTACCGTGTGGCGCGCGGCGTGCAGCAAACTCTGCAGCGTTACAAAGATTTGCAGGATATGATTGCTATTCTCGGCATGGATGAACTTTCGGAGGCCGACAAACTTACGGTTTCCCGTGCGCGTAAGATTCAGCGCTTCCTTTCGCAGCCTTTCAGCGTGGCTGAGGTCTTCACGGGCATCAAGGGTCAGTATGTGCCCGTCGCAGAAACGGTGCGCGGCTTCGCTGAGATTCTGGATGGTAAATGGGATAGCGTGCCGGAGGGAAATTTCTACATGAAGGGCGGTATCGACACTGTCGAAAAGAATTGATCAGCTATGCCCCTGCACCTGAAAATCATCACCCCCTTACGCACCGCGGCAGAAGCGGATGCGCTCAGCATTCTCGTGCCTGCCAGCGAGGGGCAGTTGGAGGTGTTGCCGGGTCACACGGCGCTCATTACGTCCGTCTCTCACGGGGAGCTCACCTATCGTACCACGTCCGGCACAACAGCTTCGCTTTTTATCGGCGGTGGCTTCTTGCAAGTGGAGAATGATGTTGCGCTCGTCGTCACCGACACGGCGCTGGAGGCGGATGAGGTGGATCCATCCTCCATTAACGCCGCTATCGAGCAGGCTCGTACGCGCTTGCGCAATGAAAGCTCCGTGCTCTCGCGCGAGGAGCAAACGCGGCTCGAGGCTTCCGTTGCCAAGCAGCTTGCAATGCTCGAATACAAGCGCCGCAAGCGCACGCACTGATCAGCGCTCCGCGCACTGTTCCATCACATCCCGATCGCCCCTGCTTCGCCGAATTCGCGCGCAAGCGCGGGAACTTCCCAAATCGTACCTCGTACATCGTACATAGGCGGCGTCTCGCCGCTAAAGTTCCCTTGCCAAGGGGGTGGGTGTGTGCTAAACTTCCGGTATGAGTGTAACGCAGACATTTACAGCAAGCATGGCTGAAAAACTCGGATTGGATGAGCAGTGGATTGTCCCCTATGGCCGTGACAAAGCGAAAGTGAGCATCGGGGCGCTCAAGGAGAGGGAAGCGCGAGGAAAGCTGATACTCGTGAGTGCGCTTACTCCCACTCCCGCCGGAGAGGGTAAGACGACGGTGAGTATTGGCTTGGCACAAGGTTTGCAAAAGGTGGGGAAAAAGGCATGCCTAGCACTCCGCGAGCCATCCATGGGACCTGTATTTGGACGTAAAGGCGGCGCCACGGGGGGCGGAGCGTCCAGTATCGTGCCGGGTGAGAGCATTAATCTGTGTTTCAATGGCGATTTTCCGGCTATCACGGCGGCAAATAATTTGCTGGCGGCCGTGATTGATAACGCCCTTTTTTACCACACCACGCGGCTGGATCAAAATAAGGTGACGTGGAAGCGCGTGATGGATATGAACGACCGTGCCCTGCGCAACATTGTGGTGGGTCTCAACAAGAATGGCGTGCCGCGTGAGGAAGGCTTCAATATCACACCCGCATCCGAGATTATGGCTTGCTTCTGCCTGGCAGAGGACTTGGAGGATCTGCGGCGGCGCATTGACAATATCGTTGTGGGATTCACGGCGCAGGATGAGGCGGTTTACGCCAGTGAGTTTGGGGTGACGGATGCATTGCTCGCCATTCTGCGTGACGCAATGAACCCGAACTTGGTCCAAAGTCTGGAGGGGGTGCCCGCCTTTGTGCACGGTGGTCCTTTTGCGAATATCGCGCACGGGTGCAACTCTGTTGTAGCCACAAAGATGGCGTTGCGCTGCGCAGATTATGTGGTCACGGAAGCCGGTTTTGCGTTCGATTTAGGGGCAGAGAAGTTTCTGGACATTAAATGCCGACAGAGCGGGTTGTCTCCGGAGGCCATTGTGCTGGTAGCGACGATTCGTGCCCTCAAAATGCACGGTGGTGCGGATAAAAAGAACCTGGAAACACCTGATGTTCAGGCGGTCCGTCGAGGGCTGCCAAACTTGCAGGCTCATATTGAGAGCGCCAGGAGATACGGGCGTCCGGTGACTGTGGCGATCAATCTTTTTGCTTCCAGCGATACGGAGGAGGAGATAGGCGCTGTCAAAGAATGCTGTGCGCAGATGGGTGTGAGCTGTGCCGTGGCAGACGTGTTCGGTCGCGGCGGCGAGGGCGCCATGGAGCTGGCGAATACGGTGTTGCAGGGCATGGTGGATGCCGGTCACCAAGCTTCCTTCCGGCCGCTCTACGGTCTGGATGTGTCGGTGGAAGAGCGGATGCGCACGATTGCATGCAGCATTTACGGAGCCGATGGAGTGAAGCTTACATCCACAGCCGAGAAAAAGCTGGCGCTCATGGAAAAGAATGGTCTGACTAATCTGCCGGTCTGCATGGCCAAAACACAGAATTCGTTGACCGATGACCCCAAGATTGTCGGTCGTCCCAAAGGTTTTACGATCACGGTGCGGGACTTCGAAATAGCCAATGGAGCCGGCTTCCTAGTGGCTCTTTGCGGGGATATGATGCGCATGCCGGCTCTGCCGAAAGTGCCGGCAGCCACAGCCATTCGCGTGGATGCCTGCGGACAAATCTCAGGGATGAAGGGGTAGGGCACATGTGTCCCAATGGAATTTCTCCAAAGCAATCGCACAAACCATTTACGATTTACGATTTACGATTTACGATTTGCGATTTGCGATTTGCGATTTGCGATTTGCGATTTGCGATTTGCGATTTGCGATTTGCGATTTGCGATTTGCAAAGTTCGGCGAGCGGAGCTCGCGGGGGGCGAAGCAGGTGCTGAGCGGAATTTTGAAAGCCGTGCGCGGACGTGGTTAGGAAGAGGCGAGGCGTCTGGTGGCGCCTATGTACGATTTACGACAGGGCAAACGCATTTGAGAAAAGTTCATCAACGGAGAAAGTGCTCTTATTGACTGATATCATCGTTTATACGTATCAGAAATCGTGAAACAGCGGTCATCATGATGATGGATCTAGAGGAATCTCTGCCTCCGTCGTACCTCGTACATGGGCGGCGTCTCACCGCCACCGTCTGCCATCGTCGCTTTCTAACCACGACCGGTAGTCGCATAAAAAATTCCGTGTCGCTTTTGTTCTGCTTCCCCGCGCAACGCGCGCGAATTTGGAAATCGTACATCGTACATCGTACATAGGCAGATCCCATCTGCCTATGTTTATTGTGTTTGCTTGGAATTCGCGTCGGACGAGTCACGTTGGCTTTCCTGCTCACGCAGGTCAATGAGCT
Source organism: uncultured Akkermansia sp. (assembly GCA_947588645.1). Classification (GTDB taxonomy): domain Bacteria; phylum Verrucomicrobiota; class Verrucomicrobiia; order Verrucomicrobiales; family Akkermansiaceae; genus Akkermansia. Next base: position 9,123 of record CANPYO010000048.1, on the reverse strand, counting down.
TGAGCTTGCCGAGCGTCTGGGCGCGCTGTCCGGGGATATAGCTGAGCCGCAGTCGGTAGGCAGAGTAATTCGGTTTGCGGTAATAGTAGCGGTATACCTCACCGGTGATGGCGTGGCATAGCGCGTAGGTTGGTTTCTTCTGGCGTTCCGGCGGGGCAAAGTCATCGCACTTGCACACAGAACGCTCATCGGCTATTCCGAGTGCGCAACATGCTCGGTGCCACGCCGGGCCGTGACCGCGTTCGCGGTATTTTTCCCATGCCAGGGCATGTGCCAGTTCGTGGAGCACGGTGCGCCGGATCAACTCCTGGTCTTTATCCAAATAGGTCTGCACAAAGAAACGCGAGAAGCTCAGTACACGTCTGTTGAACATACAGCAGCCAAGCCGCTTGACCGCGCGATCCCACACCACGTCCCATCCGGGAGGTCCGCACACCTCGATGCACGCCCGCGCGTAGTCCGCCACATCTTGCAGTCTCTTCCACTCCTTGGGCTGCGGTAAGAGCAGCAGCATCGGATCCTCCTGCGGTATTCTCCCCCTCATGTGCCCCATTATACCCCTCACTTTCTGTGCGGACAAGCCGTTTCAACGACAAGAATGATAACAGCTGGAGCGCTTTGCAAAGGGCTTCTGTTCTGCATCTGAGTCGGCTTGTCCTCTGCTGCACTTTTGTCCGCAGGGCGAACTGGGCGCGATAGGTGCGGTATACGGTGAGATCGTGCTTGAGTTGCGAGACCGAGCCGCGTTTGACTTCGCGATAGATAGTGACGCGATTGCGATCGAGCAGCTTAGCGATCTGACTGATGGACTTTTTCTCACGCAGCCAGCGCTCAATTTGCTGACGTTCGGAGAAGTTAATGTGCTTGCCTTTTCGGGCAACGGAGTTACAATGTGTTTGGGTGTCTTGGTTCATAGTGTCTTGGTTTGTTATGGAGAAATTACTCTAGCATACTTTGAACTTCATGGCACCCTTTTTTGTGCCAAGAACCTGTTGCATTTAATCTTGCAATCCACCTTGCCCTGGCCCTAGCGTCGGGGCAAACGCATTTGAGAGAAGTCAATCGACAGAGGAAATGCCCTTATTGACTGATATCACTGTTTATACGTATCAAAAATCATGACAACAAGAGATCATCATGATGATGGCTCCAAAGGGATTTCAGCATACATTAATGATCCGAAAAAATCTGCGCAACGCGCACATTATTAATAAATCGTACATCGTACATCGTAAATCGTACATAGGCAAACGCATTTCCTAATGCGTTTGCCCTGGCCCTAGCGTTTGCTTCATTGACACAGAGGAAAAAATCAGCTAGAATGATGGGCGTATGAATAGACTTGCAGGAAAAACGGCTGTGGTGACCGGAGCCGGTCGCGGGATAGGCTATGCAATTGCACATCGATTTGCGCAAGAGGGGGCGAAGGTGGCGCTCATTTCTCGCAATGCGGCATCGTGCGAGGGAGCGGCGGAGCGAATAAACGAGGAGTTCCCCGAGAGCTGTAAGGCGTACCCTTGCGATGTGTCGGATGCCGGGGCGGTGGATGCGTGTGTGAAGGCTATATTGACAGATTTCTCCGCGGTTGATATTCTGGTGAACAATGCGGGTATCACGAGGGATGGATTGCTTATGCGCATGAAGGAGGAGGATTGGGATGCAGTTGTCTCCACGAATCTGAAGAGTGCTTTTCTGTTTGTGAAGGCGCTTCAGCGTACACTCATGAAGAGTTCCGCCGGCCGAATCATCAATATGAGTTCCATTGTGGGCATCTCCGGCAATGCAGGGCAGGGGAACTACGCGGCTTCAAAGGCCGGGGTGATCGGATTCACCAAGTCGGTGGCTCAGGAATTAGCCGGTCGCAAGGTAACGAGCAATGCGATTGCTCCCGGGTTTATTGCAACGGAGATGACAGATGCCATACCGGAGAAAGCGCGTGAGGCTATCCTGTCTCGTATCCCCTTGGCTGATATGGGCAAGCCGGAGGATATTGCCAACTGTGCGCTTTTCCTGGCATCGGATGAGGCGCGCTACATCACGGGTCAGGTGTTGGTGTGCGATGGCGGCATGTGCATGTAACTCCATCTTCCGGGGACGACGGTGAGAAAACTGGTTCTGAAATTATTGGGGCTACTGCTGCCGTTGATCGTGGCGGACTGTCAACAGCAGCACGCTTCACCGCCTCCGTACCGTGGTTACAAAATGACGCCCTACACCCTGAAGGGGCTGCGTTTTGTGCCGATGAACGTGGAGCAGGCTCTGCGTTACAAGGCGGTGGGTATTGCTTCTCATTACGAGGCGAATGGCGCTCCCGGAGCCATCGGCGAACGACTCTATCGTGACCAATACTACGCTGCGCATCGCACGCTGCCTTTGCCTTGCTCTGCACGTATCACCAATTTAGAGAACGGGAAGAGCTGCACGGTACGCGTCGCGGATCGCGGTCCTTACATTTCGGGCAGGCTTATTGATGTGAGCACTGCGGCGGCTCATAAACTTGGCTTCCATAATAACGGGCTGGCGCGTGTGAAAATCGAAGTGCTCTCCGTAGGGGATGGTCCGTACAAACGCACACGATGAGCGACCGGGGCAACCACATAGCCGCCTTGCGGCGGATCCTTTGCGATGTACGATGTAGCGAAGCCGGGGAAACAGCCTCGCAAAATTCGAAACCTTTCGAACCGTAGTCGCGCACAGCTCGAACACAGGCAAACTCATTTTCTCATGCGTTTATCGTGATTTACGGAAACGGATTGACAATTAAGAAAAACTCGTGATATAAAGACCTCGCACGCTTGATGGGCACAGAAAGGGCAACTCCATCCGGATGCTCGTATGTTCCACGAAGGGTGCCAGTATACTCCATGCCCCAAGCTCGAGACAAAAAACAAAGCCAAAACGCAAGCACGTGGAAGGTGCTGAGTCCCGTGCTGTGCAAATACATGGGACCGGAACTTTATCTGATCATCCCGGCTGTCCTGGCTGGTGCGCTGGCAGCTTCAGCGGGGTTTGGCTTGCCCGCGACCATCAATGTCGCTTTTCCTATCGTCTTCGGCGAGCAGGAACTGCCCCCCGAAGTACAAGACTGGGTGGTACGTACTTTTGCTCCGGCCGACATGGAAGCGGCGAAATTGTGGCTTGCTGTTGCACTCATTCCTCTCGTCATGATTGTGCGAGGAGTGGGAACCTACCTGAATTCCTACCTGCTTGCTTGTGCCGGTACGCATATCCTGCAGCGTCTCTGGGGAGAAGTATTCGCCCGCTTGCAGCAACTCTCCTTCTCTTTCTTTGACCGTCACCGCCGCGGCGAACTCATGACCATCGTCATCCAATTTGCCCACAACTTGCAAGGACAGATGGTCACCGTGATGAACGACCTGATCATCCAACCGCTCACTTTTCTCTTTGCCGCGGGCTACCTCGTGTATGCTGCGCTCACGAGCAACGAGAGCGCCATGCTGCTGGGCAACCTGCTGGCAGCGGCAATGGTTGTTCCCATCGTGCGCTACGTAGGGCGCCGCATGGTGCGTCGTATGAGACAATCTCTCAGCGGCACTCAGCAGATCACGGCCACGGTCGAGGAATCTCTCTCCGCTCAACGCGAGGTGCGTTCCTTCAATCTGCAAAAGCATCAGTCGGATCTCCTCACCAAGCAGATGACACAATATAACTCGCTCATCATCCGCATGTCTGCCTGGCAACTGTCTCTGGCCCCGGCCGTGGAGATCGTAAGCTCATTCGCCCTCGCCTACTCACTTTACCGGGGCTGCGGAGATGGTCTCACCATGGAGCAATTTGCCGCCATAGCCACAGCTTTCTATTACTGCTATGATCCTCTGAAACGCCTCGCTGCCGTTTTGAACCAGACTCAGATCATGGGCATCATGGTGTCGGCTATCGATAAAATACTCAAGGCCAAGGATGAGACGCCGGAGCCTGAAAACCCGAAGCCTCTCCCTTCCCCCGTGAGCGGCAAGGTTGATTTCAATAAGGTATGCTTCAGTTACCGAAGGGGCGAGCCCGTGCTGCGTGGTGTGGATGTGCACATACCTTCCGGTCAGATCGTCGCTCTCGTTGGTCCCAGCGGCTCCGGTAAGACAACTTTCATCAACCTGATCTGCCGGTTCTATGATGTTGACTCCGGTTCCGTATGCATCGATGACGTGGATGTACGTGAACTTTCCCGTACCGAACGCATGGCAAACATAGCCATTGTTTCCCAATTCTCGGCCCTCTTCCATGACAGCATCATGGAAAATATCCGTGCAGGATACCCTGCCGCTACGGATGAAGAAGTGGTCGCAGCTGGAGATTCCGCCCGTGTCACCGAGTTTGCTATGGAAAAACCGGGAGGCTACCGTTACGAACTCGGCGAAAGCGGCGGAGGTCTTTCCGGCGGCCAGAGGCAGCGTGTTTCCATCGCCCGCGCTTTCCTTAAGAATGCACCTATTCTCATCTTGGACGAGGCTACTTCTGCGCTGGATATGAAGAGCGAAGCTCTCATCCAAGAGTCGTTGGAGCAACTCGCCCGGGGGCATACCACCTTCATCATTGCTCATCGCTTCAGCACAATCCGCATGGCTCAGCGCATTCTCGTCTTTGAAGCAGGGCGAATCATCGCCGATGGCACCCACACCGAACTCTACGAAAGCTGCAACGTGTACCGCAGCCTCTACGATGAACAGGTTCGTCTGGCGGAAACTGACGGAAAGGAGGGAACGCCATCATGATAATAATCCTTCGCCGCGTGTTCTTTTATGTGCGCATGTTCCTGCTGCCGCACATCGTTCTCTTTGCGCTGGCTATCCTGACAGGTATAGCCGTGTCGGCAGCCAGTGGATTGGGCATCCCGGTGATGGTAAAATACATTTTTCCGGTAGTTTTCTACTCGCCCGACAGTGGGGCGGAACTTCCGAAGCTCTTTGAGTATATCCCGGCCATGGAAACCCTGCGTCAGGAGAATCCCACTGTGATGCTTCTGCTTTCCTGTGCGGCTCTGCCATTCATTTTCTTGCTGCGCGGTTTTACAATGTGGCTCAACGGTGTTGTTGTCTCCATTCTCGGCGTCAATATCTCCGCTACGGTTCGTAAAACGGTCTTCGACAAACTTCAAGAACTCCCCATCTCTTTTCTTGAAAATCGTGAAAAAGGGGACCTCATCAGCCGTACGATGTCGGATACCGGTACTGTCCAAATCGTGCTCACCCGCGTGGCAAACGACCTCTTTAAACAGCCCATCACTTGCGTGGTCGCCGTTGCCACTTTCCTGTGGATGATGCTCGACAGCGGGCAATCTGCCCTCTTCTTGCTGAATGCCGTGCTCATTGCTCTCGCCCTCTGGCCCATTATGCTCTTCGGCAAGAGGATCACCCGGAAGGCTCGCTACGCCCTTACCAATCTCGGCAAACTCAACGCGGTCGTGCAGCAAAATCTGGAAACCATGCGCGAGATACGCGCCTACTCCATGGAAGAGCGCCAGGTGCTGGAGTTCAACCAAGTAGCCCAGGATTACTGCCGCAATTCGCTTAAGCTCGTGAAATACCAGCGCGCTCTTGTGCCGATCATGGAACTGATCACCGCCATTGCCTTGGCAGCACTCCTAGTGCGCGGACGGGGGTGCGGTATGTCCCTTTCAGATTTCCTCGCCGTTTCCGCAGCTCTCTTCTTTCTCTTTGATTCTATGAAGAAGGCCGGCACTACCTTCAACCGCCTCAATGAAACTCAAGGTGCTCTCATACGCATTGAGGAAATCCTTACCGCTCCCAACACCATGCCCGAACCGGAGCACCCGCTCTCTTTCCCCGATTCTCCTCGCGGCGACATCGAGTTCCGCAACGTTTCCTTCTCTTACGAACCGGGCAGACCCGTGCTCAAGGATGTTTCCGTACACATCCCGGCAGGACAAACAGTCGGTCTCGTTGGCGCCAGCGGCGCGGGCAAAACAACCTTTGCCGCGCTTATCCCGCGCTTCTACGATGTGGATGCCGGAGCCGTGCTTGTGGACGGGGTGGACGTACGCGATGTGCTCACGAGTGACCTGCGCTCTCGTCTTGCTCTTGTCGGGCAACAGGCTCTCCTCTTCTCCGGAACTATTCGTGATAATATTGCCCTCGGATGTCCGAATGCCACAGATAACTCCATCACTGCTGCCGCCGATGCCGCCGCGGTCACCCCGTTCCTCAGCAATCTCGCGCACGGGCTCGACACCAAAGTAGGCGAGGGCGGTTGCTCCCTCTCCGGCGGTCAGCGGCAGCGCGTTGCCATCGCTCGTGCTTTCGTTAAAGACGCCCCCATTCTCATCCTTGATGAGGCAACCGCTTCCCTTGATGCCGAGAGCGAGCGTGACATCCAGCGCGAACTCGCTCAAATCTCTGCCGGGCGCACCACCCTTATTGTTGCCCACCGCTTCAGCACCCTCCGCCACGCTGAACGCATCCTCCTTTTCGACCATGGCTCCATCATTGCTGACGGTTCCCATGAGCATCTCTATGCCTCATCTCCTCTCTACAAGGAACTCTACGATCGACAAGGCATCGAGGAAAACTGAAAGCCGAAGGTTCATTTACGAGGTACGATTCGGGAAGTTCGCGCGCCTGCGACGCGGGGGAAGCGGAGCAGAACGCCGGTGATATTGCCCGCCATTCGGTAGCACTGACATCATCGAGTGCAACTGGATCGCGGAGGCGGCCTGCGCTTTGAGGTCGCTCCGCCATTCGGTAGCACTGACATCATCGAGTGCAACTTATTCGTTCGGCTTTTGAGTGGGCGGTGGATGCTGGCCGCCATTCGGTAGCACTGACATCATCGAGTGCAACCTGAAGCTGACGCTCTCCGTGCTCTACGTGGGCAACACCCGCCATTCGGTAGCACTGACATCATCGAGTGCAACCGCACTCGGTAAGCAAGAGCGAGACGATATTGGAGCCGCCATTCGGTAGCACTGACATCATCGAGTGCAACTCCTGAGGTAACTACATTTGAAGGCTGTTTTAAGCCGCCATTCGGTAGCACTGACATCATCGAGTGCAACAGTAAAGGCAAATACTGGACAATCAAGAGGAATTTTCCGCCATTCGGTAGCACTGACATCATCGAGTGCAACCGGGGAATAGAACGTCGGTGCCGTCAAGCCTCACCGCCATTCGGTAGCACTGACATCATCGAGTGCAACTTGTGGCTCCGAGTGGGGAGGTGACGGTGACGGATCCGCCATTCGGTAGCACTGACATCATCGAGTGCAACCGGTTATGGGAAGCACCCCCGCCAGGCAAGAGAACCCGCCATTCGGTAGCACTGACATCATCGAGTGCAACAGCGGAATTACAGGTTGTAGACAGCAAGCCTCACATCCGCCATTCGGTAGCACTGACATCATCGAGTGCAACCTTGGACAAGTTTGGCATTCCCGCTGCCTTCTTCGACCGCCATTCGGTAGCACTGACATCATCGAGTGCAACCGAGGTGGGTTGCAAGACCGCGAAGTGCTTATCCCGCCATTCGGTAGCACTGACATCATCGAGTGCAACCGAAGCTCCGTCGTCCGATACGCGCCGGAGTCCTCCCGCCATTCGGTAGCACTGACATCATCGAGTGCAACCGCCCACCTTGCCGGCATAGTCGCCGCCCGTGCCCGCCGCCATTCGGTAGCACTGACATCATCGAGTGCAACCTGCTGTATAACCGAGGGCACGTGAACGAGCGCGACCGCCATTCGGTAGCACTGACATCATCGAGTGCAACGCCACCAGCCTCACTCACCACAAAATTCTGCGTATCCGCCATTCGGTAGCACTGACATCATCGAGTGCAACGCGGTGTTTGCGCTGGGGGATGGGCAGGTGGCGCTCCGCCATTCGGTAGCACTGACATCATCGAGTGCAACTGCAAATTGTGCAAAGTCCTCACATCAAGGAGCACACGGATTGTTCTGCGAGCATCCCTTGTTCCCTGAAAGAAGGGAATAGATCAATCAGGTTGAGATATAAGTCTAACACTCTAATAACCAAGTACCGCGAGTGCGACCTAAGAGGAAGCGCGGCACTTGAGCACTCGATGATGTCAATGTACAGAAGGTTCCACGAAGGCGGTATGGAATCGAGGTTTTGGACGAAGCCGATCCCTTTCTAGCATGAGGAGGGATAGGAGTCAATCAAATAATTGTAATTCTGGACTTTTTAATGTATGGAATACCGAGAGAGGAAATGTGAAAAGGAGTGGAGGAATCATCACGGCCGAGATCGATAATAAGAATTTGATCATCATCATGATGAATAACATTTTCAAGATCGGCACACAGCTTTGCCAGCATCATAGAGTCCAATGCACTCTCGAAAACGGAGAATTGAATCCGATGCCCGTACGCCTCGCACACTTTTGCCGTCCTATAAAGGCGCTTAGGATCAGCAATATCATAACAGATGATATATCGACGTCTGACACTCATCTTGTAGTAAAGCCTGAATATGAAGGGACTTCATTTCGACAGAAACGCCACAGCTGCCGCATTTGAACGGACAGCATTCTGCGATATGACATTTTATAGCCAAAAGAAGGGTGAGTGATCTCCGTATCCATGCGTCGAGTCCAAGCTCTCCAGAATTGGCGACGAGCATCATCAGACAGAAAGACACCCTTAGATGTATTCGTGAAATCACCGGGGGCGATCTCAGATCGGTTAAGGAGGGAAAGAACTGTAGAATCAGCAATGAGCGGACGGAATTCCTCCATCATGTCCAAGGATAGGGCCGGCCTTCCATAACGAGGGCTATGGAAAAATCCCAGAAAGGGGTCGAGGCCTACGGCATGAGCTACGCCGGTAAGCTCTTTCGCCAGCATGGAATATGCCATGGAAAGCAGCGCATTCACCGGATCTTGAGGAGGGCGTCTATTTCGCCCGTTAAAATCAAAAGAGAATCTACCTTTGAGCATCGAAGAGAAGTTTGAGAAATAAATGGATGCGGCAGTCCCTTCTATACCTCTCAAAGAAAGCAGATTAGATTGCAATTTACACGAGTCGCGCAGAGAGGCTAATTTCTTTATGTCTGCGTCATTTGCATTACCATTGCGCATCAAAACGACACGTTGGTTATGGATTTTGGCCCGTATAATTTCTGATGCCAAATA
>CANPYO010000047.1 GCA_947588645.1 uncultured Akkermansia sp. | reverse complement strand
TGCAGAGAATGCAAGACTGAAGTGCCGATTTTATTTTATCCCTTCATTATCTGTCTCAGCGAATTTGCCGGAGACCCTTTTTTTTCGCACAGAGAAAATTTGTACTTGCCAAGGGATTTCCTCTATGTTAAATTTGCCCGCGCGCCGTTTCAAGGCACAACCTCAGAGTCTGGATCGTCTAGAGGCCTAGGACTCTCGCCTTTCACGCGGGCAACACGGGTTCGAATCCCGTTCCAGATGAGTGGCCACTTACGTTCAATGAGCGTAAGTGGCTTATTTTTGGGTCAACCCATTTTTTTGTGGAAAGTGCATTTTTTATGGAATAAGTGGCCACATTCAAGCGAGACCCTGAGGCGGTAGTTTGCAAAGTTTCGGAAACCGTAGGCTCGTCGTTGAATGAGTTTCATCTTGCGGTGGAACCCACATCCGTCCCAAGAAAAAGCCTGACCATTTACGATTTACGATTTGAATGCTAGCACGCCGGAGGCAGGCGGAGCCTGCCTATGATAGGTTGAATGAGCCTGGAGAAGATTTTATTGGGACACGTGTGCTTTACCCCCTTTGTCTGCGGGACTGACGGGTTGAGCGCTTGGGGGTGTGGTGGATGAGCAACGTCCCATGATGGCAGCGATGAAAGCAGAGCCAAAGAATAGGGCGAAAAGTACCGCTGCAATGATCAGGCAGCCGCTTCTTTCTCCTTCTCTTTTCTGTTTTTCGATTTCCTTTGCCGGTGGGGAAAGCTCTACCTTTGCTTCATGTGGGAGAAGAGTGGGGGGAATTGAATTGTTTGAGGGGCACACGAGGGAAGCAGAAAGTTCGAGTCTTTTTGACTCAACCGACCAAACGGCGGCGGCAGCGGAATCTTCTTTGCCCAAATTTCCGAATGGCAGAGGGGGAAGCATGGATGCGGCTTCCGGCAATGTGCCTGGGTTTTCGGGCAAGAGTTTCCATTTTATGAAGGTAATTCTCTTATCTTTCGTTCCCTCGCCAAATGCCAGGGAGGCAACGCGGCGCTCGCCGTTTTCGATGCGAAACGGATCCACAAAAACGCATTGAGAAACGGAGTTGCGCTCAACGACGGCGAGTGCGCACGGCAAGGAGGTGACGCGAAAGGCGCCGGGCTGGGTATCAGCCGGGCAATCCGGGTGTGCAAGGCGGTAGCACATGAGAACAACTCCGCTGAACTCGCCATAATCGCGCGTGCCGTAGATGGGGATCTGGAGCGTTTCCTCGCCGTCTTTTGTCTGAATCGTGACGGGGTGAGAATAGATCTGCTCTCCTGTATTTCTGCGAATGTACTCATTCAAGAATTGCAGGAATACCGGAAGAGATAAGCCTTGTTTTCTGATGTATGCTTTGGCATTTTCGATGTCGAGAGAGTCAAAAGCTACCGTTTCTTTGGCGAACTTGAGTTGGTAGTAAGCACGCCAAGGATTTCCCTTTTTGGGCAGGTAATCGAGATCCGTCATGCGACTGATGATGCCGAAGACCGCGCCACTTTCAGGTTTTTTGTCACTGTATGGCATGTTTTCGACCCTTTCCTGGCGTTCATGTCGGGAGAGAATGTGAGCTCGCTCATTTAAGGTCTCTTCCTCGTAACCCTCTTCACAGCAAGTTGGGAGCACAAACCCAAGGTTTTCTTCTTCGATTTCTGCGACGCAATTATCCAGTTCGTCTCTTACCTCCCGTATGAGTTCATTCAGGATGTCCGAAGTTTTTTCGCGACCGTTGCGAAAATGCTCCGCTAATCTTGCGAGCATATAATTAGGAACAAGGACCGTATCGGCTTCCTCGGGTTTGTCAGGCTTTTTCAGCATGGTGAACACACCCAGTCCCCTATAGACGATGCACAGTGCGGAGAGTGTTTTTTCTGCTTCCGCGTAACGCTTGGTTTCATCGTCTTTTTCCGTGCTGATGGTCTCGGCAAGCGTCTGCAGAACAGGCGTCAGAAAGCGGCGCACAACGCTTTCAAGCTGGAGGCGCGCTTGCGTCAACTCAACCTCCGTGAAGGGCTCGTAAACTTTAAAAAACGGCACTTTTTTGATTCCGTACGATACTTTTTTGATTTCGTCTATCGGCTCTACGTGTATCTCGCTGACGTATACGGTGGCATCTTGCATAGCTTCATCCACTGTTTTTATGACTTCACTCGCGCTCATAACTCGCGATTCTAGCAGTTTTGCGAGGTGACGTAAAGATTGCGAACGGTTCATCCTTTAGGTGAAAATACTGCTATTAATTGAAAATTAGTAAATTAAAAATTAAAATACAAAATCGACTTTATTCAAATGCGCTTGCTCTGTGAACAGGGCAAACGCATTTGACGAGAAGTCAACCAACAGTCGTGCTAGTGCCGCGTGCTACTCACCTCCACGTGAATCGCACCTAGGCATACGCATTTCCCAATACGTTTGCCCTGGCACTGTGGAAATTCGTCTTGCTTTGTTTTGCGCTGAGGAGTAGGATGAGAGTCGCATGAACAGTTCCGCCCTGCCCACCAGTTCTGCCCCTCGAGTGCAAGCCGTCATTTTCATCGGAGCCGATGCTGTCTCGATGATGGTGGCGGAATTGTCCGGTGATAGTGTGCGCGTGCTGGATGTGCTCAGTCAACCGGTGGAACTGGCCAAAGATGTGTTCTCAGGCGGCATTATCCGGCGAGAGACGATGGATCGTTGTGTCCATATCATCAATGGTTACAGGACTCTGCTGCAGGAATATGGCGAAGGCATTACCCCTCGCCTGCTCGGCAGCAACGTGCTCATGAGTATTCGTTGTATGGACGCTGTCACGAACCGATTACTCAACTCCTGCCGCCTGCACTTGGAAGTCATGGATGACGGCGAGATGACCCGCCTGCTTTACCTGAACATGAAGGCTCTGCTCGCCGAGCGCCCGGAACTGGCCGGGGAGAGCATTCCCGTACTGCATGTCGGACCGGGCAACACGCGACTGCTCGTGTTCGATCGAGGACGCATCGTCTACTACGCGAGTTACCGCATGGGCGCTCACCGCACCGGCGTATCCATCGGCGATGCAGCCTCCGGAGCTGCCGATCTGGAGACCTCACTCATCCGCGAGCATATTCGCGGCGTCGTCGAGCAGCTCTTCCACGATGCTGAATCCGCCCTCCCGAATCGACCCAATACCATGGTCGTTTTTGGACCGGATTTTCACCGCATTCATGCGCCTATTTTTGCGCAAGAAACTGTGGAACTCGGAGGTTTGCAGGATCTCGCAACCTTGCTCTCATCACTCACCGTTGACCAGCGGATGGAAAGGTTCGATGAGAACTACGCCGGCGTGGGCGCCCTGCTCCCCTCCGTCCTCATCTTCCTGAGCGTTGCGCAAGAATTTCATGCCCATGAGCTCCTTTTCCCACAAGAACAGTACAGCGGCGCCTTTCTGCGCAATCTCCTGCCGGCTCGCAAAGATAACTTTGCTTTGGAACAAGAGGTCATCCACTTCGCCTTACTGCTGGCGGACAGATACAAGGTAGACCGCACACACGCACGCCACGTCCGCAAACTAGCCATCTCCCTCTTTGATCAGCTCCAGGAATTGCACGGACTCTCCCGGCACGACAGACTGTTGCTCAAAGTTGCAGCTATCCTGCACGAAGTCGGGGCCTTCATCAACCCCAAAGCTCACCACCGGCACGGCCAGTACATCATCCTCAACTCTGAAATCTTCGGACTATCCCGACAAGATGTCGAGTTCATCGGCATGCTCGCTCGCTACCACCGCCATGGTGCACCGACCACTGAGGACTACTTTTACGCTCGGCTCGATCAACCTGATCGTCTCCGTCTTCAGAAAGCCGCCGCCATTCTTCGCGTTGCCGATGCCATGGAGCGCGCTCATTCTCAACGCATCTCCAATTTCTCCGTGCGTTTTAATGCACGCCGCATCGAACTCGTCGCAAGTGGGGTACACGACCTCACCATTGAAAATTTGGCTCTGCGCTCCAAAGCCGACCTCTTTACCACCATCTTCGGCTACGATATCCAGCTCATGCACGAGTAGGCAACCCGAGGCGAACGCATTAGGAAATGCGTTCGCCTATGTACGATTTGCGATTTGCGATTTGCGAAAAACGGGCAGCGGAGCTGCGAGAAGGCGACCGACAGCAGCAAGACCGATTGACCAGCCTGCAGGGATGTCCCGCTACTCACTTCTCCAGCCAAGGGGCGAGGAAAGAGGCGGGAGAGGCCCCGGAACGAATGTGGCGGAGGAGAGCCGTGCCGATAACAACTGCATCCGGACGGGCATCGGGAGGCAGAGACTCGAGCTGCTCGGGCACACGCAAACCAAAGCCGAGAGCAAGAGGCACATTGAAGACCGAGCGCGCACGGCGAATGGTGTCCGCCACAGCTTCCACGTGCTCATTCACCCCACCGGTGGTGCCTAGAACGGAGACCACATACACGTACTCCCGAGAAAAGGGAGCGTACTGCTTCATGCGCTCAGTGGTGGTATTGGGACCAACGAGCGTGATGAGTGTGAGACCATGCGGAGCAATTGCCTCACGGAACTCGGGGGTTTCTTCCAAGGGAAGATCCGGCACAATGAACCCGCTCACTCCCGCATCGGCGCAGTCAGAGGCCAAACGTTCCAAGCCGTACTGCACAAAGGGATTCATGTAGCCCATGAGCACCAGTTTCGCGTGGAACGAGCCGACGCGTGCGCGCAATCCTTCGATCACCCAATCAAGCGTCATGCCCTGTGCGAGCACCTCGCGACTGATCTCCTCGATCACGGGTCCATCAGCTACGGGATCAGAAAAAGGAATGCCGATTTCGATAATGTCTGCACCGGCGGCATCCACTTGCGCCAGCGTATCCCAAAAAGAATCGCGAGAGGGGAACCCCGCTGTGATGAAGGGGATAACGGCGCAGCGACCGCTCTTCTTAGCTGCTAAAATGGTCTCTTTCATGGGAAAAATCAGTCGAGTTGAATGAAATGCAGCGCGTGCGCCAAATCTTTGTCGCCGCGACCGGAGAGGTTGACGAGCACTTTGCTGCCCGGTGAGAAGTCACCGGCATGAGCAAAGACCCAGGCCAGCGCATGAGAGCTTTCCAACGCCGGGATGATGCCCTCTGCCTCGGAGAGCTTGCGAAAAGCAGCAAGAGCCTCGTGGTCGTAGGCAACAGCGTAGTGGACGCGTCCTATTTCATGCAGGTACACGTGCTCCGGTCCAACGCCGGGATAATCCAACCCGGCGGAAATCGAGGACGACTCGCAGATTTGTCCGTGAGCATCCTGCAGGAGGTTCATCCGCGCACCGTGCAGCACGCCGGGCGTACCGAGATTGATAGCAGCGGAGTTCTCACAGCCTGGTTCGCCGGTGCCACCGGCTTCCACGCCAATGAGTTTCACTGCTTCATCCTGCACGAAGGGGTGCAGCATGCCGATGGCGTTCGACCCACCGCCAACACAGGCAACCACCGCATCCGGCAAGCCTCCCGTGCGGGCGATCATCTGCGCACGCGCCTCAGTGCCGATGACTTTCTGCAACTCGCGCACCAGCGTGGGGAAAGGATGCGGACCGGCCGCCGTGCCGAAGACATACATGGTGTCAGCCTGGTGAGAAATCCAGAAGCGCAGCGCTTCGTTGATGGCATCCTTGAGCGTGCACGATCCGTTCTGCACTGCCACCACCCGGGCACCGAGCAGCTTCATGCGCTGCACATTGGGCGCCTGGCGCTCCACGTCTTTCGCGCCCATGAACACCGTGCACTTAAGCCCGAACTTTGCTGCGGCCGTGGCCGTCGCCACGCCATGCTGCCCCGCACCGGTTTCGGCTATCACATGCGTCTTGCCCATCATCTGCGCGAGCAAGGCTTGTCCCAGAGCGTTATTGATCTTATGCGCACCCGTGTGCAGCAAGTCCTCGCGTTTCAGAAAAAGATCGATACCGAGTTCGCGAGAAAGGCGATCGCAATGTGTAATGGGCGTGGGACGTCCGCAATATTCGCTCAGCAGATCTTTGAGTCGTGACTGGAAGTCAGTTGATGGCAAAATCTCCGAGAGTGCCTTTTCCACCTCCAGCAGCGGAGGCATGAGCGTTTCCGGCACGTAGCGCCCCCCATATTCCCCAAAATAGCCCGGTCGATTCAGATGTGGTAGATTCTTCATGACTTGCGGAATCGCGCGCATTATAGCACATCCCGTTGCAAGCCGCAAGTGCGGCTTGCAGATGATGCCGGGATGTGCTACAATGTTCGGCATGCCGAGCATGGATATGCTAGTGACGTGGCTTGGGGTGGAGAACTTGTCCGCTTTTCTGAGCGCGAGCGGGAAAGTGATCGTGGGGCTGATACTGATTGAAGGGCTGCTCTCTGTGGACAATGCGCTGGGCATAGCAGCCATGGCCTCTCATTTGCCGAAGCACCAGCAAAAAGCCGCGCTGAGGTGGGGGCTTCTGGGTGCCTACCTTTTTCGCGGAATTGCCTTGGCGCTGGTGGCGTGGCTCATGCATAACGAATGGGTCAAGTGGTTTGGCGCCCTTTATCTCATTTACCTGGCGGCGGAGCATCTTCAGCTCCACCCGGCGGAGAAGAAGAGTGGCGACCTCTCTGCGCGCACGATGGGCAAGGGTTTCCTCGCCACGGTATGCAGCATTGAGCTGATGGATCTCTCGCTTTCGCTGGACAATGTGGTGGCGGCGGTCGGTATGGTGAACGGCGTTCGCGAAATTCCGGAGCACTTGCACATTTGGGTGGTCTGCACGGGCGTATTCATCGGCATAGCGGCACTGCGAGTGGTGGCCGGCTGGTGCATCGGTCTCATCGAACGCTTTCCCGTGCTCAAGTACACCGCCTTTTTGCTGGTGGGGTTCGTGGGCTTGGCGCTGTGCGCAGAGATGGGGCTGGAGCTCGCCGACATGGAATGGCACATGGGAATCGACGTGAAGTTTTACAGCATTGCAAGCATTGTTCTGCTCAGCTTGCTCTACGACCGCTGGGGCTCACTTCATCGCTTACTGCACCCGCCGGTGCGTGTGTTCCGAGCTTGCTGCACCGGCTTTGTTTTTTGTGTGGAGGGCATTCTGATGCCTTGGAAACATTTTTCGCACCGCCCGTAAAAATATGATTGACTCCAACGAATCCCCGCAGCTTACTGTCGCCCTCGTCCGCGCCGCACTCACCACGGTGAAGTACCCCGGTTTTTCGCGCGACATTGTTTCTTTCGGTCTGGTGAAAGATGTGCGGGTGACCCCCACCGGCGAAGTTACCATTGATTTGGTGGTCGAGAGCGCCAACTCCGATGTCCCGCGTTATATCTACGAAAGCGTGATGGGTACGGTGAAAGAGCTGCCCGGTCTCAGCAAATTGGATGTCAATATCGAGCACCACGCTCCGCAACCCAAGAAAAATCCCGCGGCCAACGATGATCCCGCTGCTTGGAAGTCCTCGGTGCCTGGCGTCAAACATGTCATTGCCGTGGCCTCCGGCAAGGGAGGCGTGGGCAAGAGCACCGTGTCCGCCAATTTGGCTGTAGCTCTCGCTCGCCTCGGCTACCGCACGGGGCTGTTGGACCTCGATATATACGGACCGTCCATGGCGCTGATGTTCGGCACCAAAGAGCGTCCCGGTTGCTCGGATAAGGAGCAATTCCTGCCGGTGGAAGTAGCGGGCATCAAGCTGCTCTCCATGGGGCTGTTGGTCGATGAGGATGCGCCGGTGGCTGTACGCGGGCCGCTTGCCACGCGCTACGTGCAGCAGTTCTTGCGCGATGTGGAGTGGGGCGGGCTGGACTTCCTCATTCTCGACTTGCCGCCCGGCACCGGCGATATTCAACTCACCATCGTGCAAACGGTGGATCTGGCAGGCGCTGTCATCGTCACCACCCCGCAAGAGGTTGCACTGATCGATGCACGCAAGGCCGTTGGACTCTTCAACCGGGTGAATACGCCCATCCTCGGCATCATC
Source organism: uncultured Akkermansia sp. (assembly GCA_947588645.1). Lineage (GTDB taxonomy): Bacteria > Verrucomicrobiota > Verrucomicrobiia > Verrucomicrobiales > Akkermansiaceae > Akkermansia. The sequence goes on along the minus strand of CANPYO010000047.1, from coordinate 11,391 downwards.
GAGAACATGAGCTACTTCGTCTGCCCCAGCGATGGTCTGGTGTACCACATCTTCGGTCAAGGAGGTGGGGAGGCGGAAGCGCAGAAGCTCGGCGTGCCGTTGCTTGGCAAGATACCGTTGGACATTGACACGCGCGCTGCCGGAGATGCAGGGAAGCCCATCGCCCTGCAAGACCCGGGACAATCACAGGTGGCCGCCGCTTTCAGCGCCGTGGCATCTGCCCTGGCATCGGTGTTGGGGGAATGACGCTGCTCAGTGTTCTTCTGCGCCATCCTCTTCGTCTTCATCGTCAGATTGGAGCGAGGGATGGACGTAGAGAATGCCGTTTCTCTCATCAAAATCAAGGAGGAACCTTGAATCGGTCTCGGGTGAAGTGTAGGTACGGGATTCTCCCTGCTTTTTCCAACCGGCGTCCAACAAGTCACGTTCAAATCGCTCGGTTGGCTTCTTTGTCAAACAGAGCAGCAAGAGGGCTTTTTGCGGACACTCGCAAGAGATCGAAACGTCCAGTGAGGACGTGGGGACGTTGTACTTCTCCCTCACCTGCTCCTCGTTGATTTCGTGGAGTTTGCCCACGACGCACAGAGTACTGTTGTCGCAGAAAAACACGGCCATCTTATTCCCTGAGCCATGCACAAACATCGCGTCCTTCCCGAGACGCCGCCATCCTGCGACTTCCAGAGCACGATAAAAATCCTCCGTGGGCGCCGTCTTCAGCCGCAGGATAAGATTTTCGGTATCATCGCTTTCACCATGGCGCAGACATAGCTCCACCTGCAATTTTTCGCAGGGGATGTGCAGATCTTTTTCCACGTCCTGAGCACTTGCCACACGGCCGATGGGTACAATGAATATCTCATGCTCCCAGTCAACATAAGACAGCATCAGGAGCTTGCCTCCCTCGATCCGTTCGTAAATGTGTTCTCCCTTGTGTTGCCACCCGGCGGCCTGCAGCGCTTCGAAAAAATCCTCTTCCGGCTCAGTTTTCAGCTGGATATGGAAGAATCCATAATTCTCATCCCCACTACTGCCGCTTTCAATGCACAGCGCGCCAGGCAGCATCCGGAGCGGCACATACAATTTTTCCATGCGGTCCGGTCCCACGACCTGCCCACTCAAATACACGAAGAGCATATTGTCTTTCGCATGATAAATGAGCCCCCACTCTTGGCGATTCTCGACGCGTTTGAACATCGTCTCACTGCAGGGGTATTGTTGCCATCCGGCGGCTTTCAGGTCGCTGTAGAATTGCCCTGAGGGCGCTTCCTTCAGCCAAATATGCGCATCGTTGTCACCGACATTGCACCGGTCAATTTGCAGCGACCCGCACGGAACATGCCACTGCCGCTCCACTTGCGCCACACTTGCCGTCGCCACCGCATCCGCACGTTCGTGTCCCGCGATTCGTACCAACAACGTCACCGTCGCACTCAACACGATAACTCCCGCAGCCAGCGCTCCCAACAGGTACATAGCTATGACCCATTCAGACGGCTTTCTACGTCGTTGCTTTTGCATGTTTTCAATGTACCATGGCGAGGCAATGGGCGCAAGAAGATTAGTTTTTTTGGCTTTGTTCTGCTTGTTCGTGCATACGTAGCTCTGCGATATTGCCGATGCAAGCGTACAGGGCTCTCTCTTTGGAAATGTACTCTAACCACAGCAGCTTTTTTCTTCCATCCTCCCGCTGTTGTTGGATATACCCGTTTCCACAACGCTTCCAGCCTGCGGCCTCTAAAGCACGACCGAATTGCTCCGGAGGCGGGGTCTCCAACTGTACCTCCAGTTCATTCGAGTCCATATCGAAAATCGCCTCTTTCACTTGCAGAGATTCACAGGGGATGTGGTAATTCTTCTCCACCCACTCCGGCGTTTCCCTCACATGATCGGTGTACTCCATTTCCATCCCTACTAACGCAAAAGAGATCATGATAAGCGCTAAAAGCCCAGCAGAAATGCCCCCGACCACATAGATAATGACGACCCACGCAGAGGGTTTGCTTTGGTTGCGCGTCTTCATACACAGCATTTTACATAAAGCACACATACACGACAAGGAAAAAGCAGCAAAAGCTTAAGAAAAGCGAAAGGTAAAATTTCGTGTTGCTAGTTGCACGCGGGCGTGATAGAATGAGAGTACCATGAAAATCACTGGTACAACACACAAGAAGGCCGCTGAGTGGGTGGAGCAAGTCCGCCAGCTCTGTAAGCCCGATTCCGTTTATTGGTGCGACGGATCGGAGGAAGAAAACACCCAGCTTTGTGATATGCTGGTGGAAAGAGGCACCTATATTCGCTTGAACCCCGAGAAACGTCCCGGATGCTTCCTGGCACGCTCCACTCCTTCGGATGTGGCTCGCGTGGAGGAACGCACGTTCATCTGCTCTGAAAAACAGGAAGACGCCGGTCCCACCAACAACTGGAAGGCCCCGGCCGAAATGAAGGCCATCCTCAACAAGTTCTTGGACGGCTGCATGAAGGGGCGTACCATGTACGTGATTCCCTTCTGCATGGGTCCGTTGGATTCCCCGCTCGCCAAGATCGGTATCGAGATCACTGACTCCGCTTACGTGGTTACCAACATGCGCATCATGACCATCATGGGCGCCGACGTGCTTAAGCGCCTTGAGGACGAGACCCAGGGCGGCGGTAACCCGAAGCGCGACGGCTACGGCGACTTCGTGCCCTGCTTGCACACGGTGGGCGCTCCTCTTGAGCCCGGGCAGAAGGATGTGGCATGGCCTTGCAACAACGAGGAGAAATACATCTGCCACTTCCCCGAGACCGGCGAGATCATCTCCTACGGCTCCGGTTACGGTGGCAACGCGCTTCTCGGCAAGAAGTGCCTGGCTCTGCGTATCGCTACCACCATCGCCCGCAAGAACGGCTGGATGGCGGAGCACATGCTCATCCTCGGCATCACGGACCCGCAGGGCCGCAAGTCTTATGTGACCGGCGCATTCCCCTCCGCCTGCGGCAAGACGAACCTCGCCATGCTTGTACCTCCGCCCGCTTTGCGCGAGAAGGGCTGGAAGACCAGCATCATCGGCGACGACATCGCCTGGATCTGGCCGCATGAGGACGGCACTTTCCACGCCATCAACCCGGAGAACGGCTACTTCGGCGTGGCTCCCGGCACCTCCTACAAGACCAACCCCATCGCCATGGACACCATCAAGAAGAACGTCATCTTCACCAACGTCGGTCTCACCGATGACGGCGATGTGTGGTGGGAAGGCATGGACGGCGAGCCGCCGGCACATGCCATCGACTGGCAGGGCAACGACTGGACGCCGGACTGCGGACGCAAGTGCGCTCACCCCAACAGCCGCTTCACCGCTCCCGCTTCCCAGTGCCCAACGCTGGATCCGGAGTACTACAACCCCGAGGGTGTCTCCATCAGCGCGTTCCTCTTCGGCGGACGCCGCGCTACCACCATGCCGCTCGTTTATCAGTCCCGCGACTGGAAGCACGGCGTGTACGTGGGCGCCACGATGGGCTCGGAAATGACCGCTGCCGCCTTCGGCAAGATCGGTCAAGTGCGCCGCGACCCGATGGCCATGAAGCCCTTCATCGGCTACAACGTGGGCGACTACTGGCAGCACTGGCTGGATATGGGCGAGAAGACCAGCGCTTCCAAGCTTCCCAAGATTTTCAACGTGAACTGGTTCCGTAAGGACGAAGAAGGGCACTTCCTGTGGCCGGGCTACGGGGACAACATGCGCGTGCTCGACTGGGTGCTGCGCCGCTGCCACGGTGAGGTTGAGGGTGTTGAGACCAAACTCGGCATCTCCCCCGCCTACAGCGAGCTGGATCTCGACGGCCTCACGGATTACTCCGAGGAGCAGTTCAACAAGAACATGGCGCTCACTCCTTCCGAGTGGCAGGCTGAGCTGGAAAGCCAGACCGAGCTCTTTGACTCCGTCGGCTCCAAGCTCCCCGCTGAGCTCGAAAGCCAGCGCAAGACGCTCATCGCCAAGTTCAGCTAAAGCTGATCAGCAAAGTTGTTTTCCAACCTGCCGCCTCGACAAGGGGCGGCAGGTTTTGCTTGTCCCCCAGCTTAACGGCAACACGGCATACTTTCCGTTTTCCATCTGCAATGTGGATGTAGAAGGTGCGGAGACGCTCATGCGCCCCCATCTGTCCCAATAAATTTTCTCCAAGCCCATGCAACCAAGGTTGCATTTTGCCCCGCAGGGGCGAAAACTCGTGAGGCGAGCTTGAAGCAAGCCTTAGTGCGAAGCGGAATTTCCAAAACGATGCGGGTTGTTAACCTGAACGGTCTTATGGACACGCGATGCCATCTTGCAGACTCCGCTTCCATCGTTTATTTTCCGTGAAGCGCATGAAATTTTATTGAAACAAATGAGTCCTGCAATCGTGAAAGGAGCAGACGACTTCCCGTTCTTCCCTACGGTTTGAGGCAAAGCGTTTCCCCTTGATTGAGCTTTATGCTTGGGAAGAGGATGAAGTTTTCAGTCTGCACAGAGCCCTTCGGAAGAGAGCGGATCTCTCCCTTATGCTCCGGGAACAAAATGGCGGCAGCACCGGAAAAATCACTCTCCGCCGAGAGGCAAAGGACGCCATCCTCACCTTTCGTGACGGCGAGCGGGGCACGACGCCGCGCACTGCTCACGACTGCCGGACGCGCCGGATCGCCGAAAAAGACGAGAGCATCGCGTTCCAGCACGAGCCCTGCGGCGTCCCGAGCCTGATCGTTGGTTACCTGCACGCCGCTGGCAAGCAAATCCCGCTGAAATTCTGCACCGACGGTCTGCCCATTGACCCGCACCTGCAGAAGGCGCGGGTCAATGCTCAGGGTCTTTTCGATGAGGAGCTGATTAGCCAAAAAAACGGCTTGTGCCAACGTTGTGGTCTCCGTATGGTCGAAGAAAAAGCGGAGCACGTCGGTGGCCATTTTGCCGTACCAGGAGGATATGGTGGAACTCACAAATTGGTGGCACCCGTAGGCGGAGACGGCAGTGATAACCATGCTCTGCCGGCTTCCACAAGCATCACCCATGTCTCCGGAACCCAGTGCAAGCCATACCCGCTCACTTGCATCCGGTTCAATGGCCGGAAAACGCATGGCCTCGGCCAAGCTTTGGAGCGCGCCGGTCTTGCCCTCTGCGGCGGGCTGGCGAGCGCTGGCAAAAGCGATGAGATGCTGGCAGTCTACGCTGTAAAACCTATTTTCAGCGGGGAAAATAAGCCCCTTGCAGAGGGGCATTTCCAGATTGAAGGGAGTGGAGGGGGTGGCAGTGACGATGAGCTGCGGATTTTGTGAGGTAAGCTGGCGGGCAAAGTAGCTTTGCAGCCCGTCCTGCAAAGCTTCCTGTCCCTCCGGTGTGGTGGCATCAAGGGTCGTGACCGTAGATACTCCGGTGCGCTCAGTGACGGAGCAACCTTCTTTCTCGCTCATGCAGCAGCTGTGCTCAAAACGTTCGTTGTCCGGTTGAGCCACAGCAAGCAGTCGGTTTAGCACGATAGTTCCCTGCCCTCGGGCTATGCGCAGAGCATCACTCGGCTCATAACCGGTAACAATGCCCCAAATACAGTCACCGTACGGGTCTTCGTCCACATTGCGGGCAGCGCGGTGCAAAGCGTTCGTGGTATCGCGGGTTACTTCCTGAGGACGCAGAACAACGGCGGCATAGCGAGGGCATGTTTTGCGTAACGCTTCGGTACAGGCCTCTTCTGTCAACTCAGGGAGCACACACAGTTTCGCCCCGGGGTACTTGTCCAACAATGCCTGAGCCACGGCCCTCCACCCCGGCATGTCGGCACTGGCAGAGGAGATGAGTACAGCATACTCACCGGGCGCCGGAGCAGAGATTTGAGGCGTGGGAGCCGCAACAGGCTCTGCGGGGACGGCAGGAGTGTTCGGCTCAGTACCCTCCGGCATCACAAAGAAGAAATCCGCTCGGCAATCCCGACCGAATATCTCACGACCGATAGCACGAATTTCTTCGGCAGTGATGCTTTCCACATCCTCCATGATATCGCGCATCAGCGTGCGGCGTTCCGGGTTACTCTGCAAATCGATGAGATTGCGTTCCCAGTACGATGGGGTGATGAGGCTTTTTTGCACCGCAGCGCTGAAGGGGCGAATGGCGAGTTGGAACTCCTCGTCGCTGATGTTCCCCTGGCCAATGCCATTGCAGATGCTCTCCATGGCGCTGCTCACGAGTTGCTGATTACGTTTCACTCCGTAAGAAACAGTAGTAAGCAAGGCAGTGTTGTCGAACTCATCATTGGGCTCTACTTGAACCGAAGGGGAGTAACTTTCTCCCATGGCTGCACGTAAGCCGTTGAAGAGCTGGTTGCGCAAGATAGATGCGAGCACACTGAGTCGGCGAGTGCGGCGTTCATCACGCCCATTACCAGCGGCGTGCACCCGCGCCACAATAGTTTTATCCAACCGGGTAGGATAAGGCAAGGTGCGCCGCTCACCCCAGGGCTTGGTTTCTACATGCCTCTTGTTCGCCGGCAAGCTCGTCGGCGCAGCATTCCGCTGGGGCATGGCTCCGAAAGTGCGTTCCAGAATCGGCAAAACCGTCTCCACATCAAAGTCGCCTACCAACGTCACCTCCGTGTAATTTTTATCCAGCAGAGGAGTCATGACACGCTTTACTTCCGCCGCGCTGCGCGCTTCCAGCTCCTCGCGCTTCGGCACGGTGAAAAGGGGATTGTCCCCGAAGATGATCCGACGCGCTTCGGTAGCAAAAACTCCTTTCGGCGTGGTTTCCAGCTCGCGATATTCATTGTCCAGGCTGCGGCGCAGCAGCATCTCACCCTCCTCCCGGTAGCCGGGATAAAGAATAGCAGCGGCAAGCAACTTGCACTGCAACTCCAGATCCTGCGTAGAAGTGTCGCCATTGAACAGGAAGCGCGTGGGCGTGATGCCGAAGTTGAGCGTCACTTGCCTGGCAGCCAGCAAGCGCTCCAGGTCATCGTGGCTGTGCTCCTGCAACCCACCGCGATTCATAACAGCTCGCGTCATATTCGCCAATCCGGGTTCGGGCGGTAAGGAGAGCAACCCACCATCCACCGCTGCTATCACCGACACAGCCCCCTTGCGGAAGTTTACGGGCTTCAGGTTCACCTTCACGCCATTGGAGAGAGTGACAGCCGTAACCCCCAAATCCTCCATCAGCTCACGGTGAGTCACAGTACCAGGCATCCCAATGGTATCGTAAGCAAAGGGTTTGAGTGCGCGTTCTTCCTGCTTTTGCACTTCAGCTTGGAGCGCCTTGTCGTAGTATTCCCCACGCAAGGCATCCTCCGTGACATCCTCAGGCAACTGACCGATCATGGTCAAACGAGCGTGATCCAGATCAAAAGCCTTTTCAAGCGCCTGTCGGCACAAATCCGGCTCTTGCAGAATGCGCTGAACGGCCGGCAGTAACACGCGCATGTTCTCCTGCGCATCGGTCATCTGCTTTTTATCGCTCACAGCGCCCACAATCCAGTCGGCCACAGCAGAGGCCGGTGTCGTTTCCCAAGTGGCGCATGCCTGCTGCAAGTTGGAGACGAGCGAGTCCGTGGCCTCTTTCAATTCATCGGTCGTAAAGCCGCAGGCAATGGCACGGCGCAACTCTTGCACCGCTGCTTGCAGCGCCTGGCGCCATTTTTCAGGCTGCGAGGCAAGCGCCAGGGTGGCAATTTCTGCCGTTTCATACAGATCCTGGTGTTGCACGCTAGCCTCAGTGAAGGGGCAGTCTGCGCTGTGCGTGCGGCGGGTCAACCGACGGTTCAGCATGGAGCACGCAAGTGCAAGAGGAAGGTCTTCCGCACGCTGCACGGCGGTGTCGGGCTTGTAGCAATATGGCTTGACTGCATTCACGCAGATCGTCACATCAGCCTCTTCATCGTTGGGGATAAGTTTGGCAATCTTTTTGGGTTCAGCAAGCTGACCAAGTTCCGGACGCGGAGCGCGTTCTCGAGCTGCCATCCCCTCAAAATGCCTCTTCACCCAATCCTCGGCCTCTTTTGGATCAAAATCCCCGGTCAGCACGAGAGTCATCTCGCCGGGCACATAGAAATTACGATAGTGTTGACGCACCAGTTCAGGTGAACCGTGACGCAGCACCTCTTCCTTGCCAATAGGCATGAACTCAGCCACTCTCGTACCCTCCGTAAGCTGCTCCAGCAGGCTTATGTGCGCCCGCATGCTGGAAGAGTCTCGCGCCTTCAGCTCGCTGATGACGATTCCGCGCTCCTTCTCGATTGCCTCATCCTCCAGCGTTGCCCCATCTGCAAAATCGCGCATGATCGTCAACGCTGTATCCACCGTATTTTCCTGCAAATTGGGCAATTCGAGCATATAGACTGTCTCCAACAAGCTCGTGTAGGCATTTGCATCGCCGCCAAAGCCAAGTCCAAGCTTCTGCATCACCGGTATGAGCTCCCCGCGCTTGTAGTGCCGGCTTCCGTTGAACACCATGTGTTCCAACAAGTGAGAAAAGCCCGTATTTTGCTCATTTTCATAGAGAGAGCCCACCCCAACCCGAAGCCGTACTGAAGCGCGTCCCGCCGGTTCTTTGGTCGGTCGGATAACATAGCGCAGCCCGTTATCCAGCTTACCAGTCACGATAAGCGGATCTTGCCGCAATTCCTGCGCTTCGCCTGTCGCGCTTGGGGGCGCGGTCTCCCGCGCCCACGCCATCGGCAGCATTCCGACGCACAACAACCCAAGCGCCATCACCCACCTCACGGTCGTCCTTTGTTTACAATTTGTCCTCTTCATCGTTCTCCATACGCGCGCGCTTCGCGTTCGCTTTCAACTTTTTTGCGTCATGCAAGTAACGCGATCTCCCTGCACATCCGTCCCAAAAAAAAGCAATATAAACACGCAAGATATTTACGATTTACGATTTACGATTTGGGAAATTCGTCGGCTTCGCCGCGGGGTTGGCGGAGCAAATGCGGGAGATCATAAAGCCATGCGCGAACGTCATTACAAAGCGACGAAAGGCCGAGCAGGAGAGAAGGGAGGAGATTGTCTGCTTTTGAGTTTCTCCAAATTCATTTGTCCTGAGAACTTAGCTGGCGTACTCTCCCCGGTTTGCGTGCCAACGACGACGCACGACTCCACTCACAGCCCCTGCTGAGGAGCCTCATTTCTATAAGTCCCTCTCGCCGAACCAAAGCGAAACGCTCGCGAGCCTTACGCGAACCGCTGAAGGCCGCACGGAGAGCTTGTTAGATTCTCACGGGTGGCAAAAGCTACTTGGTGCGCTGCTTGTAGTGAGCTCGGGCACGGTCGTTCTCCGCCCGGTTATTTCGGGTAGCCTCAAGGGCGCGCTTAGCTTCGGCAGCAAGCGTAGCGTCATTTTCCTTCGAGAAGCGCTCAAGGTATTGCACGACCCAGGGCCAATCGTACATGCCGGAGAGGGTCTTAATGAGCTGGAGCTTTTGGTCACGGCATTTTTCGAGAGATTTACGCTGCTCCATGAGAGCAGGGTAATTGGGGGCATCCTTACCAATGAAAGTTGCGGCATCCGGGTTGGTTTGAGCCATCACGTCGCTCCATGCGGTAGTGTCCTCATCAACCTTATCAAAAACAAGCTTAACGAGACGCTGCGCCTCCTCCGGAGAACGATCACGATTTTGGCGCACGGCCGTACTGATCATATTCTGCACAGTCTTCTTCTTACGTTCGTCATCACCGGCGAGAGGAAGCAGTTCTTCCTGCATGTAAGTGATGATGTCGTCCTGCCCATAGCAAGAAAAATAGTCAGCAATCGAACGCCAGTTGTCGGGGTTTGCGGCAAGCTGCTTGTAGTACGTGAGAGCCTTAGGGGAGCAGGATTTTGCAAGCGTCAATATGAGATTCGCTCTCCTATTCTCTGGCAAAGCATCATATATTTTGTCACCCAGCTCCTTTTTCTGGTCAATGGTGTCCAGCTGTTCGACGATGTTGTCCAAACAATGGGCCAAAGTATTGACAAGATTTTTTCCAAGTTTCGGTTTGCGTAATAGCTCTGTAATCACCGGAATATCTTTTTCCGTAACGCGCAACCCCATGCTTTCCCAAATGCATGCGAGGATTTCATCACGTTTCTTGAACTTTTTGACAGACTTTTTAGCGACGGTTTCGGCGAGATGGTGCAATTTATCATTCACCCCCTTGATATCGGCCACCGCCAAGCGCTGAACAAGCCAGCGGTAAAGGGAGGGCTCTATCTTAGAAGCATCTTTGGCGAGCCGATTGAAAACGATCTTGCTAACATCGTCATCCGCCTCCGCTGCTATACTCAAAAGCATGCATGCGAGCTGAGCCATACCCTCCGGGTGCCCGCCAAACAAAGGCTTGCCATTGCTGTCCTTCATCTCGGGGTTGACGACAACATCCATCAAAAACCGGGCTTCCTGCTTGCTGCAACGCACATCCAGTTTTTGAGCCTTAGCATCGGCAAGAGTTTCGATGCCGAGTTTGTTAATCTCTCTCGCTCGGGTGAGGATCGCCATAATTTTTTCATTTTCGGCGCGTTTAGCAGCCAACTTGGCATTGTGATTGATCACAAGAGCTCCACACACACCGATAACCACAACGAGCGCGATGCAAGCCGCCCAGAACAGCTTGCCACGCCATATCGGCGGTTTCTTCTCGGCGGTGCTGCGTAGCGTTTCAACGTACTCCGTATCGACCTTTTGCAGGAGTTTTGCCTGTTTTTCTGCGCTCACATGCGTGTAGTCGCGACGGGGCGTCTCTTTATCGGCGGACTCAGGTGACTCCGTAGCGCCATGATCGTCGCTTGATTTAGAATCCGGCGAAGCATCCTCTTTGGGAGGAACGGGAGATGTATCTGCCGCAGTCGGTGAAACCGCCACAGTCGATGCAGCCGGTGCAGCAGGTTTCTTGAATTTCGGCATAGCAACAGTGAGACCGGATAGGGGACGCTTAGCGGTGTGCTGCACACGCGGAACGGAACGCGTCGAAGGTGCAGACGCGGGCTCCGGAGACGACTCCGCAGCCCCTTTTGTCGAGGATTTTTCTTCTTCAGCAGCGCGGCGTGCCTCCTCCTCAGCAGCGCGGCGTGCCTCCTCCTCAGCAGCGCGGCGTGCCTCCTCCTCAGCAGCGCGGCGTGCCTCTTCCTCAGCAGCGCGGCGTGCCTCTTCCTCAGCAGCGCGGCGTGCCTCTTCCTCAGCAGCGCGACGTGCCTCTTCCTCAGCAGCGCGACGTGCCTCTTCCTCAGCAGCGCGACGTGCCTCCTCCTCAGCAGCGCGGCGTGCCTCCTCCTCAGCAGCGCGGCGTACCTCCTCCTCAGCGGCGCGACGTGCCTCCTCCTCAGCGGCGCGACGTGCCTCCTCCTCAGCAGCGCGGCGTGCCTCTTCCTCAGCAGCGCGACGTGCCTCTTCCTCAGCAGCGCGACGTGCCTCTTCCTC
>CANPYO010000046.1 GCA_947588645.1 uncultured Akkermansia sp. | reverse complement strand
CCCGGAAGTGAAACATTGGCGCGTCGATGATAGTCGGACGATAGGTCCCGCGAAAGTAGATCGCCGCCAGGACCAAATGCAGCCCACAGCGTTTACCGCGCTGCGGGCTGCTCCTTTTCATACACCCCCGCGTTGTTGCCTATGGGTGGTGAGTTGGATGGGCATGGAAGAAATTTTATTAGGACGAAAGTAGGTCGGATGAGGAAAATGTGGATATCCAGGGAGAAAACTCCGGAGGAATGGGGGCGAGGAAGGTCATCCGCTTGCCCGTGGATGGATGTGTAAAGGCGAGGCGGCGCGCATGGAGCATGAGTCGCCCCGGTTTTGCTTTCTGTCTTGCAGGATGGGCATAGATGATGTCCCCGATGAGGGGGTGCCCAAGGTGCAGCATGTGGACGCGTATTTGGTGGGTGCGACCAGTGTGCAGGGTGCAACGTACCAAGGAACTGTCTGTCGCCGGGTCGTAGTAAAGGAGTTTGTAATCCGTGATGGCCGGTTTCCCACAGCCTGGATTGACGACAGCCATTTTCAGTCGGTTGACAGGGTGGCGAGCGATATTCGTGAAAACCGTGCCTTCCGGAGGGTTCGGGCGACCTTGCACGACAGCCAAGTAGATTTTCTCTGTATCGCGATCAGCAAATTGTGCACTCAGGGAAGTGTGTGCGGCATCGCTTTTTGCAACGACAATGCAGCCGCTGGTGTCCTTGTCCAAACGGTGAACAATGCCCGGGCGCTCCACTCCACCTACGCCGGAAAGATCCCGACAGTGATGTAATAGGGCATTCACCAAAGTGCCATCGGGATTGCCTGCAGCAGGATGCACGACCATACCGCTTTCCTTGTCTAGGACGATCAGGTCGGGATCCTCGTAGAGAATACGCAGGGGGATGTCTTGGGGCAAGGCTACGGCCGGTGCGGGTTCCGGAATGTCAATGCTCAGCCTCATGCCGATTTCCACGGGAGTTTTCGGTTTGCATAGTGTACCGTTCTCCATGCAGATGGCCCCCTCACGGATGAGAGCTTGAATGCGTGCGCGTGAAAGCTCCGGCAAGTGAGCGGTCAGATACTGATCCAGTCGCAGACCGGAGCCTTCTTCCACAAGATGGAGCATGTTACATGCGGGTGGGATTGTGAATGAAAACGGTCGGGAGCTCGTAGCGCTCATGAAGCATAGCGCCGAGGGATTTGACTCCAAACGTTTCCGAGGCGTAATGACCGGCAAAGAGCACATTCATGTGCATATCATGGGCAGCATTGAGGACCCAGTGATTCTGCTCTCCGGTCAGGAAAGTGGTAAAGCCTTTTTCCTGGATGCGGTAAATCTCCGGCCCCGCTGAACCGGAGGAGATAATGACACGTTCTGCGGGGGCATCAGGATCGTCAATGTTACCGGTTACCTCTGCTTCTGTAACCTCGGCGTAGAGGCGACTCAGCTCTCCCACCGAACCGTCAAAGATGCCAGAGACAGCTAAAGCAATACCGTGACGCTCCATCTCAGAGGAAATACGCGAAAGCCCGAGTGCGCGAGCAATACCGATGTTGTTACCAAGAGTGGGGTGGACGTCCAATGGCAGGTGCGCTGAGTAGACAGCTAAATTATGACTCAAGCAGGTTTCAATTTTATGCCGCCACCAGCCTACGATTGGTCGCAGTCCGCACCAAAAGATACCGTGGTGTACAATCAGCAAATCAGCCTTGGATTCAATAGCGTCGTCAATCGTTTTTTGCGTGGCGTCCACAGCCAGAGCTATTTTGTGTACTTGCCCATTATTTTCGACTTGCAGTCCGTTGATGGCCATCGGAGAATCCTGAATGGTCTGAATTGACAGCAAATTATTGAGCAGGGAAACTATGGTATGAAGTTGCACACTATTCATCGTTGCCGTGGATATGGATGTTACGAGTGGAAATTTCCTCATGAAGACGGCGGGAGAACTCAAGCGCCATGTCGTATCCATTTTGGCGGAGATATTGTCCGAGAGCCGCTACCTCCACGAGACGAGTCATGTCACGACCAGGAGCTACGGGGAGCGTAATGCGTTCGACTTCCACGCCGAGGATGGTGGAAACTTTACGCTCCAACCCGAGACGCTCGGTTTCAGACATTTCGCCTCCGATAAGGTCGATAATGAGGTGGATTTTTTTCTGTCGGCGGTAAGCGCGCAGACCGTATAGATCCGTAACATTTGTGATGCCGATGCCGCGAATTTCGATATAACCACTGCTGAGTTTCGGGGAGGAAGCGATGAGATCTCCGCTGACGTTGCGAATGAAGACCATGTCATCCGCAACAAGAGAAGCTCCGCGTTCGACTAAGCCGAGGGAAATTTCGCTTTTACCGATGCCGCTGGGACCTGTGATAAGCACACCGATACCTCGGACATCTACCATGCAGCCGTGCAAGGTGACGCTATCGGCAAATTCATTTTCAAGGATGATGGTAGCACGATTCACCAAGCTCATGGTGGGCAAGGTAGAGCGAAAGACAGGCACCGAGCATTCATCCGCAATGCTGATGATATCCCCAGAAACATCCGCCCCGCGCGAAAAGATGAGGCAGGGGACACTCTCTCCGCAGATAAGACGCATGCGCTCGCTGCGTTCCGGATCTTTGAGTTCAGCAAGATAGGCCATTTCCCCAGAACCGAATATTTGGATGCGTTCTTGCGCGTAGTACCCGAAAAAACCGGAGAGGGCAAGTCCAGGACGATTGAGAGCGGGACGAATAATAGAACGCCCCATCCCTATGGGGCTATTGAGCAGTTCCAACTCCAACTGTGATCGGTATACCTCATAGAAGTGAGCTACCGAGATTTTATTCACCTTCTTGACGACGGGATCCTTCATCTGCGCGGTATTTTCGCACATGGCGGGACTCGCGTCAAGTACGCATCGCCTCAGGGCAGGGCAAACGCATTAGAAAAATGCGTTTGCCTATGTACGATGACTCACAGCCGCCCCACGAGTTTTCGCCCCTGCTGGGCAAAAGCCATGCTTTTGGCTAAACTGCCATATAGCCGTCGGCAGTTTTGTACGATTTGGAAAAGCTCGCGCGCCTGCGGCGCGAGGGGCGGGGGCGGCGAGACGACGCCTATGTACGATTTGAATACTGGCGCTACGCGCGCGAGAGTGCCGAGCCGGTGCGTAGCGAAACTCTTGAAATGGTGATGCGTTGATAGGAGGAAAGCATCTGCTGTTACGCTATGCCGAATCGTCAATGGCTTGACATCTTGTCGGGCTTACTTCCTTCATCCATAGGTAACGCATGAGAAATGGGTTGAATGAGCCCGGAGAAAACTTTTATTGAGACACGTGTGACTTTTTTCTTGAGTTCTTGTTTTATACTTGCATTCGAAAAATGTCTTTGTTAAACTCCCGATCGGGAGATATGCTGGAAGCACGCAATATATGTCTGGAAGTGGAAAATGGGGACGAGTCTCTTTTTTTGCTCAATGAGGTCAATTTTTGTATACCACGCGGGCATTTCATGGCAATCGTAGGTCCCTCGGGGTGTGGCAAAACGACACTTCTGAAAACTATTGCTGGTATCAAGACTGCAACTGACGGCACCTTCATATGGGAGGGGCGTGACCTTTCGGAGGAAGGAGATTTTGAACCTCACGAGATTGGTTACGTGCCCCAGTTTAGCATAGCTTACGATGAACTCACCGTTGATGAAAGCATCGAGAGTGCAGCGCGCCTGCGGGTAGTTGCGGACGAGGATGAAATCAACGATTTGATTGACAATGTGCTGGCGGAGACGGGAATGACCGATATCGCAGATCGACAAGTGAAGCTGCTTTCCGGAGGACAGAAGCGACGCTTGGCGTTGGCTATGGAGTTAGTGAGCAGTCCGCGCATCCTATTGTGCGATGAAGTGACGAGTGGATTGGATCCGCGCTCGGAGCGGGAGATTGTGCAATTGTTGCATGATCTGAGCCGCAAGGATGGACGTATCGTCATCTCCGTGACGCATAGTTTAGCGCAGATGGAGTTATACGACAGCATTATGGTAATGGTTCGCGGTAACTTATCGTACCACGGATCCCCGAATGCCATGAACCACTATTTTGGGGTGAAATCCTTTGAGGAAGTGTACCCTCAACTAGCCTTGCGTTCGCCGGAAGAATGGCGCATGAGTTGGTTGAAGCATCGCGTGGCATATTACCAGCGACTTGAGAGAGAACACGTGCAAAAATATCGCCAACTTGGGATGCCGCCTCCGCCACCAAAACCGGTAGAAGAGCAGGAAGTTCCTGTGCCTGACTTTTTTGTGCAGATGATGCAGTTGCTGCAGAGGCGGTTTATGATCTTGATGCGTGACCGCACGCAGCTGATGCTGCAAATTGCCATGATTGTTGTATTCCCCATCTTGGTAGCGCTTTTTTCCAGTAAAGGACAGGATCAACTGCTGACGCTTACCGACACTTCCAGCGGGGATATAGCAGCGGAGATCCAGGCGCAGCAGGCACAGGCGGAGGTTCGCGCAAAGGTGGGATCAGCAGTTTCTGGTATCATCATGTTTGAGGTCATTTTGCTCGGGCTTATGGGGTCCAACAACGCGTCGCGTGAAATCGCCGGTGAGCGGCTCATTATGGAGAAGGAGAAGTTTGCAGGAATGCGAGTGGGAGCCTATGTGGCGTCTAAGGTGACATTTTTGACAATACTCGTGGTGTTGCAAAGTATATGGATGTACGCTTTTGTGCAGTTTTTCTGGGAATTCCGTGGCGATGCGATGAATCACCTGTATTTTCTACTCATGGCCAATGCTGCGATGACAAGTGTTTGCTTGGGAATATCGGCCAATTGCAACACTCCGGACCAATCGTCGCTTCTCAGCATCTATTTGGTGGGTTTTCAACTGCCGCTTTCAGGTGCGGTTTTGGCTTTGCCGGATATGGTTGAGGTCTTCACCCAGCCTTTTATATCAGCATACTGGGCTTGGAGTGGGAGTATAGAGGGAGGATTAAGCCCGGATGTGCTCAAGGCGGTGAAAAGTATCGTTCAAACGAGCTTCAGCGCAGAATGGCTGTGCCAGGTCGTGCTGTGGGGACACGTGATTGCGGGTATCACGCTTACGTGGTTTGGTTGTCGCAAGGCTCGCTGGGACTAAAGCATAATTATCTCATAATTTAAACGAACTAGAAAAGACTATGGCAAGGCGCGCACGAAAGGGAAGCAAGAAAAAAGGAAAACAGAATCTGATGCCGGTATTTATCGGCATAGGGGCTATCGTAGTGCTGGCACTGATTCTTGGATCAGGCGTCCTGAAGAAAGGAAGCGCGGCTCGGGGATTGGAACCCACGCCGAACTTTCGAATAGCTGAGTATCGGCAGGATGGTTCACGCTTTGCATCCTCGGGCAACGTGTATGTGTTTGACGGTCGAGTGGAAAATATTGAAACGGTCGGAAACGCAAGGCTCGTGAGCATCTCCATCCCTGATAATCCAGATGAGCGCTTGCCACTGCTGGTGCCGGGAGATGTTAAACTGCGCGTTAACCTGACTCGCGGTGACCGGTTTATCTTCGAAACAACCTGTCGCACAGGAAAAATGGGTGACGGAAAGCAAGTGAAGGGAGTATTAATCGTGAAGAATGTGGAGACAAAGTGATGAAACAAGAAAGTGCAGTATTGATTTTGGCCTTGGTAATGGCAGGCATGAGCACGGCTCAGATGCCCACTGGCGGAGCGCCATCCGGTGGTTCCGCTGTGCCCAATAGCTTCGATGCTTCCGGCTCCGCCGCTAAACCTCAATCGAACGATCCAAATCGACAAGGGGAAACTCCTAATCCCCAGGTACTCGGCATAGAAATGCCTCTCATGGATCCCTCTACCGATACGGTGAAGTACAACGGTGGAATCTTTGATGTTGGAAACAACGCTGCAGTGCGCACCCGTTTCGAAAAGTACCTGCAGCAGGTGCCTGATAATTCTGACGAGTCCAAGCGCTATCGTGCTCTGATTAAAGACATGCTTAAACAGACGCAGCGCGCAGGGCGTGACAAAAACTATGCGGTAGGCGGAGACGTGCTCATCAAGGTGGGTAGGGGGCTATACAAGGCCTCTGAGTACCCGGGGGATGGAAATCAGTCCGGAGCATTGGCGAGTGCCATTGTGAGTGCGCTTGATGTGCAGAGGAGCTCGTTGGCACGCGAGCGTGACAATGAAAAATTGGAGAAGGAGATGAACACCTTAATCAAGCAGGCGGACGAGTGGCAAAATCACAACGTTACTCGTAAATCGGCTCTTTCGGCAGCTTCAAACGGCGGCGGAGATGGAAAGAAAAGCGCGGGACGAGTTGACAGTGGTGGCGATATTAATGCCTTGCGTATCGCACAATACATTAAAACAGCGGCGAAAAAGGAATCGACTCAGGCCGCGAACTTAGCGACCAACGAGAGCGCGAAGGCTGTTTCGAAGCTGAATTACCAAGCAATGCTGGTGGCGCTCCTGTTTTCGCGACGCTTTGACCACGTCATCATAGGTTCGCGCGTGTATCGTCATATATTTCGAGATGGCGACACAACATTGAACTTGGACAAAGATTCAAAAGCTCACGAGGTTTTCAGTGGAGGGTTAGGTCTGCCGCCCACAGTGAACTCGATAGATTCTATTGCCAGCAATGCGCGGCGGGATGTGGATCAGAGCATTCAGTCGGTGTATGGAATGCTGGCGCGTAACAAACTTGGAGAGGCAACTCAGCAACTTATTGCAGCAGTCGCTATTGGTGAGTACATGCAGAGCGTAGCCACATTTCCCGCGGATGCTCGCCAGCGAATTGCTCAGTATTGGACGCTGCGCAAGCGAGCATTGACAGCTTTGAATGCGCGCGATTATGCTACAGTGGAGGAAGTGGCAGCAAAGATGAAGGAGTTGGATGTAGATTTCGATGATTCCATGCTGCTCAGCTATACCACGGGGAAAAAACGGCAGAGTGACTTAGCAATTCGCAATGCCAGCAAGGCGCTGCGCAACGGGGATGAGGAGAATTTCAATAAATACATCACCGAAGCCGGCGTTATTTGGCCCCGCAATCCGAATCTGGAAAAGGGAACGGAGATGCTTGAAAAATTTGATGCCGGGGACCCCGTCAAGGAGGAATTTGTACGCCTGTATGACGGCAAAGAATTCCGCCGTATCGCACGCGAACGCGAACATTACAAGATCGTAGCCATGGATCCGGAACTCGCTAAAAAGTACGAGGAGGTGATATCTCTTGTGATGCGTATGGATGGCATGCTCGAGCAAATCAAGGCAGTGGCAGAACAGGATGCGACACTTGGTCCTTGCATGGCGTATGAAAAGTTGGTGGAGTGGCAAAAGGCGGATGAAAACTTTGCGAACGACACAGAAATGACCCTTGTGCTTAAGGATTTTGAGTCCAAGGCACATGATTTTGTACAGGCTCTTCGGGACGGGGATTCGTGTGAGAAACGTGGGGAGTACGGCTCGGCTCTTTCGTGCTACTACAGAGCTCAGTGCAAGTACATGCAATCCACACTTGCGCGAGAAGGCATTAGACGTGTGACAGACATCATTGTGAAGGCCACTTACTGATGAGTCTGCGGCATCCGGTAATCACGCGGTTCGCCCCTACACCGAGCGGAGCGTTGCACGTAGGTCATGTGTTGGCCGCTTGGCAGGCCAGGCGTATGGCGGATGCGCACGGCGGGCTTTGCGTGCTGCGCATTGAGGATATTGACACGGAGCGTACTCGCGACCCGCGCTGGCTCGCGAGCATATACGAGGACTTGGAGTGGTTGGGAATACGCTTTGACGGGGAGGTGATGGTTCAAAGCCGCCGGATGGGGGTGTATGCAGAGGCTTTGGGGAAGCTGCGAAGCCTCGGGTTACTTTACCCATGTTTTTGTTCCCGCGCAGAAATCCGAGCAGAATGGGAGAGCATGGCACGAGCACCTCATACCGGAGAACATATGCGCTACAGCGGGCACTGCCGAGATTTGCCTGAGGAACGCGTGTCTGAATTATTGGAGAAGGGGGTACCTCACGCATGGCGTATCAATATGCGGCGTGTGGAGGATCTCGTTGGCTGTCCCTTGTGGGAGGATCTGAGGTTGGGTATCCGGCGCTGTGTGCCCAGTACGTGTGAGGATGCTGTGTTGGCGCGCAAAGACACACCGACAAGCTATCACCTGGCGGTGGTCGTGGATGATTATGCGCAACGGGTTAGTCTGGTGACTCGAGGTGCTGACCTGTTGGAATTCACTCCTCTGCAGCGTGCCTTGCAGGCGGTGCTGGGGCTGCCAACACCAGTATACGCACACCATTTACTATTGCGGGATGCGAGAGGAAAACGCTTGGCGAAGAGGGATTGTGTGCGCTCAGTACGCTTCTTGCGTGAGCAGGGAATGAATCCGCAGCAGTTGCTGGCAGCTTTGCAATGTGCAGTAGAGCGCGGGGGAGTGTGGGAAGGGTGAAAAATCACCCCCTATAGAGAGCTTTGTGGTGTTGCCACACGGCAAAGACGATGCAAAGGACATTCGGGATCCAGAGAACAACGTAGGGCGTGATGCCAGAACTCTTGCGCGAGAGCTCGCAAAAAACCAGCGCGACAAAATAAATGGCAGCCACTACAATGCCCAAGAAAAACCCCGTGGAAGTGTCGCGGCGTCGTGCTGTGATGGCCAGAGGTACACCAATAAGAGAAAAGACTAGGCAAGCGCATGCAAAAGAAGCTCGCTGCACGCCTTCTGTCCGGAATGCAAGCTCATTTTTTTTGTCAAGCTGGCTTTTGTAAAAGGATACCTCACGCGCAGTCTCATCCATCAGTAATTTGGCGCAGGGAAAACCGGGACGAGTCGAGGCAGCAGCGGCGTATCGTGCGGCGGTTTTCGGTTCCAGCGAGCGTATGCGTTCCAGGTGCTCTATCGTTTCAGCAATTTCAGTGTTGGTGAAACGGTTGGGCTTCATTTTGCGCCGGTTTCGCAGAGGAATGTGCACGCGCATGGGCATCGTTTCGATAAGGGGCAGATTGGTTACATCGTCGCCACTGTCCTGCTCAATGGTGGCTTTGTGCAGGGTGAGGTAGAGCAGGCGGGTTGAAACATCGAACTTGCCGATGTCGGCACTGCGCGCGTGCATGGCTCGAAACTTCGGCATGGAGGGATTCCCTTCAGTTGCATCCGGGTAAATATGCAGACCGTATATCGTGTCTCCTTCTCGTTTGTTGATGAAGAGTCGCACGCGGTCAAGCTTGGTGGCGCCGCGACCAGATTTCAGGAGGTTTCTGGGGTTATCCATGGCGGCCTGGATGGCAAGTTCACTCATGGCATTCTTCCCGCGCGGAGCCACTTCAATGTTGATGTAGTAGCAGAGAGTCGACAAAAAAATGGCCATTACAAAGGCAGGCATGCTCAACCTCCATAAACTCAGCCCAGCCATGCGCATCGAGGTTAGTTCATTGTCTGCTGCCAATCTCCCATACACCAGTAACACGGCGGTCAGAAATCCCCACGGCACGGAAAAAGTGAGGGAAAAGGGGATGACTTGTAGTACGAAGTCAATTACAATGCTAGGCGGCGCCCCGCTCTCTACCAGGAGTGCGTGGAGCTCTTTGAAAAGCTGTCCAAGCAGCATCAGCAACGTGAGCGACACCACGCCAAGCAGGGTCACCGCTGTCAGTTGCCGAAAAATATAGAAATCCAGCGTGCGCATTTCCTTTCCCCATGGTATCACATTTCAGTTATCCTTGCCAATGCTAAAGTGCACATGTCAAAGAGAAGATGACGAAAATATCCGGCTCATCGATTGTTTTGCTGAGCCAGGTATTTTTTCATTTTTATGTCGTATATTTTTTTCTCAAGCTCTACGATACGCTTTTCAATGGAATTTTGCTGATTCCCCGCAGACAGAGCGCCCAAGGCGGGAAATTGGGGCTCAATATCCTTAACCACAGAAACACGGGTTCCGACAGAGGCGACGCGGTAGAGCTCGCGAGCCATTTCTCCGGGCATGCGAATGCAGCCGTGAGAAAGACGACGCCCTGCTCGAACTTTTCCAATATGCATGCCAACGCCATCGCCAGTGAGACGCATCCAGAAGGGCATGGGCGAGCCGACAAAGGAACCTCCCTCAGGCACAGGATCGGAGAAGGCATCTGCATCGCCGTTTATACAATTGCCGTTTTTATCAAGCATTTTACCATAGCGATTGGAAGCATAAGATTCCCTTTTCTCGCGAATGGAGAAGTTACCTGTAGGTGTGTCGCGACCCGGAATACCTGTGGAGACCGGCCAATCTGCAGCGACTTGCCCGTTCACATAAAGACGCCCTCGTTGCTGCTGCAGACAGATTATCACGTTGCAATTTTTTGGCGCTATTTTCAGCAGTTCAGAATCCTTATAAATCTTAATCGTGACCGGATATTGATTGTGGGATACAAAGTAGTCGTATGAAGAGGGAGGATAATTGCGGAGACTCTGCTGCCGGCGAAGGTTGGTCAATTCCTTTTTAGCGGCCGTCAATTCCGGGGATTCGAGGTTGATGCAGGACGTAAAGGTGGTCTGTACGGCGTACAGGCAGAAAAGTGTAGTTACGAGGCGAAATAAATTGCGCATAGTCAGCGTGATTTATTTGATGATAACCTTCGAGCCTATGGGAGTGTTTTCATAGAAAATTTTGGCCATCTTGCGCGGCAGCCGAATACAGCCGTGACTCTCCGGCGCCGACGTTACAACTCCTTCATGCATCCAGATGCCACTTGTAGTAATCTGCATGCCAAAGTTCATTTCAGCTCCCTTGTAGCGGCCCCCTGCTGGTATGGGTTCGCCAACGGTATACGATTCCACCAAGGTATTACCCGCGGAGTCTACAATGCTGCCGTAGGAGGATGATTTATGGTCAATATCCTTGGCTATGATGGAAAAGGTGCCCTGTGGAGTGCCATGACCGGCTCGTCCGCTTGATATATCGGAAAGTCCAACTTGACGTCCGCCAATGTAGTATTTTGCTTGCTGAAGGCGTGTATCAACTACGATTACGTGCTCACCGCTCAGACCACTTGGCTTATCCCAGTACCCATCGGACACAGCATCTTTCACTGGGGTGAAGAGTTTTTCTGGGCGAAACATGTAACCACTGCCCAGCGCATTTGCTATCTTGTTCTGCGCCGTGCAGGCCGTTATGAACAGGACTGTCAGGATCAGGTAGAGGTACTTCATTACTCGCATGCCAAAGTTTGGGAAAACACACCCCTTCGGGTGCGCCAAGTTATGCACCTTTAGAGCTGAATTGTCAAGCATAATCCGCACGGAAGCGAATCAAGGCACATCCGCCCCAAGAAAAAGCACCCCCAATAGGTAATGCAGCAACCGTAGGTTACTGCCTATGTACGATGTACGATTGCCGAATTCGCGCGCGCTGCGCGGAGAATTATGCGAAGCTGGGGCGGCGGAGAACGCCGAGCTGATCGAAAAGGCGATCTATTTGCTGTTCGTGATGCTTAACTAGCGAAATCAGCCCCACCCCGGGAAACCAAGGTGGTTTCGTGCAGGGCAAACGCATTTGAGAGAAGTCAATCGACAGAGGAAATGCCCTTATTGACTGATATCACTGTTTATACGCATCAAAAATCATGACAACAAGAGATCATCATGATGATGGCTCCAAAGGGATTTCAGCATACATTAATGATCCGAAAAAATCTGCGCAACGCGCACATTATTAACAAATCGTATATCGTACATAGGCAAACGCATTTCCTAATGCGTTTGCCCTGCGCTCGTCAACGAGTAAAAAACTCAGCGTAAAGAGCTGCGGTGACGGCTCTGCTCGCGCAGGGCAGCCTGCATCTTTGCGCAGTGACGGTAGCGCGTACGATCCGCCAAAACTTTCATGCTCAGCTGAGACGACCCCCATCGAAGGACTTGAATTTCCACGACGCGCACGCCCCATTTACGCATTAAATCCTTCGTGGGATGGTAAATATCAATTGTGCCGGTACCGACCAAAGCACCACCGTAGTCATCCACGACGTACACGTAGGGTTCACCCTTAATCATGAAACGAGTTCCTAAAGGATAAACCGACCAATCTGCTGCCGCGCTGCGCTCCCGATCTGTGTACTTGAGTCTCGTGCCCACAGCATTGCGGGCGCCGTATCCTACGTGGTCGAGTTCGGAATGGGTGTAGGCAGTCGTGCGCACAACTCTGTTGAGTTGGGATGGGTGGTAAAAGGGCATGCCGTGTCGATCACGCCCAAGCTTGGGTAGTTTGGGATCGGGGCGCGCGCTGGGCAGGGGCGCAGCGGGCATAATAAAGTCGTGGCTCACAGTACCCGGATTAACGGGTGTTGCAGGCTTTCGCGCTCCGGAGGCGCCCCACACCACATCAGCTCCTGCAAAAAGCAAGAGGCCAATGAGAGCTGCTACGCTTTTCAGTACGTCTTTCATGCGTAATGATTTCTTGTTATTCGCGCCCTTGGCTCGGAACCAACGGGGGACGTATTCACGTACTCTATCATAAGCATCTCTACCTTGCAAGTAAAAAACGAGAAGATGACAAAACGCGCATTGCCCGCATTGTCTCAAAAATAAAGTCACCGGAGGTTGCCAAAAACGGGAAAATCAGTAAATCGTACATAGTACATCATAAATAGGCATCCGCATTTTCTAGTGCGGTTGCCCTAGAGTGTTACTGAGTGACGTTCTTTTCGGAAAACGGATCAGTTTTGCTGGGCAGAATTCTTTTCGGAAAGCTCTTTTTTCTGACGGTCGATGAGTTCCAAACAGCGCTTCTGTCGTGGAGATACGTGTTCGGCCTTGGAGACGAGTATCTCCATCTGTTCATCGGCTTCCTTCAGCAGAGATGCCGCGAAGTTATTATCTCCGTAATTAATGGCAACAGAAGCAGAAACAGCCAAAGTCTCCGCGTAAGCAAATCTCATGTCATCTGGACATTCTTCTGAGGCTTTTATGCATTCTTTGATAAGCCGGCGAGCTTCAGCAAGCTCCTTCTTGGACAAAATCATTTGCCGTTGGGTGCGTTGGTGTGCTACCGCCTGGGAGCATAGGGCGTTCGCCTTCACAATGACGTAATCCTTATTATTTGGCTCGCTAGCGAGCAATTTGTCTACCTGCTCAATGAGAGCACGGCAGCAGATCAAGGCTTCGTTCGTCTTATTGCGTTGCAGCAGTAAATCCGCCTTTGTGGAAAGAGCTCGGCATTCCAAATATACGTATTCGTTGTTGTTGTCATCCGACCCACGCAGCTCGTGCGCCGTCCGGATGAAACGGTCAAAAATTTCGGAAGAACGCTGGTTTTTTTTCTCTTTAAGTTTAGGATCTTCCTCTGTCAGCGACTCGTAAAAGAAGAGATTACCGATGTGGTACAGGACTCGAGCCAACCCCCGTTTGAAAGAGAGGCGGTACGGATAATTGTCTGTCAGATCAGTGAAAATCTTGGAAGCTTCACCCAAGTAATTATCAGCAGCTTCAAAATCTCCCATATCTTTAGCGTACAGCCCGTAGTAACACAGGGTTGTAGCCAAGCCTGCATAAGAGGCAAGGTGTCTCGGAAAGTCCTTAACCTGCTTACGGTAGAGTTTTAGCACTTGCTCTAAAATTTCACGCCTCATTTTGAAATCTCCCTCACGGCGCGAGTGCTGTATATTAAAACACAGAGCTTCACCAAGATCACAACCGTAATTGGGATTATCCGGGCGCTCATGGTGCAATTGAGAGAGCAGGGACACGGCTTCATCTGCGTGCTGATCGGCTTCCCTGTATTGTGCGGTGCGCACAGCAAGTTCCGCGAGCTTGAGGTGTGTGCGCGAAAGCTCGTAGCGGAAGCGTTGGTCTGCAGGGTTTTTCTGGACGATATTGGACTCGAGGCTTCCGGCGTGCATTAGGGCCTCCTTTGCTTCGTTCATCTGACCGAGAGACAGGTAGTTACATCCTACATTAAACCATGCGGCAGCCATGGCACGATCAAGCCGATTATCACTACCTTCCGGCATACCTTGTAGAGACGCCAGATATTTCTGCAGCCCAGCGCTGAGACGTCGTTGAAGCTGAGTAGATCCAGGCAAGTCGATGAGTTCCGTGCTAAAATCATAGAGCATCCCCTCAGTGAAGTTGAGTCCGCTGCCGTAGGCAAGGCGGACCTGGCGACGTTCTCGAAGAGCATAGAAAAGCAATCCTCCTACGATAACCATTGCGAGCAAGGCAAAGGTACCCGCAATTTTAAGTCGCCGAATGAGACGAGGCGAAAGTACGCTTTCCTCCTGTTCTAAACTGTCGAGCCATGCTGCGGCACTTTGCCAGCGGCTTGCCGGTTCGATTTCCATGGCGTGGTCGATGCCTTCCAAAAACTCTGAACCATACAGCTCCTGTAATTCCGGGCGTTTGGAAAGCGGCTTATACGGGTCAGGAACGTACATGGTTCGCATCTCAGCACGCGGGGGCATCATGTGCGAGACGAGATAGTAGAAGGTAGCTCCCAGTGAGTAGATATCGGTCTGAGGCCCCAGCAGGCTGCTCATCTGTTCATCTGAACGCGAGCAATCTTGCTCAGGCGCACAAAAATCTGGCGTAAATACATTGGTGAACACGCGTCCGGCTCGCAGCTGTCGAGCAGAACCAAAGTCAAGCAGAACAGGTTGTCCTCCCTTTGTAATAAGTATATTTTCCGGTTTAATGTCGCGATGTACAATGTTATGCTGGTCCAGGTACTCCAGAGTCTTCAGCAGAGAAATGAGGATTCGCTGCAGACGGGAAGCTTCTTGGCGTTTGAATGTTTGATTAAGTGTTCCTTTTTCCGGTAAATGCAGAGTGGTTCCCGCAATGAACGGCATCACATAGTAGGCTGTATCGTTGGCTTCAAAAGAGTCGATGATCGGTACAATTCCAGGGTATTCGAGAGACTGCAATACCGTAATTTCCTCGATAAACTCCTCCATACTGGCTTGGAAGCGAGCCTCAGCTGCCGGGGAAGGATAGGAAATATCCAAATTGCCATGATCACGAACAGCCATGCCAATAGGCATGTGTTCTTTAATAACTACGAGAGAGCCTCTTACTGTGTGACGGGCTTGGTAAGTGATGCCGTACCCCCCGCGTCCAAGCATTGCGTCGATTGTGTAATCCCCCAGTACGGTCTTTGCTGGCAGGGGCGTTCGCTCATCGTCCTCGTTGGTGGGGCGATGAGTGTGCATAGAGGCAGACATGAGAGCCGTTGCCAGATCCTCTCTCCAGCTGGGAGTGTTTGTGGCAGATGGTGTTTCTACTCGTAATGGCTCATCCCGACTGGTCTCCGCAATGTGCGAGGCCGAGGGCGCAGCATCTCCTTGGGAGGAAAGGGGGGTAGGAATTGGTGGAGGTGTTACAGGAGGGGGCGGCGGTGTAGCCTGACTGCTAATAACGGGTGGGGGTGGTGGGTTCATGAAAGTTTTTTCCAGAGCGTGATCATATTATTTCCCTCATCGGTTAACGCATAATCAATACGATTGGCGTGCAAATCGGAGAGCTGGAGCAGTGGGTTAAACGGCGGTGCTTGGTAGGTAAGCCGTACTTCAGCCACATCCTCGTCATAATCCATATGCAGTTGAACTTGGAACTCTTTCGGCAATGCAGACAGTACGCGAAGCACAACGTGATCCAGTTCCTGCATTGCAACGGGTGCAGCAAACACGGTTTCCAAGTGGGTGTTAACAAACTGCGTAGCTTGCTCTGGTTGGTCGGCCGGCACGGTGGTATCGGCAATCTCGTGTTTTTTGCCAATGTACTCCAAAGCAAGCATAGTGATGTCATGACTTTGCTCGGAGCCTTTTGTGAACTTACGATGAGCAGCGCTTACGCGGCGGGGCACCTCGGAGATGGAGCGGGTGGTCACGCTGTTAATGGCATCGTGCAGACGTTCCTCGCCGAAGGTAGCTTGGTCGGGAGCGGTTGCTTGTACGGCTCCTTTGGTGTAGAGGAAGAGTCGGTCTCCTGATACGAGTTGGCAGTTGCATGTGGCGTAAGTGGCGTTGGGAACTCGCCCGAGCTCCATGCCCGAACTCATCTCCATTGGCTGGAACTTTCCTCCCTTATGTTGCAACAGCGCCTGCGGCGGTCCTGCGTTCACAAAGACAAGTTTTCCCGTGTGAATTTCAAGTACTCCGTAGAAGAGAGACATGTACATGTCCACAAACCTTTTTTCACAGAGTGTCATGTTGGCTTTTGTTACCAAGTCAATAGGTGTGGCACCGGAGTGGGCAAGCTCGCGGATAATTGACATGCTATGCAGCACAAAGAGAGCAGCAGGTACGCCGGTACCAGATACATCCGCCACCATAAAGCACAGATATTCATCACCCAGCAAGAAATAGTCGTAGAAACCGCCGCCCACAATTTTGGCCTGGCGACAGGTTGCGTACAAATCGAATTCCGTATGAAGGGGAAAGGCGGGAAAAGTGTTGGGGATAATTGTGCCTTGGATAGTACGAGCAAGATTAAGCTCTCGCCGATTAGATTCCTCGCTGTGTTTATCATAGGTCTGGAGAGCATCTACCATAGAATTGATGCACGAGGAAAGTTTACGAAATTCCGGCGGAGCATCATGTCCTTCAATGCGGACGTCCAAATTCCCCTGCGTGATTTTACGCAGTGAAGAGTTGATGCGTGAAATATTCGCAATGACAAGCTTGTGCAACAGGTAGAAGACAAGAAGAAAGATGCAGGCAAAGAGAATACCATTGGTAATGAGTACCGGATAAAGAGCCGCCTGACTGCTTTCTCGGAGTTCTTCTACTGGAAGCAGTCCTACCAGACGGTAACCATTTCGTCGTATCGCGTAGGTGAAGTACTCCGAGTCACCCAGGGTGGTTTTCCTGGCCACATCGAGAGGATGCGACATGAGGTCATCTGTCGGAAAGGGAGGTATGTCATTACCTAGTAGCGCTCCATCCTTAAAGGCCACTATTCTTCCGCTTTCTCCCAACTTATAGTGACGAGACAGGTAACCAAAGGAGAGAGCTGCCTTGGCTCGTGCCTCTCGAGGCCCTTGAAAGCCAAGTATCAGTAGCCCTGGCTGGTCAGCGCGATGCCGTGCAACATATTGCATGCCACCGGCGGCTATTCCAGAGTTCGGTCTCAGACTGAGTTCTTTCCCGGATGTTGCCAGGCACTCTCGGAGAGCCGTTTCGTCTGCTATTTGACTAAGATCCTCTTTCTTCTCAGGATAGCCGAAGACAATTTCACCGTTCTTGTCCGTGAGATAAAGTTCTTTAATGCTCAGATCATTAAAGAAGCCGGCAAGCGCTTCCTCATCGTTGATCAACTCCGGAGTAAGGCGTATGAACTCCGCCATGGCTCGCGTTCGCTCAATGGCCGAAATGTCGGTAATGCTCTCCAGCGTCTTTACATATTTGTCTGCCGAATCCAGCTGTTCCAGCAAATCCATGAGCCGTGCCGACATAATCTGCTCAGCTCGAGTCTCTGCGTAATTGCTAAATCTAAAATGAGAGTATCCAATGGTGACAGCAAACGCGGCACACACTAAAACGAGTAACCATGATAAAAACGTGAACCTCATGTACGAAATTTCAGAGAATATTACCCCATTTGTCGCACAATTTCAAGGGAGAATATGAAAAAAAGAGCAAAACACTATTTGTTAACTTGCCGCCGGATATAATTAAAGTGGATCATGATAAGCGCTCTATAGAAATTTCTGTATACGTTAACGATCTGAAATATATGCGCAGTGCACACGTTATTAATAAATCACACATCGTACATAGGCGGGCACATTTTCTAATGCGTTTGCCCTGTTTGCTCTGTGGTCGGGTTGACAGGTATGCCTTGCAGTGGTAGGATGGCGGGAAGGAATGACGCTCGATGAAGTTGAAATACTTGCGCCCGCGGGAACGTGGACGGGCTTGCGCGCCGCTGTGGCCAACGGGGCGGATGCCGTGTATTTTGGCGTACAGCATTTCAATGCTCGCATGCGTGCAGGAAACTTCAAGCAGGAGGAAATGCCCGGTGTGATGCATTTTTTGCACGAGCGAGGGTTGCGGGGCTATGTGACGGTGAATGTTTTGGTGTTTCCCGGGGAAATGCAGATGGTCACTGAGTGCTTGGATGCGCTGGATGCGGCCGGGGTGGATGGTGTCATTGTGCAAGACATGGGGCTGGCGGCGCTTATTGCGGAGCAGAAACGAGCAGGACGCTGGAGATTGCAGCTGCATATTTCCACGCAGATGACGGTGAGCAGTCCGGAAGCTGTGCGATTAATTGACGAACTTTACGCGCCGGAACAGATTGTGCTGGCGCGGGAATTGTCGTTAAACGAGATTAAGGCTTGCGCTGCCGTCACTCATGCGCGCATCGAGGTGTTCTGTCATGGGGCATTATGCGTGGCGTACTCCGGACAATGCCTCACCAGTGAGAGTCTGGGACAGCGCAGCGCCAACCGCGGCGAGTGTGCACAGGCCTGTCGCTTGCCTTATCGCTTGCGTGTGGATGGACAAGAGCTTGATCCGGGTGAGAGGCGGTACCTGTTTTCTCCCCAAGATCTCTGCGGTATTGAGCTCCTGCCACAGATGCTTGCCGCCGGCGTGACATGCTTCAAAATCGAGGGACGGCAGAAGAAGCCTGAGTATGTGGCAGCAGTGACACGTGCCTATCGGAAGGCATTGGATGCCGCTTTGCGAGGGCGTGTTCACCATCCACCCCGTCATGACATGTATGCCATGCAGATGACGTTTTCGCGCGGATTTTCCGTCGGTTGGCTGGAGGGGACCGACCACCCTCGTCTCACGCACGGACGCTTTGGCAAGAAGCGAGGTGTGCTGGCAGGAACCGTGGAAGACTGCTCACGTGGCCGTATCACCTTGGTAGAGACGCCGTCTGTGTCCGTTGCTCCCGGGGATGGTTTTGTGGTGGATAACGGCGCCGACCGCAACGACGAGCAGGGTGGACGCATTGTAGCAGTGGAGGGCCGCACCCTCATTTTCCACGAAAAGTCCGCCAACATTAACTGGGGCAGCGTGCATCCGGGGCAGTTGGTGTGGAAAACATCCGACCCCGCTCTGGACAAGGAACTACAGGCGACATGGGCGACGTTGCGTGTGCCTGCCGTGCCGGCGCATGCAATCCTGCACATCCATGCTACGGGCGGGGTAGGCGAGCCACTCACGCTCACCTGCGCGGGGGTAAGGGTGCAGAGCAGTGTTCCCTTGGCTCCGGCTGAAAAGCACTCGCTGATGCCTGACACCCTTCGCCAGCAGCTCGGGCGACTCGGCGGCACAGGGTATGTACTCGGCAGTCTGAATGCGCAGGTGGCTCCGGACTGCATGCTCCCGCTCTCGGAACTTAACCGCATGCGCCGGTCTCTTGTGGAGCATCTGGATGCCTCGCCCACCATGCCCAATCGTCCTCCGCTGAAACTGGCAAAGCCCACGTTCGCAGCTCATTCTGCCCCCGCAGCCTACGAGCTTGGTCTGCTCGCACGGACGCCGGAGCAGGCTTTGGCGGCCGCAGAGGCGGGGGTGCAGCGGCTGTATCTTGATCTTGCCAACCCGCGCGGCTTGCAAGAACTGGCGCACCGCCTGCGTTCCGACTTTCCGAGCGTTCAGATTTGGGC
>CANPYO010000045.1 GCA_947588645.1 uncultured Akkermansia sp. | reverse complement strand
GCATCACCTATTGGGGGTGCTTTTCTTGGGACGTATGTGCTGTTTTCCCCTTTTTGACGCACAAATTTGACAAACTGTGTATCACGTTCTGACAAATGAGTTGATTCTGCTTCATCTCCGGCATACGTTACTTCTTTGGGAAAATGTATTCAATAAACACATTATCAATGAACAGGAGTTCATAGTCAAAGGTTATAAATAACAAATTTAACTTCTAAAGTGTTTGCCCTGAGTCTATTCACTTTAGGCTTGAAATTGCGGGAGGAGGAGAGTATAATCGTCCCGACCCTGCGCGAGCGCGAAACGGGCAGAAGCAGATCATGAAGACGACCAAGGTAATAGAAGTGCCGAATCCATCTGAGGCCAGGCCGGAGTATCTGAGGGAAGATGCGGATATGCCGCATGATTTGGTAACGCTGAACATGGGGCCATCGCACCCGGCAACGCACGGGGTACTTCGGCTTAAGCTGGTGATAGATGGGGAAGAGATCGTGAGCTGCGACCCGGTGATCGGCTATCTGCACCGCGGCATGGAAAAAATCGCCGAGAATTGTCACTACAATCAGTTCGTGGCGTACACGGATCGCTTCGACTACCTGGCACCTATGAGCAACAACATTGCCTATGCCTGCGCGGTGGAAAAGCTTCTGGGGTGGGAGCTTCCGGAACGCGGACAAGCTATTCGCGTGCTCTGCGCCGAGCTTTCACGCATCTCCTCGTACTTCCTGGGACTCGGTGTGTACGCCATGGACACGGGAGCCATGACGGCTTTCCTTTACTGCTACGAAGAGAAAGAAAAGGTGCACAATTTTTACGAGAAAATCTGCGGGGCACGCTTTACCTCCAGCTACACGCGCATTGGCGGCATGACACGCGACTTGCCCAAGGGGTTTGAAAAGGAAGTACTTGACTTCTGCGACTCGGCAGAAAAGACGGTGGATGAGCTCAAGCGCTTGCTGCTGCATAACAAGGTGTTCATCGATCGTCTGGTGGGCGTGGGCGTCATCACGCGAGAAATGGCTCTGCAAAACGGCATGACCGGTCCCAACCTCCGCGCCAGTGGCGTCAAGCGTGACTTGCGCAAAACCAACCCTTACCTTGGTTACGAGAAATATGAGTTTGACGTGCCGGTGGCGCAAGAGGGCGATTGTTACGCACGCTTCCAGCTACGATTGGAGGAGATTCTGCAGTCCGTACGCATCATCCGCCAAGTGTGCGACAGCATGCCGACCGGGCCCATCTGCGCGCAAAACGAGCGCGGCGTACTCCCTCGCAAAGAGGATGCGCTGCAGGGCATGGAGGAACTCATTCGCCAGTTTATGGTGAGCACGCAGAGCGTGAATGCTCCGGCCGGCCAAGTCTTCTTCGCCGCAGAAAACCCGAAGGGAGAGCTAGGATTCTTCATTGATTCCCAAGGGGGAGGAACACCAAACCGCCTCAAGATGCGCAGCCCGTCCTTCTGCACTCTATCCATGCTGCCGGAGCTGCTTCCGGGGCACTTGGTGAGCGATATCGGCGCCATCCTTGGTTCCTTCGACTTTGTGCAGGGCGAATGCGACCGCTAGAAACAACCAACTTACCCAATCACCATGACAGAGCAACCAGACGCCATCGCAATCCTTGCAGAGGCTAAACCGTCCCCCGGAGAAAAGTACTACCCTCCGTTCAAGGTGACCCCGGAGCTCACCGAAAAGGCCAAGGAGTACATCGCCATGTACCCGGAAGGCAAGGAGCAATCCGCCGTGTTGCCGCTCATTCACCTGGTGCAGGAAGAGCATGGGTACATCTGCCCGCAGAGTGTACTCTGGATCGCCGAAATGTGTAAATCCACACCCATCCACGTGCAGGGCATCGTGAGTTTCTATCCCGGTATCCGCACAAGCTGCCCGGGTAAGTGGCACATCCGCGTTTGCCACACGATTGCCTGCGCCCTGTCCGGCGGGGAGGAACTGCTCACCTACATCTGCGGGAAAATCGGCATTGAGCCAAAGGCCATGACAGATGAGGAGCCCATGGCGGTGAGCGCAGACGGTTTATGGAGCATCGAAGCAGTGGAATGCCTGGCCGCATGTGGCTTTGGGCCTAATATCATGATTAATGACACCCTGTACTCGCAAATGGATCGAGCGAAGGTGGATGATCTGATAGCGGAATACAGCAAGAAAGCATGACGAAATGACCATGAGTGAGATCACCTACAAACCGGGGCGCGAACCCCACCCTCGTGAAACCCGCCGCATCTTTCGCAATATCGATCGCGTGGGTTACGATCCTTCCATCGACTGCTTCATAAAAGACGGTGGCTATGAAACACTCAAGAAGGTCATCAAAATGGAGCCTGCCTCCATCATCAACGAAGTGAAAAAAAGCGGCTTGCGCGGCCGCGGCGGCGCCGGATTCCCGACCGGTGTCAAGTGGACCTTCATTCCAAAGGGCAACACCAAGCCCGTGTATCTTGTTTGCAACTGCGATGAGTCGGAGCCGGGCACCTTCAAGGATCGCTTCATCGTGCACCAAGACCCGCACCAGCTGCTGGAGGGCATGATTATTGCCTGCTACGCCGTACAAGCTCATTACGCAGTCATTTACATGCGCGAGGAGTTTCCTGAAGCCGCCAAAATCGTGCGAAAAGCATTAGCCGAGGCAGAGGAGCGCCACTTCTTGGGCAAGGATATTCTCGGCAGCGGCTATGACCTGAAGATCATCCTTCACCGCGGTGCAGGAGCCTACATCTGCGGCGAAGAAACCGGCCTCATCAACTCCATAGAAGGCGTGCGCCCGTACCCGCGCATCAAACCGCCCTTCTTCCCGGCTGCCATTGGTCTGTACGGCTGTCCCACCATCGTCAACAACGTAGAATCACTCTGCCAGGTGCGCCAAGTCCTGATGCGGGGGGGCGAGGCATACGCGGCAGAAGGTTCCACCCGCAGCCCGGGAACCCGTATCATCGGCGTGTCGGGCGATGTGCAAAGACCTGGGTACTATGAAATCATTTCCGGCTCCATCACTTACGGAGAGCTGCTCTATGACATCTGCGGCGGTCCGAAGCCGGGGCGCACCTTCAAAGCCATCATCCCCGGCGGCGCAAGCGCTAAGGTGATGCGTTGCGATGAAACGCTCAAAGGACGCAATCCCGATGGCAGTGTGCGCAAAATGACCATCTTCGATGTACCGATGGATCTCGATAGCATCGCCCAGCACGGTTCCATGAGCGGCTCGGGCGGGGTCATCGTCATGGACGACACGCGCAGCATGCCCGAAATGTTGCGCAACCTGAACCGCTTCTTTGCGTGGGAGTCCTGCGGGCAGTGTACGCCCTGCCGAGAAGGCAACCCGTGGATGCTCAAGTTGAGCACGCGCATTTGCCAAGGAAAAGCCGCCCCCGAGGATGTGGACTTGCTCAAGAGTGTGGCGGACAACATCTGCGGACGTACCGTCTGTGCCTTCGGCGAGGCGTGCGCGTGGCCGGTGCAAGCTTTCACCACCAAATTCCGTGAGGAATTCCTGGCGCTCACCAAGCCCGTTAACGCCTTCAAGCCGCACAATCCGGAAACTGCTGAGGCGCGCAAATACCTGACCCGAGAAGATTAACCTTTACTGCTGACCCATGAGTACAGAACAGCAAATACTGCCGAAGGACGCAGCCGCCGCCGAAGGCAAGGTCAATGTGCAAATTAACGGCACTTGGTACCGCTTCCCCAAAGGCACCCGCATTGCCGATGCCTGCAACAGCGTGGGCGTGCATGTGC
The DNA here is from genome assembly GCA_947588645.1 of uncultured Akkermansia sp. Lineage (GTDB taxonomy): Bacteria > Verrucomicrobiota > Verrucomicrobiia > Verrucomicrobiales > Akkermansiaceae > Akkermansia. The sequence goes on along the minus strand of CANPYO010000045.1, from coordinate 16,748 downwards.
CTTGCTTCTGCTACCATCCCAAGCTGAGCGTGGCGGGTTCCTGCCGCATGTGCTTGGTGGAGCAGGGCATGCCCCCGCGTCTCGCACCCGGAGCCACACCCACTTACAATGAGGACGGTTATCAGACCATTCAATGGATGCCGCGAGCCATCGTGGCCTGCGCCAACACAGTGGCCGAGAATATGGGCATCCGCACCGATGGCACCGTCTGTACCGAAGCGCGTCGCGCCGTGCTGGAGTTCCTGCTCACCAACCACCCGCTGGACTGCCCCATCTGCGACCAGGCAGGCGAATGCAAGCTGCAGGAATACACTGCCGACTACGGGCAACTTACTCATCGCTTCACCGAGAGTAAAATCAAAAAAGGGAAAAATCTCTCCATCGGTCCACGTGTGAACCTGGATCAGGAACGCTGCGTGCTCTGCCGCCGTTGCGTGCGTTTCATGAAGGAAATAGTGGGGGAGGAAGTGCTCGGTGTCGTGGGGCGTGGCGGACACAATGCCATCGCGTGCTACCCCGGCAAGACGCTGGACAGCAACTACTCCATGAATGTTGTGGATATCTGCCCCGTGGGCGCCATGACCTCCAAGGACTTCCGCTTCAAAATGCGCGTCTGGTTCCTCAAAAGCACGCCCACTATCGATGTGAACTGCGGCACTGGCACCAACATCAATATCTGGACCCGCGAGCAGCAGGTGTACCGTATTACTCCGCGCCAAAATGATGAGGTAAACAGCTGCTGGATGCCGGATAGTCACCGTCTCAACTACGGATACGTCAACGCCCCTGAGCGTCTGCTTACACCACTTATCCGGACGGATGAACAAGCCGAACAACGCCCTGCCGCATGGGAACCGCTCCTGCGAGCAGTCGCCGAGCAGCTGCGCCGTTGCAAGAGTTCTGAACTGGCCATCATCGCCTCGGCACGCCTCACCAATGAGGAGCTCTATCTCACTAAGCACTTGGCAGATCTGCTCAACGTCAAATCTCTGGACATCGTTCCACGCAGGGGAGAGAGCGATGGCATGCTCATCTCGGCAGACCGCAATCCCAACACGACCGGCGCCAGGCTCATCCTGGGCAAGGATGGCAGCACCCTGCCCGACATCGTTCGCGGCATCAAGATCGGAAAGATCCGTTCGCTCATTGTCCTCGGGGAAGATGTGACGGCCGAAGTCGGCATCCCTGCGGATCAACTGCGCAAGCTGCATTACATGCTGGTGGTAGCCCACAGCGAAAATCCCACTACACAGGCGGCAGACGCCGTGCTGCCGGGTGTCACATTTGCTGAAAAATACGGCACCATGATCAACGTGACCGGTCGCATTCAGCGGCTCAACCGCGCCATCGATCCGCTCGGCAAATCCAGAGCCGATTGGGATATACTGCGCGCTCTGCTGCAGGAGTGCGGTGATGTGCCGCTTAAAGCCGCCCGCGCCACCAGCCCCATGGAGATTCTGGAGGAAATGGCGGAGCAGTTCGAGCCTCTCTCCGGCATCACTTGGGCGAATATCGGCAACTCCGGTCGCCAGATCATGGAAACCGGAATTACCATCCCCCTCATCGAGCGCGAACACGCCAAAAGAGCTTAACATCTGAAAAACCTACCCGAACAAAATATCATGGAATGTTTCTGGACATGGTGCTGTGACATACTGCGCAACCCAACATGGTTTTACCTCCTCACCACGGTGGCGAAACTTGTGTTAGTTTTTGCGGTAATACTTGCCTTTGTGGTGCTCTCCGTGTGGATAGAGCGCCGCGTGGCCGGATGGATTCAAGACCGCCCCGGACCCAACCGTGCGGGGCTGCCACTCTTCCTGCTGCGTCCCTTCGGCAGCAAAAAAGCACAACCGCTCGCCAGCTTACTGCATTTCCTCGGCTGCCCGCCGGACGGTCGCATCGCCCGACTCTGCCGCTGGCTGCGCCTTGATCGTGAAATCCCCACCTTCGGTCTCATACAGCCCTGTCTGGATGGTGGCAAACTCTTCCTCAAACAGGAGATTACCCCCTCCTATGTGCGCAAATTCTACTTCATTTTAGCGCCCATGCTGGTACTCGGACCTCCGTTGGTGGCGGCCGCTGTCGTGCCCTTTTCTTCCGGGGTAAGCACACCCTTTGGCGACATCTCTCTGTGTGTGGCTAATCTGAACATCGGTCCACTATGGGTATTTGCGGTGTCCGGTCTCTCGGTATACGGTCTCACGCTGGCCGGATGGTCCTCCAACTCCAAGTATCCTTTCCTGGGCGGGCTGCGCGCCACGGCACAACTTATCTCGTACGAGGTAGCGATGGGGCTCTCCGTCATCCCGCTGCTCATGGTGTTTGGAACCCTCAATTTGCAGGACATAGTGAGCACACAGGCGACAGATGGCTGGACACTGCTGCCGCTCTGGGGCGAAGGGCTCAGCCTTCAACGCTGGGCGCTCTGGATACCCATGGCTCTCAGTTTTCTCATGTTTGCCACGTGCATCTTTGCGGAAGCCAACCGTACACCCTTTGACATGGCTGAGTGTGAGACAGACTTGGTAGGCGGCTACCACACGGAGTACTCCTCCATGAAGTTCGCCTCCTTCTTCATGGGTGAATATGCGGCCATGGTCATCGGCTCTGCCATGGTCGTCACGCTCTTCTTGGGCGGCTGGTCCATCGGATTCGGTGTGGATGAAGCATTGACAGCCTGGAATCAGTGGGTGGCTGTGGCGTGTCAATTCGTGATGTTTCTCCTCAAGCTGCTCGCTTTCATCTTCTTTTTCGTGTGGGTGCGCTGGACACTTCCGCGCTTCCGCTGGGATCAAGTGATGAAGCTTTGTTGGCTCGTTTTCATCGAGCTTGCCGTGGTCAATATCGTCCTCACCGCGCTCATCCTTTACTACGTCAAATAACCCCTTCCGCTCATGTCATACATTCCCATCAAGCGTCCCAAGTTCTCCCTGCTGGATCGCATCTATGTTGTGGAGCTCGCAAAGGGGCTGGTCATCACCCTTCGCCACCTGGTGCTTTCCCTGCTCGGCAGGAGCCGAAGCAAAAAGGACTTCAACGGCGCAGGCATCGGAGCCTGCATGCCCTTCCCGGAACAACGTTGGGATTCCCGACTGCCCTCCTACTATCGCGGCGCGCCGACTCTCGTACGCGGGGAAGATGGGCGTGAACGCTGCGTATCCTGCCAGCTCTGCGAGTTTATCTGTCCGGCTCGTGCCATCCGTGTCGTGCCCGGCTCAGTAGCTCCCAATTCTCCGACGCCAAAGCAGGAAAAGGCTCCCGCCGAGTTCGAAATCGACATGCTTCGTTGCATATACTGTGGCATGTGTCAGGAAGTCTGCCCGGAACAGGCCATCTTCCTGTCCAAGGAGTACCTCATCACCCCCACGGATCGCAAGCAGGCCCTCCGCCACAAGGAAGAGCTCTACCAACTCGGAGGCATCAAAAAGGGTCTCATCAACAAATGGAATCAATATAAATAATCATGAATCCTGCCATTCAAGCCATTCTGTTTTATGTCTTCGCATTCGGGGCGCTGCTGAGCGCCCTAGGTGTGGTGGCTCTGCGCAACCCGGTCTCCAGCGCGCTGAGCCTGGCCTGCTGCCTCGCTTTTGTGGCAGCTATCTTTTTTGGCGCCGGAGCGACATTTTTGGGCATTGCGCAGCTCATTATTTATGCCGGAGCCATCCTGGTTCTCATTCTCTTCATTGTAATGATGCTCAATGTAAAGGATGAGAAGCCGGCTGCGGGTAACTGGTGCTACTGCATCGTCGGCGTGGTCCTAGCAGGCATGATGGCCGGCACCATCTCCTCCGCTGCGCTGCGGCTACCGGGAGCGACAGAGAGCCGCTGCCCGGTGCACGTGCTGGTAGAGCATGCGAATGAGCTCAATCCGGTGTCGCAAGGAGGACAGGCAACGCATCCTCAGACCACTCCGGCACAGTATGGCGGAATGCTGCCCCCGGTGTCCATGAAGGATGGGGAGTCGGATGTTTCCCTGTTGGGCAAGAATCTCTTCACCCACTACAACATGAGCATCGTCATTCTGAGCTTCGCGCTGCTGGCAGGGGCGCTGGGCGCCGTGGCTGTGGGTCGCAGACTTCGCCGTGACTAAACCTTTTTTCAAGCTATGACTCCCCTATCCCATTACCTCATTTTTTCCGCTCTCCTCTTTTCCGTCGGCTTAGGCGGCGCCATCATACGACGCAACGTGCTGGTGGTACTCATGTGCCTTGAGCTCATGCTTACCGGGGCGAATGTGTCGCTGGTGGCATTCTCCCGCGCGCAGGGGCTGGAGGGCGTACCTGTGTACGACGCACAAGTGCTGGCTCTCTTTGTCATGGCGATAGCCGCAGCGGAGGTTGCGGTGGGTCTCGCCCTTATCGTTGCCATGTTCCGTGCGCGGCGCGGCGTGGAAAGTACATCCCTTACTTCACTGAAAGACTGACTTATGATGCAGAACTTACCTTGGCTCTTTCTCGTGTTGCCGCTGGTGGCGGCGGCAGTAGATTGGCTTATACTGGCACGCAGACCGTGGGCAGCGGCGAGTGTTTCCATCATCTCGGTGATCACCACGCTGATGCTCTGCATCGCCTACTTGTGCGGCATGCAAACGGGCACCCCAAGCAACTATGTCTGGTTCCCCGTCCAGGATTTCGATCTTAGTCTCGGTCTCCTGATGGATGCCCTGTCCATGAAAATGATGCTCGTAGTCACCGGCATCGGCGCACTCGTGCACATCTTCTCGCTCGGCTACATGAAGGGCGACCCCTCCAATCACAGCCGCTATTTTGCCGGTCTGAGCATTTTCATGTTCAGCATGAGTTGCATCGTCTTGGCCAACTCTCTCATCCTCACATTCATCGGGTGGGAGATGGTCGGCTTCTCCTCCTACCTGCTCATCGGTCACTGGTATCACAAAGACAGCGCGGCGGATGCTGCTAAAAAAGCTTTCATCACCAATCGAGTGGGCGACTTCGGCTTCCTCATCGGCATTCTGCTCACCCTCGGACTGTTCGGAACTCTGCACTACGCGGATATGGCGGGACACATGAAGGTGGCGGAAGGGTCTCCGGTACTCACAGCGGCCATACTGTGCCTCTTCTGCGGCGCAGTTGGCAAATCTGCTCAATTCCCGCTTCACGTTTGGCTGCCGGATGCCATGGAAGGCCCCACGCCTGTCTCCGCGCTCATCCATGCTGCCACCATGGTGGCGGCGGGCGTGTATATGCTTGTGCGCTTGCAAGTGAGCATGGGTCTGGTCGCTTTCACTGAGACTGCATGCTGCGTCATCGCCAGTGTTGGCGCCATCACAGCCCTGCTCTCCGCGCTCATGGCCACCCAGCAGGACGACATCAAGCGCGTGCTCGCCTATTCCACCCTCTCCCAGCTCGGTTACATGATGATGGCCGTGGGTCTGCTGGCAGGTCAGGCGGCCATGTTCCACCTCTACACGCATGCCTGGTTCAAGGCTCTGCTCTTCTTAGCCGCCGGCGCCATCATCGTGTGCTGCCACCATGAGCAGGACATCTGGAAAATGGGCGGTCTGCGCAAGAAAATGCCTGTCACCGTACTCTGCTTCCTGGCCGGCACGTGCGCTCTCATCGCTGTGCCCGGTTTCTCCGGCTTCTTCTCCAAAGAGAGCATCTTGGAGGCTGCCTTGGAGCGTAATAACGTGCCGCTCTTCGTACTGGGCGTTGTTGTGGCAGCCCTCACCACCTTCTACATGGTGCGGCTTTGCCTGATTGCGTTTTGCGGTCATGCAAGAACGCACGAGGCAGAGCAAGCTCAGGAAGCCGCACCCACCATGCTGGTGCCGCTCTTGATTTTGGCAGTGCTTGCCATCATCTCCGGCTATGGTTTTGTAGCCGACCAGCTGGTACCCTATGGCGGGTTCCACGCTGCGGATACGGAATGGGGAGTGACTCTTTTTGCCGGGCTGGGCGCGCTCATCGTAGGCGGTGGCCTCGCCTGGTTGCTTTACGGCAAGCCGGGAACGCTTGCGGGCAAGACCGATCCGCTTGGCGCCAACCCCGTTTCCCGCGCCTTGCGGCAGCGGCTCTATATCGACGCTTTTTACGATCATGTGCTTGTGGGCGGCGTGCAACGCTGGTTCACCTGCCTTGTCTCCTGCTTGGATGACGGCATCATCCGCCGGCTCATCGGACAAGGGTTGGCACTGCTGACGGCCTGGGTGGGTCGACTGCTAGGGCGTATTCAGGGAGGTTCGCTGCGCGGCTACACATTGCTGACCTCGCTGGGCGTGCTCGTCCTCATGTTGATCCTCATTCTACTCTTCTAAACCAACTTCTGCACCATGCTTATTTGGCTTATTCTCATCCCCGTAATCGCGAGTTTGCTCATCGGTTTTCTGCATACTCCGGGTCGTGCCACAGCTCTCGTGAGCGCTTTGCTCACCCTCTTGCTGGGTGTCGGTTCCGTCATTGCCCTAAGTATGGGGGCGGACGGAAAATGGTTTACCCACATCGGAGACATGCCGACCACGCTCTCTCTCTATTTGCCGCTCAGCAAGCCGATGCTGTTGCTCACCGTGCTTGTCACCATGGCCGCCGTACTCGGCATGAAAGCGCCGAATGTCTCGGCTGAGCGCAGTTGGAGCATTTCCACGCTGCTCATCTCCGCGGGCGCTACCGGGGCATTTATCTCCGACAACCTCGTGGCCTTCTTCGCCTTCCACGAACTTGCCCTCATCCCCACCTTCGTCATGATAGGTCTGTACGGGCGGGGAGAACGACGCACCATCGCCTGGCGCATGACTCTCTACTTGGGGCTCGCCTCCATGGTGCTTCTGGCAGGGCTTGTATTGCTCTACATGCAGATGGGCACACTGAGTTTCCTGGAGATGCGGGTCATGACGGCCATGGGGCGCATGCCGGCAGCGGCATGCCTGACAGCCGGGTTACTACTGCTTGGCTTCGGCACTTTGGTATCGCTCTTCCCGTTCCATTCGTGGGCGGCTCCGGCTTATGCGAGCGCTCCCACACCTATCGCCATGATGCACGCCGGCGTGCTCAAAAAGTTCGGCTTATACGGGCTCATCCTCGTGGCTTGCATTTTCGGACCGAAAAGCCCTCAGTTTTTCGGCTGCTGGACCAACCTGCTGCTCATTCTTCTGCTGGGGAATGTGCTTTGGGTGGGCTGCGTGACCATAGCTCAATCTCGCCTGGACACCATGCTGGGCAATTCCTCAGTCATGCACATGGGCTATATTTTCTTGGGCATAGCTGCCTTTGTGGTATCCGGTTCGTCCAATGCGCTGGCCTACCAGGGCGCCGGCATGCTGATGCTCGCACACGGATTGAGCATCGCACTTCTCTTCCTGCTCTCCGAGCAGATTGAACGTCGCACCGGCACGCTCGAGTTCAGTGCGCTGGGCGGACTGGCTCACAAACAGCCCCTCCTCGGCTTCTTCTTCGGTCTGGCAGGCATGGCCTCCATTGGATTGCCGTTGCTGGCTAATTTCGTGGGCGAGTTTTCTATCTTCGTATCCTGCTTTGTCGGCTGGAAACCCGGTTCAACAGGCGCCTTCTGCTGCGGCTGGCTAAACGACCTGTCCTCCATGCTCGGAGGGCTCGGCCCCGTGCAGCTCACCTTAGTTTTTGCTCTTTGGGGACTGGTTATCAGCGCTATTTACATGCTGCGCGCCATCCGCTGTATCTTCACTGGAGAACCAACGTCCGTATGCGAGCGCGCCACACTTCCGCTGAGTGGTGCAGAAATCTGCTCTGCGGCCTTGCTCAGCGCGGCGCTGCTGCTTTTCGGCATCATTCCCGGTATCCTCGCATGATTCCTCCTTACCCTTACCTCCTGATTCACTCATGAGTACGATAAACCTAATCAGTTCCTCCTACACTTGGGGACAATTCACTCCCACCTTCATTCTGGCAGGGTTTGCTCTGCTTGTCCTCCTGGCAGATGCGTTCCTGCCCCGCCTCAACAAACAGGTCTACCCGCTTGTCGGTGCGCTTGTCTGCGCCGGTCTCGCCTGTTTCACGGCGGGCAGCACGGCCACGGCTCTCTTTACCTCTTTGGCCTGTGCCGCCACGGCAGTTTGTCTGCTCATGACCCACGACTACCGCAGCATAGTGTACGCATCGGTTGCGGGGGGAGGTCAAGAGGATGGCTCTGCTGAGTTCAGCGCCCTTCCCATGCTGGCGTGTGCAGGAGTATGCGCGCTCATCCGCGCTCGCGATCTCATTATGCTCTTTGTGGCGCTTGAAACGGTAACCCTGGCCTCTTACGCCATGGCCGGGTACTTCCGTCGCAATCAGGGATCCGTGGAAGCTGGGGTAAAATACCTCATCTTGGGGGCTGTGAGCACCGGGCTGTTGGTAATGGGCGCAGCATGGTTCTTCGGCACAACCGGTTCTTTCAGAGGCGACCCACGTTTTCTGCTCGCCGCACTCAGCAATCCCTATCTCTCCACAGGTGTTCTTATCAGTGTGGGTCTTCTGCTGGCCGGTATCTTTTTCAAGGCGGGAGCCGTGCCAATGCACACGTGGATTCCGGATGTGTACCAAGGGGCGCCAACCCCGGTATCGGCGTTTCTGGCGGTCGTTTCAAAACTCGCCGGTTTTGCGGCTCTGCTCATCATTCTGCTACCCTTCCTCTACCTGCACAACACGATGAATGACATGGTTCGAAGCCTCACCATGCTGCTCTCCGTCGTGGCTGCAGCTACCTTGCTGGTAGGTAATCTGGGTGCCATTCCTCAGCAGAATGCCAAGAGGTTGCTCGGTTATTCTTCTATCGGGCAGGCGGGTTTCATCCTCATTTTTTTCATCAAACTGCAACCGACAATCATCGGTCCGGTGTTCAACTATTTGCTTGCGTATGGCATAGCCACACTCATGGCCTTCTTCGTCCTTGCCACCCTGCGCATGCAGCGCGGCAGCGAAGAAATCTCCGTCTTCCGCGGACTCGGCAGATCCAACCCCCGCACTGCCTTTATGATCACGGTCAGCTTTGCCTCCCTGGCAGGCGTACCGCTTACAGCGGGGTTCTTGGCTAAGCTCAGCTCTTTCCAGGCGCTCATCTCCACACTCACTCTCCAGCAACACATCGTCTACTGGCTGCTTCCCATCATGATTGTCTGCGCGGCGGCCGGCTTCTATTATTACTTCAAGGTGCTGCGCGCCATGTACTGGGACAAGCCGCAAGAGGATGATGCGCCAGTTACCTTCTCTCCTCTCTGCACAGCAGTACTCACCGTAGGTTCGCTGCTGCTCATTGTGCTGGGCGTCACTCCTCTTCTCTTCTGAGCATGACGTGGGCACGTCACATACTTCGTCGCGGGCTACAAATGCTGCTGGCGCTGGCGTGTGTGTGTCAAGCATTGGCATGGCAACCGGTGAACGAAGGTGTTGGGGAACCGGCTCGTGAATTTCGTGCCGCATGGGTGGCCACGGTATTCAACTTGGATTGGCCGTCTGCCGCCGGCTTGCCCGCTGCCCGGCAGAAAGCCCAGTTGCTAAGCATCCTTAACCGAGCAGTTCAACTCAAGCTTAACGCCATCATTTTGCAAGTTCGCCCAAATGGCGACGCTCTCTACAAGTCCTCGCTGGAGCCATGGAGCGCTTGGCTGAGCGGCCCCGGCATCAACCCCGGCTACGACCCGCTTGCTTTCGCCATTGCGGAAGCACACCGCCGCGGGCTGGAGCTGCACGCCTGGTTCAATCCCTTCCGTGCCACGGTAAGTGGCAAGCCTGTCGGACCGGGTCATATCTCACGCCGCAGACCCGATCTGATCAAACGAGCCGGCTCTACCACCATGCTCAATCCCTCATCCTCTGCGGCACAGGAGCACGTGTTACAAGTCATCATGGATGTAGTGCGTCGCTATGACATTGATGGCGTGCACCTGGATGATTATTTTTATCCCTACCCGCCACACCACAACATAGCGGATGGTCGTACCCCGGCTCAACGACGCGCCGCTATTGATTCCTTTGTAAAGCGCATGTATTCCTCCGTGAAGGCGGCCAAACCCTGGGTACGTGTGGGCATCAGCCCCTTTGGCGTTTGGCAGCCCGGCTATCCTGCCGGTGTGTCTGCCGGCGTAAATGCTTATGAGCACCTGGCCTGCGATGCTCGCAAATGGCTCGCCAACGGCTGGGTGGATTACCTCTCCCCCCAGCTCTACTGGCGCATCAACAGTCCGCAGAGCTTCCCTGCCCTCATGAAATGGTGGGCTGCGATTAATCCACGCCGTCCCGTATGGCCGGGCATAGCCACTGCTCGCATCCTTTCCTCGGAGGATCGGACTCGCCCTGCTTCCGAAATAGGCAGTCAAATTGACCTTTCCCGCCAGCTTGCTCGCCAAAGCTCCGGACAACTCTTCTGGAGCTGGAACTCCATCGGCTCCAACCGCGGTGGAATCCAAGCTCACATTGCTGCCCGCTACCGTGGTTTTGCCCTTCCCCCGGCCATGCCATGGTGTGGCTCGGCTCGACCGGCAGCCCCCATGGTTCAAGCTGCCGACATGCCGGGGCGAGGGGTCTCCATCTCATGGTCCCCTGCCGATGCAAGCGCGCGTAAATGGGTCATCCAGGCCCGACGCTCCGGACAGTGGTCAACCCTCTGTATTCTCCCCGGCGCACAGCGGCGTGTCGTCCTGCCGTTCTCCATGTTTACCGGCGTAGATCGTCTTGCCGTGCGCCCCATTTCTGCCTGTGGTAACAGCGGCAGCCCCGCTGTACTCGCCCGCTGAGCCACGCGGGGCAACCGCATTTTCTAACGCAGTTGCCTTGGGTTATTTTCCTTTAGTAAAGTTAATTTTTTCCTCATCACGCTACGGTCTTTTTTTGTGTGTGAATAACGTGCATAGCTTTCTCAGCTGAAAATGGTGGCGCCGCTTTGAGGGTTCAACTAACGTACGGGAAGTCTTGCCAAGGTGAGAAAAACCTGCTATGCTCCCGCCGCTTCTAATCATGAGTCAAGAAAGTGCAAGTGCAACGCCACCGCGGCGAGACATTCCCCAGGAACCCGTCACGATGCCCCAGGCTCCGGCGCTGGAAAAGAGCCTCATCTGCATGATGGCTCTTGATCCCACTAACATCATATCGCACTGCATCTCCAATGGCATTAACGAGGAGTTCTTCTACATCCCTGCCCACCGTATTCTTTGGAATATCTTCCGCGATCGTTACGAACGCAACCTGCCGATCGATATCGCCTCCGTGGCGCAAACGCTGACGGATGAGGGGAAGTTGGAGGCCATCGGCGGTAATGCGGGGCTGGCGGATATTTTCAGCGTGGCCGGTTCTACCGCGCTTTTCGAAGCCCACTTTGCCACGATCAAGGAAAAGTATCTGCGCCGGTGCATGATTATGGCCGGCAACAAAATGCACGAGCTTGCCTCCTCAGCGGAAACGGAAATTGACCAGTTGCTCGACTCTGCTGAGCAGGAAGTGATGGATATCCGTAAATCTTCGCTCACATCCACCCAATGGAGCCTCAAAAAGGATATCCAGACGGCGATGAGCAACATGGAAAAAATGATGGATCACCGAGGCACCGTGCTCGGACTCACTACGGGATATCCCGTACTCGACCGCATGATCAACGGACTGAAACCCGGTGAGCTTTTCGTGATCGCCGCCCGCCCCTCCATGGGCAAAACCTCTTTTTTGCTCAATATCATGGAGCATTTGGCGCTGGAGGAGAAGAGACCCGTGCTCATCTTCTCCTGCGAAATGCCCAGTGTACAGCTTGTCGAGCGTTTGCTCTATGCGCGCAGTGGCGTGAGCCGCAGCGACCTCGTCAAGGGCAATCTGACTCAGGCTCATTTCAAGCGCATCAACAAAGCCATCAACGAATACCAAAACAGCAGCCTCGTCATAGACGATACGGCCGCCATCTCCATCTCTGAACTGCGGGCTAAAGCTCGGCGGGTCATCAAAGAGCGCCCGGATACTGCTGCCATCGGTGTGGACTACCTCCAGCTCATGCGTTCCCATACCAAGCAGGCTCAAAACAGCCGTGAACGCGAAATTGCCGAGATCTCCGCCGGGCTCAAGGGTCTTGCCAAGGAGCTTTCCATTCCCATCATCGTACTTGCTCAACTCAACCGAGGTCCTGAAAACCGTACCGGAAAAACGAAAGGGTTACCCATGATGAGCGACCTGCGCGAATCCGGCGCCATTGAGCAGGACGCCGATATGATCGGTCTGCTTTACCGCGCTGCCTATTACGCGGGGGATGACGAAGAGCGCGAACAGGTGGGCGCGGATGCGAATCTCGCGCTCGCAAAAAATCGCAACGGCCCCACCGGCGACATTCCGCTCTCCTTTGAAGCAGAACTGATGCGCTTCTCCCCACGCGCTGGAGAAAACCAAGAAGAGGGCTAATAATTGAGTCGCAAGGTACACTTCCCAAAACATACACCATATTCGTATGGCATCCCAATTATCGCAAGAATCGACACGACGCGCCATTGAGCAGGATCTTGCACACTGCTGGCATCCGTTTACTCCGCAGTCCCTTTGGGGACGCGAAGCCGAGATCCTCATGATTCAGTCCGGCTCCGGCGTGTGGCTCACTGATTCTCTCGGCCGACGCTATATCGATGGCAACAGCTCTATCTGGGTGAATATTCACGGCCATTGCCACCCTCATATTGTGCAAGCTATCCAAAGGCAGGCCGCCACTTTGTGCCATTCAAGCTTTCTGGGCTTCGGTCACGCATTGGCTTCCGAACTGGCAGAGAAGCTCACGAGCCTCTTCCCCTCGGGCAAACTTTCGCGCGTCTTCTTTTCAGATGATGGCTCCACAGCTGTGGAAACCGCGCTCAAAATGGCTTTCCAGAGTTGTTCGCAATCTCCCGGAAGGGAGCAACGCCGCCACTTCATTGCCTTTTCCAACTGCTACCACGGCGATACCATGGGTGCTGCTTCCCTCGGCGGCGTAAGCTCCTTCTTTTCCCGCTTCCGAGGCTTCGGGATAGAAGTTACTCACGTACGCGAGATGGATGAGCTGCTCGCTTTGCCCTCCGATTTCACGGATACGGTGGCAGGCATCGTGATTGAGCCCATCATCCAAGGGGTGAACCGCATGACCCCTTGGCGACGCGACCTGCTGCGCGAGCTCCGGGAGTTCTGCACTCAACGCGGTATTTTTCTCATCTGCGATGAAGTGATGACCGGTTTTGGTCGCACTGGCAAAATGTTTGCCTGCATGCATGAAGATGTCACTCCTGACTTCCTCTGCTGTGCCAAGGGTCTCACCTCCGGCTACACGCCCATGGCAGCCTGCCTCACCACCGAGGATGTCTATAAAACGTTCCTTGGCGCTTACAGCGAGAACAAATCTTTCTACTACGGGCATAGCTTCACCGCCCATCCCATCGGCTGTGCCGCAGCGCTGGCAAGCTTGGAGGTTTTTGAGCAGGAGCACGTACTTGAGAAATTGCCGCCAAAAATCGCACTCCTCCGCCAACTCGCCGAGGAATTACGCGAGAATAACCCCTACGTCTGCGCCGCACGCACTTGCGGTCTCATCGCCGGCATCGACATTGCCCACCCGGACGGTACGCCTTACCGCCAAGATGACCGCGCCGGCGAATGCGCCTGCATCGCCATGCGCAAACACGGTCTGCTCACACGCCCGGTTACCCACGACACCATCGTGGCCATGCCGCCGCTGTGCATCAAGGAAGATGAACTGCGGATGCTCTTCCACGCCATGGACGCGGGTATTCGCGAGGGATTGGACGCGTTACGGGAGCGCTCCTAATCACATTCCGGCGCTTCTTCGTCATCCATGAGTGGAGATAAGTAGTCGCGCGCTTCTTCACGTCCCTCGGCGTAGTCAGCTTCGTCGCCCGGCGCTATCAAAGTGAGCAAGTGACGAAACTCCCCGGCATGTTCTTTTTCCTCTTTCGTGATATCATGCAGCACCTTGCGCGCTGCCTCATTATCTGTGGATTCAGCGAGTTGCTCGTAGAGTTGAATCGCCTCAAACTCTGCTGCTATCATGAAACGGATGGCTCTCACCAGCTCGCTGTGTGTCAGCATTCTCCCAGCCGCCATCCCGGTGAAACTATTGGCAAACTCCGGCATAATGCAGCTTCGACCCATTTCCTCTCCCTTTCGCACAAAAACAGTTGACTTTTATTCTTTACATGCCATCGTTTCTCATTTAGAATGAGCGTGTGTTGAAGATAGGGGATCTATGGGAGGCTGTGCCCGCCACCGGGCTGTTTCCGCGTGGAGAGAAGGCACTGCCGTGGTTGATTTCGCCGCAGCCGCTCAAACTCAGTCGCGCCGTATTGCGCCGCTTGCGTTCCCTCGGTCACACTCTGGCTCAATTTCAGGATGCAGCCCAACGCATCTACCGCCGCAGCGCAGAAGGAACCCTACACTCCTGGCTGGCGCCAATGCTGGACGCCGGGAAGCCCGACTGGTTGGTGCAAGTGCAACGCAGCTCTACTCTCCGAACAGCTGCCCCCTGCATCATTCGCCCGGATCTGCTGCTCGGCGAAAATGGCTCCCTCTCGCTCGTGGAAATCGACAGCGTACCGGGCGGGGTAGGCATCACGCTATGGCTCTCGAAAGTATACGCCGCCGCGGGGTTCCCGGTACTCGGCGGAGCGGATGGCATAGCTCAAGGCATGCGGCGATGCTTTCCTCAGGGCGCTACCATCGCCGTTTCCGATGAATCAGCTGACTACCGCCCGGAAATGAACTGGCTGGCCGAGCAACTCGACTCACCCTTTTGCGCATGTCGAGCCGAACAATTGTTGGCTCCATACACGGATCCTCGCCCCATCTATCGCTTCTGGGAGCTTTTTGACTCCGATAATATCCCTGCCGCCCGCGAGCTCTGTCAAGCTGCTGCAGCAGGAAACTGCTCCCTCTCCCCGCCACCCGTGGCACACCTGGAAGAAAAGCTTTGGCTGGCAATGCTGCACATGCCGGGTATGCTGCCCACGTGGCAGAATGAACTGCGCGGCACTCACCTTCAAACGCTCCTCTCGCTCGTCCCTCACTCTTGGGCGCTTGATCCTGCCCCTCTCCCCGCACAGGCAGCTCTTCCCTATCTGAATCTGCACTCATGGAAGCAAGTGGCAGCCCTCGGTCGCCAAGCTCGTCGACTCGTACTCAAGCTCTCCGGTTTCTCACCCCTAGCATGGGGCAGCCGTAGCGTCATCATCGGACACGATGTCTCCTGCGAGCAGTGGAAACATGCCGTTTCTACGGCTCTTTCCGATTTTTCCTCTCATCCATGGATCATGCAGGAGTTCTTCGATGCAGCCGTTATAAATCACCCCTATTATAATGATCGTGGAGAAACAGTAATGATGCGTGGACGAGTTCGTTTGTGTCCTTATTATTTTCGGGCGGATGGACACACAGAGCTCGCGGGCTGCCTGGCTACCATCGTTCCGGAAGACAAGAAAAAGATTCACGGCATGTCAGATGCCATTCTTGTGCCTTGCATTGCGGGGTAAATTGTGTTATAGTGAGAGCATGGATGCGGATGCTCCACAGAGCGAGGAACCCCGGCCCAACGAGTTGGAAAAGTTCGCCGAGCGCACACGCCGCAGTCTCATTCTGAAACTCTCTGATTGGCAAGATCGCAAAAGCTGGGATGAGTTTTACCGCACGTACTGGCGACCCATCTATTCCGTGGCCATCCAAGCGGGTCTGCACGAACACGAAGCTTGGGATGTGGTGCAGGAAGTCGTCATCACGATCGCGAAGCAATCTCGCAAACAGGCGTATGATCCCAAGAGGGGTTCATTCAAGTCATGGCTCTGGAAAATTACCAGTTGGCGCATTAGTGACCAATTCCGCGCACGCAACAAGGACACCTCCTCTGCCTCTAATACCCCCGGCACGACTTCACCTCTTGACTTGATACCCGACTTGAATTCCTCATCTTTTGAGGATATATGGGACAAGGAATGGCAAAGCAATGTGATGAAAGCTGCGCTTGACCGCGTCAAGATGAAAATTTCCCCCCGCCAGTTCCAGATTTTTGACTATAATGTCATCCGCGGCATGAAGCCGACAGAGGTACATAAAAAGCTCGGGGTGTCTCTTGCCCAAGTGTATCTGGCCAAACATCGCGTGGGCGCCCTTCTCAAGAAGGAGGCTGCCCTCATTCGCTCGCAAGAAGAAAAAGCCGGTTCCGAGTAATCTGTTCCTCGGAAAACCACTTCCACACAGTATCGGGCAAGCTCGCGCCATGCAAAATCCTCCTCGAAAGATCCACGATGGGATTTTACTCAAGTGCACGATTTTTGCTACACCCGGGGCTATACCACATACCGGGGAGCGGCGCCCGGGATGAGAACATTCCGTCTCGCCGCCATGTGAGCTATTGATTATCAGGACATTGCAAGCTTTTTACCATCCTACGCGAAGCGATGGTATGCCTGGGCATACAGATTCCTGCCCATTACGAACACTGAAGAGCGACCCGGCTTCGCACACCCGCGCCGCAGGCGCGCGAACTTCCCAAATCGTACAAAACTGCCGACGGCGTAAGGCAGTTTGGACAAAAGCGCAGCTTTTGCCCGAAGGGCGAACAGCCGTGGGGCGGCTGTGAGTCATCGTACATCGTACATCGTACATAGTTACAGAATTTGCTTCGTCCTGCCCATGACGAACATTGAAGAGCGACCCGGCTTCGCGCACCCGCGCCGCAGGCGCGCGAACTTCCCAAATCGTACCTCGTACCTCGTACATAGGCAGGCTCCGCCTGCCTCCTCCGCTTTCTATTTCGCTGAAGATCGCGCGGAG
>CANPYO010000044.1 GCA_947588645.1 uncultured Akkermansia sp. | reverse complement strand
TTTGGTTGTTACCGCATATTTTGCCGACTCTGTAGAATTGCTTTGTTGGGTCATTCCACAAAATTATACGAAGAGCGCAAGAATCTGCGCAACGCGCACGTCACCAACAAACCGTAAAACGCAAATGGGCGGCTTTCAGCCGCCATCGTTGCTTGCGGGAGCAGGACTTGAACCTGCGACCTTCAGGTTATGAGCCTGACGAGCTACCGGGCTGCTCCATCCCGCGATTAAAAGAGCTTGCCGAAGCAAGGACGGGGGAAAGTATAGACATCGAGGGGCAGGAAGTCAAGCCTAAAAATGAAAAAAAGAGAGAGAAAGGCTTTAAGGAGCTTGACAAGAGGAGAGAGGGAGGGTAGGATAAGCGGCGTGAGTGGCGAACAAATTAAGAGCACGCCTCTGTGCGAAAAGCACCAGGCACTCGGAGCAAAAATGGTACCCTTTGCGGGTTGGTTGATGCCGGTGCAGTATACGGGGATTTTGGAGGAACACCACAGTGTGCGCAACGCGTGTGGTGTTTTTGATATATCGCACATGGGGCAATTCCGCGTGTATGGAGCAGGGGCAACGGAGTGGCTCAACGGGATGTTCACGAATAACCTGAACAAACTCTCGGATGGAGTAGGGCAGTATTCGATAATGCTCAACGAACGAGGAGGCGTGATTGATGATTTGATCATTTACCGCATGGCGGCTGAGGATTATTTCATCGTCGTGAATGCATCGATGATTGATGAGGATTATGCATGGTTGAACGCTCACCGACCTGCGGGTATCACACTGGAAAACAGGAGCGCTGAGTATGTGGGCCTGGCGGTGCAGGGTCCGAAGTGCGAAGAGGTGTTTTCCAAGATGTGCCCAGGGGAGAGTCTTCCGGAGCATAACGGCATTCGTAAGATTGTGGCAGATGGAGATGAGCTCATCATTTGTCGCACTGGCTATACCGGCGAAAATGGTTTTGAGATGTTTTGTCCGGCATCGCAAGGGGTCAAGTGGTTTGAGAAAGTGGTGGAGAGCGGGGCGAAGCCCTGCGGATTGGGTGCCCGCGACAGTTTGCGTTTGGAGATGTGCTATTCGCTCAATGGTTCGGATTTATCGCCTGAAAAGACGCCGCTGGAGGCGGGCCTCTCATGGTGCTGCGATTTGAGCAAGGACTTCATCGGCGTGGAAGTGCTGCGCGAGCAGAAAGCAAACGGTCGCCCCACGGCTCTGGTGGCTATTGAATACACCGGCAAGGGTGCGCCTCCCCGGCATGGCTACGAGGTTCAGCTACCGAATGGTACGCCGTTGGGTGAGTTGTGCAGCGGAGTCCTTTCGCCCACGCTTGGCAAGGGCATCGCGATGGCGTATGTGCCGACGCAACTCGGCAAGATCGGTACGGACGTGCAGGTGATAGTGCGTGGCAAAGCAGTGCCGGCGCAAATTGTCAAAAAACCTTTCCTCAAAAAGTAATTCATTCTTTACCCCCCCAAAAAAATATTATGAGCACAATACCCTCAGACTTCAGATATTCTTCCGAACACGAATGGATCAGCCCCGCCGCCGACGGAGTTGTAATGCTGGGCATCACCGATTTCGCGCAGTCCGAGCTGGGCGACGTGGTGTATGTGGATCTTCCGGAAGTTGGCAGCACATTTGCGGCAGGCGATGTTATCGGCGCCGTTGAATCCGTGAAAGCAGCTTCGGATGTGTATACCCCGGTGTCCGGCGAGATTGTAGAGGTAAATGAGGGCTTGAGCAACGAGCCGGCTACGGTGAATAAAGACGCGTTTGGCGAAGGCTGGATTTGTAAAATCCGCCTGAGTGCGCCGACCGAGTTGGATGGATTGATGGACGCTGTGGCCTACAGCGAGTTCTGCAAATAAGGAACGCAGATTTGACAGCGGGCGCGGGAGTTCACCGAGTAGTAGCTCCTGCGCCTGCCTTTTGTCACCGTACATACCACGTAAAATATGATAACAGCACAGACACCTTTCGAACCGCGCCATATCGGCCCCAGTGAGACCGAGATCAAAGAAATGCTCGCCGAAATCGGCTTCGATAGTCTCGAGGCCATGACGGATGCCATCGTGCCGGAGGACATCCGGCTCAAGCAGCTACCGGATTTGCCTGCGCCGCTGGCCGAGCAGGATGCCCTGAGTCAGCTCAAGCATGTGCTCTCTGCCAACAAGCCCGCCAAAAGTCTGATCGGTCAGGGATATTACGGCGCTTACATGCCTGCCGTGATCCAGCGCAACGTATACGAGAATCCGGGGTGGTACACGGCGTACACTCCATACCAGCCGGAGATTGCTCAAGGTCGGCTCGAGATGCTCATGAATTTCCAGACGATGATAGCCGGACTGACCGGTCTTCCCATAGCAAATGCCTCGATGCTTGATGAGGGGACAGCTGCGGCAGAGGCTGTGCACCTGTGCGTGAGCAGCAAGGCGAAGAGCGATACCTTCTTCGTAGCGGATTCCTGTTTTCCTCAGACAATCGAGGTGATTCGTACGCGCTGCGAGACCACGGGTGTGAAGCTGATCGTTGGAGACTGGAAGGAGTTTGACCCCGCGAGCGAGCCGGGGTTGGCAGGCGTGCTGGTGCAGTACCCGGACAATTTGGGACTCGTGGAGGACTATGCTGCATTCTTTGAGAAGTGTCACGCGGGCAGGGTTCTCTGCTGTGTTGCGGCAGATTTGCTGGCTCTCACTCGCTTGCGCGAGCCGGGCGCGTTCGGGGCGGATATCTGCATCGGTACAACTCAACGCATCGGCATCCCGATGGGCTATGGCGGTCCGGCGGCGGCGTATATGGCCTGCACCGATGCCCTGAAGCGCAAATTGCCCGGACGCTTTATTGGCCTTTCCGTGGATCGTGACGGTAAACCGGCCTATCGCCTCGCGCTGCAAACGCGTGAGCAACACATCCGCCGCGAGAAAGCCACTTCCAATATCTGCACGGCTCAGGTGTTGACGGCTCTGCTCAGCACCTTCTGCGCCATGTACCACGGACCGGCGGGTCTCTCCCACATCGCCACTACGGTGCAGCGGCTCGCTGTCGCTTTCGCAGAGAGCATGCGTGCTGTTGAGGGTGTGGAAATCATCCCCGGACGCATTTTCGACACCGTAACTCTTCGCGTGAAGGGACGAGCGGATGCGTTCGTTTCGGCCGCACTGAAGGCGGGTTACAATATCCGTCGCATCGATGCCGACACGGTGAGCGTGTCCTTCGATGAAACGTGTACAAATGTTGATTTGACGGCGCTTTGCACGGCGTTTGGGGTGAGTCCTGCAGCGGTGAAAGACGCTCCGCCGAGTGAGAGAACGGCGCCGTTTTGCACAGAAAAATGCTTCAATGCGTTCCATTCCGAGACGGAGATGATGCGCTACATTCACCGACTGGAGATGCGCGATTTGGCTCTCAACGAAGCGATGATTCCGCTGGGTTCCTGCACGATGAAGGCGAATTGCGCCGCCACGATGATGCCGATTACGTGGGATGAAGTGACGCAGCTGCACCCCTTCGCTCCGGCTGATCAATGCGAGGGTATGCGCGCCATGCTGCTGCAGCTGGAGGAGTGGCTGGCCAAGATCACGGGCTTCGCGGCGGTGTGTTTGCAGCCGAACTCCGGTGCGGCGGGTGAATACGCCGGTTTGCTGACGATTCACCGCTACCAGGTGGCGCAGGGCGAAGGTCACCGCAATGTGTGCCTCATTCCTGCATCCGCGCACGGCACCAACCCTGCATCCTCCGCCATGGCGGGATTTACGGTGGTGCCGGTGAAATGCGATGATATGGGCAATATCGACATCGCTGACCTGCGCCGTCTCGCTGAAGAACACCGCGATCACCTGGCCGCGCTCATGGTCACGTATCCCTCTACACACGGTGTGTACGAGGCTGGAATTGCCGATATTTGCGAAATTGTGCATGCCAACGGCGGACAAGTCTACATGGACGGCGCCAACATGAACGCGCAGTGCGGGCTCACGAATCCCGGTACGATCGGCGCAGACATCTGCCACCTCAACCTGCACAAGACCTTTGGTATGCCCCATGGCGGCGGCGGTCCCGGCGTGGGACCCATCTGCTGCGCTCAGCACCTCGCCCCCTACTTGCCCGGGCATTTGCACGGTGACCGCGGACGCTCGCAGGGTGCGGTCTCCTCGGCTGAGTTCGGCTCGGCGGCTGTGGATCCCATCACGTGGATGTACATCGCGATGATGGGCAGCCAGGGGCTGAAACACGCTTCGCAGGTTGCTATCCTGAATGCGAATTACGTGGCGCACAAGCTGGCAGACTACTTCCCCACGCTCTACGCCGGGGAGAAGGGACTGGTCGCGCACGAGTGCATCCTGGATACGCGCCCGATGATTCACAAGAGCGGTCTCGCCGTGGATGACATCGCCAAGCGCCTCATGGATTACGGCTTCCACGCGCCAACGATGAGTTTCCCGGTGCATGACACACTCATGGTGGAGCCCACGGAGTCGGAGAGTAAGGTGGAGCTGGATCGCTTCGTCGAGGCCATGATTCACATCCATGCCGAGATGACGGCTGTGGCGGACGGCCTGGTACCCGCGAGTGACAATGTACTGGACAACGCTCCGCACACTGCGCAAGAAGTCTGCGCTGACAAGTGGGAGCACCCGTACTCACGCAGCGTTGCCGCTTACCCCGTTCCCGGCTTGCGTCTGCACAAGTTTTGGCCCGGTTGTTCGCGTGTGGACAACACATACGGCGACCGCAACTTCTGCTGCACCTGCGATACTCTCTCCCTCAGCGAAGGCGCCGAGTAAAATCATTCGTCTCACTCGCGCAAAAATATTCGCTCCGGTGACGTTTGTCTGCCGGAGCGTAGGCGGGGTACGCTGCACGGCAACGCATTAGAAATGCGTTTGCCCATGTACGGTTTACAACACGCACTCACAGCCGTCGTGCGTGTTGTACATCCAACATCGTACATAGGCGGCATTTTGCCGCCTACGGTTCCATCACATCCCCTCGCACTTGCTTCGCAAAATTCTCGCAGTTCAGCTGCGCATTATTCCCAAATCGTAAATCGTAAATGGCTAGGCTTTTTCTTGGGACGGATGTGTGCCCCATGAGTTTTTTCTCTTGCGTATCCTATATGTTGGATTAGAATGCGGGTGTAAGATTGGGGAATATGATAATAGATGCATGCGAAGTCGAGATCCCGCGAGGTAAGCATAATGAATTCCAGCTACCTCCCTTGGAATTGATTAATTACGAACCAATTCCAGAGGACGTCCGTGCAGCAAGGGCGGCCGAGACGCAGAGATTGCGAGCTGTTTTGGTAGATACGTTTGCGGCCTTCCACGTGGAGGTGACGCCGGGGCGTATCAAATGCGGTCCAGATGTTACCCGATACGAGTTTACACTTTCCGATGAGAAGAACATGCGGATTGTCACTCAGTTGAAAACTGAAATCATGGCTGCCACTCAAAATCCTTGTGTGAATATCGTAGCCTCCATTCCGGGGAAGGTCTCTTTTGGCATTGAATTGGCAAATAGTGAGCGTGAGGATGTGAACTTGCGTGAGTTGCTTCTGTCGCCCAATTTCACCGATCCCCTCTTGCGCCTGCCTGTGGCTCTGGGGAGAGATGTGGTTGGGGAACCGGTAATTGGCGACATAGCGGAGATGAGGCACCTTCTCATCGGCAGCGCTATTGGGATGGGCAAATCTGTATGTGTCAATAATATCCTGCTTTCTCTCCTATACAAGTTTTCTCCGACTGAACTCGAGCTCATATTGATTGATTTAAAGAACGTTGAGATGAATGTTTATAGAAAACTACCTCACCTTGCTGCACCAATTGTCACCAGTACGTCAAATGCAATAACGCGTTTGAAGGCGCTCGTACAAGAAGTGGAACGCCGATTTAGTTTGTTCGAATGTGAGGGTGTCACGAGCGTGGGGGAGTACAACAGACGCGTATACGAGCTAAGTCAAACGGCTCGTGCTAATGGTGGAGCTGCCAGCCTTTTGGCTCGGGATAGGCGGCAGATGAATGACTTGCCGGGGGTCCCGTGCCGATTGCCCCACATTATTGTCGTGATCAATGAACTTGCAGATCTAATGTTGCAGGCGAAAGATGAGGCTGAGTCCCTCCTCAGTAGCCTTGCGATGAAGGCATCTGCTGTCGGCATTCATCTCGTAGCCACAACTCAGATGCCGCAGAAGATGGTTGTGACAGAGACGATCAAGAGAGCCTTCCCGAGTCGAATAGCCTTGAAAGTTACTGATAAACAAGAGAGTCGAGTTATGTTAGATGATGAAGGAGCAGAGACTCTGATGGAGCACGGGGATGGTTTGCTTCGGATGGAAATAGAAAATGGCATGACGCGTTTCCGTGCCGCTATCGTTTCATATGAAGAAATTTCCCGTATCGTTAAATTTTGTTCTCGTCAATGAGTATGGCATTTTTATTTGATCATGCTACACAGTCCATGATTGCACAGACATCTGTGCAGAGCCACATCCGTCCCCCAAAAAACACGACTCATTTACGATTTAATTCATTTTCGATTTGAAAAATTCGACGTGTTGCTCAGGGAGGCAGAGCAGATGCGTTTTGCCGTATGCAACGATTCAAATGCAGCAGTGTTGTAGTATTTTGTGTCCTCATCCATGCAAAAAAGAGTCGTGGGACACATGTTTTACCCACACGTGTCCCAATAAAATGTTCTCTGGGCTCATTCAACCCATTCCTTCGCGTGCGGAATGCGAGACACACCACTTGCCTTCCGTGTATCGCGCGCGAACCCTTCAATCATACATCGTACATCGTACATCGTACATCGTACATCGTACATCGTACATAGGCGGCGTCAGCCGCCTACGGTTTCATCACATTCGTTCGCACTAGCTCTGCGGAATTCGCGCGCAAGCGCGGGAACTTTCCAAATCGTACATCGTACATCGTACCTCGTACATAGGCAAACGCATTTTCAAATGCGTTTGCCTGGATCCTGTGGGAAATGTCTTGCCATGGCAGGAAGGACAGGGTAGAATACGTGGTATGAAGAGGTACATCTCCATGGCGGTGTGCGTGCTGATGGCATGGCTGGCGGATGAAGCCGTGGGGCAAAGCCCGGACATGGTGAGTGAAAGTCGGGATCTGGCTCGCGTGGTGCGGCATCCCGATGGTTCCCGCTCGGTGTACAAACGGCAACGGGGCAGCAAAGGGATGCGCTGTGCTACCTATACTGCCAGTGGAAAGTTGGCTGCTATAAATGATTATCACGAGGGGAAGTATGGGCAGCTGGTGGGTTGTAACATTTACAACCACGAGCGCACGCTCATTTACAAGGTAGCTTACGGATATGACAGCTCGGCGCGCCTTATTGAGGAGCGTATGTTTTCTCATCCTCAGGGGCAATTGGTACAGCGCGTGATATACAAATATGCGGCGGATGGCAATCGCTCCAAGCCTATTATCGTGTCGCTCGATCCGGGGAGTGTCAAGACCATCGCCCCCACGATGCGGGAGGATGTGAACCGTATTCACCGCGAGCTGGGCGGATCGCCTGTTCGACGTTGATTTTCTTTTTTACCATGACTGACCGACGAACATTTATGACGAAACTGGGATTAGCAAGCAGTGCATTGGCAGCGGCAGCCGTAGCGGGGGAGGATCCTGCTCATGTCGCAGAGCAGGGCGGCAAATTACGTGTTCTTCTCGTGAATGGAAGCCCGCACATGGAGGGGTGTACTTACACGGCGCTCAACCTTGTGGCTCAGGAGATACAAGCTTCCGGTGTGGAGACGGAAATCTTTTATTTGGGTACGGCGCCGGTGCAGGATTGCATGGCCTGTGGTAGTTGTAAAAAACATCCGGGTCGCTGCATTTGGGACAAAGATTGCGTGAATGAACTTATTTCCAAAGCAAGTACTGTTCAAGGATTTGTGTTTGGTTCTCCCGTGTATTACGGGCATCCGAGCGGGCGCCTTCTGAGCGCCATGGATCGTGCGTTTTATGCTGCGGGGGATGTTTTTGCAGGCAAACCTGCTGCTGCCGTTGCCTCTAGCCGTCGCGCGGGATCTCTGGCGACGTTGGATGCCATTCAGAAGCATTTCACGATCTCACAAATGCCCGTTGTGTCTTCTTTCTATTGGAATGAGGTGCACGGTTTCGGACCGGCAGATGTGATGGCGGATGAGGAGGGCGTGTCTATCATGCGCCAACTCGGTCGCAACATGGCTCGCGCCGTAAGGGCGTACGCTGCCGCGCCCATTCCTGAGCCGGTGGAGCGCAAGTATACCCATTTCATCCGTTAAACGCCGTGGAAACTTTTAGTTGGCAGTCGCGCACGGATGAGGGGGAGAAGGTCATCTACGAGGCCGCTTATTTTGGCGGTTGGTGGCAGCTCTCTTGTACCCCGAAGATGCCGCGTTCTTGCCGTGATACTGCGGAACCGCAGCCTGTTGATTTTTCTCCCGAAATCTGGCGGGAGCTGCTCGACCTTTTGAAGCGCAAATACAGCCGTCGTCGCGTGGCGTGGAAACTTGTGCAGCAGGTGCAGAATATTTTAGACGGCACAGCCGTGAACGAACGTCGAGACTTACGTAACCATGAATGATGAGGAAATGATTCACTGCACGGATCCGGCACGGCAGATCGAACGTGCCATTGCCATCATGCATCGCTTACGTGCTCCGGGGGGCTGCCCTTGGGATGCTCAGCAGACGCATGAGAGTCTCATTCCGAACCTCATCGAGGAGTGCTACGAGTGTATAGATGCCATTCGAGAGCGGGATGCCGCCCACCTGTGTGAAGAGTTGGGGGACGTGCTGCTGCAAGTGCTCTTCCACGCTGAGCTGGCTCAGGAAAATAGGGCGGAAAATTTCAGTGTGCAGGATGTGGCGAAGGGGCTATGCGACAAAATGGTGCGCCGTCATCCGCATGTCTTCGGTGACGCTGCGGCTGAGGATGCAGAAGCGGTACTCACGCGCTGGGATCAAATCAAGCGCCAGGAGCACCACAGCGAACGCAAGCCGTGCTTGCACGATTGCGGTAAGGGGTTGCCCGAGCTGCTGCGCGCGGCAAAACTCGCT
Organism: uncultured Akkermansia sp.; assembly: GCA_947588645.1. Taxonomy (GTDB): domain Bacteria; phylum Verrucomicrobiota; class Verrucomicrobiia; order Verrucomicrobiales; family Akkermansiaceae; genus Akkermansia. Next base: position 11,528 of record CANPYO010000044.1, on the reverse strand, counting down.
ACCAAGGCGGCTAAGGTCGGATTCGATTGGAGTTCGCACGCTGGCGTGGTGGACAAGGTGCGCGAAGAGCTGGTGGAGGTGAGCGATACTCTGCCCCTACCGGATGACGACCCACGCGTGACTGAGGAGTTGGGCGACTTGCTTTTCACCGTGGTAAATCTCTGCCGCCGCCGCGGTATCAACCCTGAGATCGCATTGCATGGCGCTAATCAGAAATTCCTGCGCCGTTTTACAGCTTTGGAGGAATTGCTCGCGGCCGCCGGGATCACCCTGCAGGATGCGTCTGCCGGTGATTTTGAGCGAGCTTGGAACACGGTGAAGGAGCAAGAGCGCCTAGCCGGTGCAGCCGGGAATGAGCCATGATGCGTTTTCGCCTAGCTCTGCTGTTGGCAGTTTCGCTGCCGGTTTTGTCGTGTGTGCACACCAGGGAAGAAAAGCCGGCCATGGGGAAGAGCGAAACCACCGCCGAAGAGGTGGCGCGCAACATCGGTAACCCTCTCCTCGCTAATAAGGGTGACATGAATGCGGTCAATATCAGTGTCGCTTCTGAGGAGGAACTGAAGAAGATTGACAATGGCTCGGAAGATGAGCTCGTGTGGACTGATCCGGATCATCCGGATGCCGAGATTCCCGGACTCACCGCCATCTTCGAGAACAAGCGGCTTGGTCGGGGGTGGCAGGTGGATATGGAACGTTCTATCCAACTGGCTCGCAAGCAGGAGCTACCGCTCATTGTTTGGTTTCACGATTCGGTGATCTCACCGCGCAGCGGGCAGCTCGGTAAAGAGTACCTGGAAACTAAGGCGTTCGAAGACTGGGCCAGTACACATGCCGTGTGCGTGCGGTTGGACTCCGGAGCTTCGTCGGGCGATTCCGGTGCAGATAAAGTCAAGTACAGAGCGGAGAATATCAATGCCCTGCAACATCGCTATGGTCTCTCAAAGAAACCGTCTTTCGCTGTGATTACCCCCAACGGAAAAATCACTGCTCGCATCGATGGGTTTAATGGCTTCCTTTCAGGCTTTGCCCAAGAACTCAAGGCTGGCGTCGCACTTGCCCAGAAAAAATACGGTGAATATAAGGAGGAGCTTGCCGAACGCGGGTATAGAGACTGGAAATCCGCCCGCGGCAACGCCTCCGTTTTTGCTAAACTCATGCGCGTGGATCCAGAACAGGAGGTCGTTTTCCTCAGAGAGAGTGGCGGCCGCGTTACTCGTACGAAAATTTCCCATTTCTGCAAAGAAGATGCTGACTATCTGAGATCTCTCTTGCCTCAAAAACCGCCCACCGATGAACCGGACGTGCCATGAGCAAATCCGACATCACTAAGGCTCGCATTATGCATGCGGCTGTTCGTGAATTCACGGCGTTGAGTTTTCGCGGCGTGACTCTGCGCGATATTGCCCGCGCTGCCGGGGTGACTATGGGCGCCATTTCCTATCACTTCGGTAGCAAGGCTGATCTTTATCGAGATACGCTCGCCTATGTTTCCATCCCGTATAACGCCGCTTGTCGCGCCGCTTTGCATGAAGCTCTGCCTTCCAATGACCCGGTACATATTGTGGATGCTTGGCTTGCGGCTCCGCTTACGCACTGGCAAGATGATTCTGTCGCCACCGGAGAGGAGGTGCTTTGCTTTCTCAACAAAATGGGCTATGAGTCCCCGGAGCTCACCCGCGAGGTTTATGACTCTCATTTCTCCTTTGCTATGGAAGAGTGGACGGAGTCTCTCGGGCGTTTTTTCCCAGGTATGCGCCGGGATGACTGGTTGTGGTGCTTCACTTGTTTGCGCGGCATGTATTTCAACATTCTCGCGCATGATGAGTTCACTCTCTGGACTCTTCCGCGCATTTGCGACAAACGTGCGGCTATTGCTCGCTTGGCATCGGATGCCGTGGCGCTGTTGCGAACCTATATGCCGGAATAATCCAAATCGTACATCGTACCTCGTACATCGTACATAGGCGGCGTTAGCCGCCACCGCTCCGTCCGTGCATGGCTTTTAAAATTCTGCGTTCGCATTTACTTTGCAGTTGCCTCAAGCTCACCTCACGAGCTTTGCTTCGGAGTCGCCTCACGACTTTCCAAATTGTAAATCGTAAATGGTTTATTATTCTTCAGAGGTCATTTCCGTCGTCTGAAAGGTCGCGTTTTTCCTGGGGCGGATGTGTTTTTTTCAGGGCCCTGTGGCTGTTTTTTCTTCCCTTATTCCGCGAGCAGGTGTAGAATGGCGCGTGTCCGCTTGCAATGGAAGCGGACAGACAGAAACGAGACGATTATGAGTACACAATCTTTCCTGCCGGCGCAGTACGCGCATCCGTATGAAATAGACCCCAAGTACAGCAAATCCGTAGCCTACTTTTGCATGGAGTATGCTATCGACAACGTGTTTAAGATTTACTCCGGTGGCCTGGGTTATCTGGCGGGATCACACATGCGCTCCGCCGGCGCTTTGCGCCAGAATCTCGTCGGTGTGGGTATCCTCTGGTCGTACGGCTATTACAGTCAAATCCGCGCAGAAGATGGCTCTATGGCCGCTCAATATCGGCGTCGTGATTACACCTTCCTGGAGGATCACAACATCAAGTTCCTCATCCGCGTTTGCAACTCACCGGTGTGGGTGAAGGCGCTTTTCCTGCGTCCGGAGACTTTCGGTACCGCTCCCATGTTCTTCCTGACAACGGATCTGCCGGAAAATGACGCCATGAGTCGCTCTATCACCCAGCGCCTCTACGATTCCAACCCCATGACGCGCATTTCACAGTACATCGTGCTCGGGCAGGGAGGCGCACGCCTTTTCGAGGAGCTTGGCGTGGAACCCGAAATCTACCACATGAATGAGGCGCATGCCATCGGTGCTGCCTTCAACATGCTTGCCCACAATGGCGGAAATGTTGAGGAGGTGCGCAAGCGCTTCGTCTTCACCACCCATACTCCGGAGGAAGCCGGCAACGAAAAAATGGACATCAACCTGATGGCCAATTTCTCCTTCTTTGATGGTCTTTCGCTTGACCAGGTGCGCTCCATGCTCAAGCTTGATCCCGGGGAGCAGACCTTCAACTACACTCTCGCAGCTTTGCGTCTCTCACACATCGCTAATGGCGTCTCCGCTCTGCATGGCGAAGTCTCCCGTAAGATGTGGGAGGGATACTCCGACATCTGTCCCATCACCCATGTGACCAACGCCCAAAATAGCGCTTATTGGCAGGATCCGGAGCTGGCTGAGGCTTTCCGTGAGGGCGATAAAAAGGCCTTCCGTGCTCGCAAGCGCGCCTTGAAAAAGGATCTTTTCCGTGTGGTGGGCGAGCAGACCGGGCACCTCTTTGATCAGGACACGCTCACCATTGTATGGGCCAGGCGTTTTGCCGCTTACAAGCGTCCAGCGCTCATCACCGAGAATCCCGTCATGTTTGAGCGCATGCTGCAGCGTACCAATCGGCCTGTGCAGATGATTTGGGCCGGTAAACCTTACCCCACGGATTTTGCGGCGGTAGATATCTTCAATAAACTGAATGAGCTGAGCAACAGGTATCCGCGTTGTGCCGTGCTCACAGGCTATGAGCTTGAGCTCTCCCGCCTCCTCAAGAACGGCTCAGATATTTGGCTGAATAACCCTGTGGTCACCCGCGAGGCTTCCGGTACCTCCGGCATGTCTGCCGCCATGAACGGCTCCATCAGCATTTCCACCAACGATGGCTGGGTGCGCGAGTTCGCCCGCGACGGAGAAAACTGCTTCATCATTCCGGAGGCTAAGGCCGGGTTGCCCGTTGAGGCTCGTGACCGTTCCGATCGCGACAATTTCTACAACTTGCTAGAATCCAAGGTTCTGCCGATGTATTATGACAATCCGGATGCATGGACAGGCCTTGTCTTCACGGCGATGCACGACATCATTCCGGCTTTCGAGTCCGACCGTATGGCGGATGAGTATTACGTAAAAATGTACAATGCCTGAGTGCATGATGAAAAAATCCGTTCTCATCGTTGGAGCAGGTGGAGTGGGTCATGTGGTGGCGCATAAGTGCGCTCAGATGGCAGATGTGTACGAGGAAATCCACCTCGCTTCGCGCACGTTGAGCAAGTGCGAGACCATCGCTGCCGATGTACTCGCGCGCGAGGGCGTGCGGATTACGACGCACCGATTGGACGCAGATGATGTGCCGAGTACGGTGGCGTTGCTGCGTGACATAAAACCGGGTCTCCTCCTCAATGTGGCTCTTCCTTATCAAGATCTGCCGCTTATGGATGCTTGCCTGGAGGCCGGGTGCAACTACATGGACACTGCCAATTACGAACCGCGCGATGTCGCAAAGTTTGAATATAGCTGGCAATGGGCTTACCAGGAGCGCTTTAAAAATGCGGGGCTCTTTGCTCTGCTCGGTTCAGGATTCGACCCGGGGGTCACGAATGTTTACACCGCCTGGGCTCTCAAACATCACTTCGATTCCATTGAATATCTAGATATTATTGATGTCAACGGCGGTGATCATGGACAGGCGTTTGCGACCAATTTCAACCCTGAAATCAATATCCGCGAAGTCTCTGCTCCCTGTCGCCACTGGGAGGATGGGCGATTTGTAGAGACGCCCCCCATGAGTCTCCACAAAGCGTTTACTTGTCCGGAAGGTGTTGGTACTTACGAGATTTACCGTATGTATCACGAGGAAATGGAATCACTGGTGCGTCACATCCCCACCATTAAACGCGCTCAGTTTTGGATGAGCTTTTCGCCCAACTATATCAATCACTTAACCGTGCTGAAAAATGTGGGCATGACTCGTATTGATCCCGTGCTCTACAACGGTGTGGAGATTGTTCCCTTGCAGTTCCTCAAGGCCGTGCTCCCGAATCCCGGTGATTTGGGTAAGACGACCCATGGGAAGACTTGCATCGGTTGCATCATTCAGGGCAAGAAAGATGGGAAGGATAAGAAGGTGTACATATATAATATCTGTGACCACGAGGCCTGCTTCCGCGAGGTTGGTTCCCAGGCCGTCTCCTACACGACGGGTGTTCCTGCCGCTATCGGCGGTCGCCTTATTCTTTCCGGCATCTGGTCCGGCGCTGGTGTCTTCAACATGGAGCAGAACGATCCTGATCCTTTCATGGAAGCACTCACTCGCTATGGCCTCCCTTGGTCCTGCGTTGAGCTCTGACTCCCCGAATCGTGCATTGACTCGGTAGGCACCCCATTGCCTACGAGTCAAGGCGCCCGACGGCCCACGGTTGTTGCTTCGGAGTCGCCTCACGACTCTTGCTTCAAACTCGCCCCACGAGTTTTCGCCCCTGCGGGACAAGAGCCATGCTTTTGGCTAATCGACCCTACGACCGTCGGCTGCTTTCAGGGTGCTCGCGTCGGCGGGCAGTGAGGGCGGATGGGCAGCGCGAAAGCGCTGCCCGGAGGGCTCACTGGCAGGGTGGTGCTAGTGAGTCAACGTACATAGGCGCCGCCAGGCGCTCCGTCGTAAATCGTAAATGTCTTGACTCTCTTTCCTTATTGGAATAGATTAGGGGCATGGGATTACTACCGGTCGTCGTCTATGCAGCTGTAGCGGGTGTAGCAGGATATACCAACCCGATATCACAACCCGGGGATCCGGGTTACACCAACACGCCAAAAAATCACCTGCACGGCGTGTTTCAGAATGATTCCATATCGGACGAGGATAGCAATTTCTCGCACGGTACGCGCTTTGATTTCACGCGCGAGATTTCTGAAAAACACGCTTGGGCAGTCACGCTCACGCAAAACATGTACACCCCGGAAGCCCACAGCTACGGCAGTATCCCCGGCCAGCATCCCTACTGCGGCTATCTGGCTCTCGGCGGCGGCTACTTGTTCCGTGGCGAGAAGTTCGGCTGCGGTACGGAGTTACAGGTGGGAACGACGGGTAAGGCCTCTCTCGCCGGCAAGACGCAAAATGCGGTGCATGAGTTGCTGGACATGGACAAGTGGCGCGGCTGGAACGACCAGGTTCCGTCGGAGATGACCGTGCAGCTCGCGTCGCGCCAGGAGTGGTTGACGCAGGTTCAGATGTTGCGTCGCGGGTGGGAGAGCGAGGCGCGCGCGTACGTGCGCGAGTCGTTGGGCACCTTCAATATCTCCGGTGGCGTGGGTGTCACCTACCGCATCGGCCGTAATCTCCCGCCCAGCATGACGACGAACGATATCGAAACGGGCAACTTTGGCATCAGCCTGCTGACCAAACCGAACTACGACCGCAGCAGGATTTCCTACTTCCTGCTCGCCGGCGTGTATGGTGAGTACGTGGCGCGGGACATGACGATTGATGGCGGCGTCTTCCATCACTTCGACCGCACGTGCGGGCGCACGCCTTGGCAGATGCAGGGTCAGCTGGGTGCGGGCGTGGCCTACAAGGGGATTGACTACTACGCGGGGGTGTTGTTCCACAGTCACACCTACCGCACGCAGGATAAGAATTCGCTTATGGGCGTATTTTCTTTGACCTGGAATTGGTGAACTCCGTGCGCGAAAAAAATCCCATGCTTCGGGCAACCGGTATGCTGCTCGGAGCCTTGTGTGTGCTGCTGCTGGCAGGTGGCTTGCCCTGGGGAGGGATCGAGGCGGTGTATGGCGGAGGTCTGATGCGTGTGCTGGGCGGGCTGGCAGGTGGGGTGGCCGCGTGGGCGGCGTGGAAGCTTTCGACTGGGCATCGGTTGAGAATGCTGATGGGTCTCATTGCGCTGTTCTTCGTGGTGTCCGGTGTGGGGGTGCTGCTGCACTGCTGGGAAAAGGCGCAGCATTGTGCGAGCCTGGGCGGTGGCATGTGGTTTGGCGCGGTGGGTATGGGTTGCCTGGCTGTTGTCGGGGTCCTTTTCAGCGTCATTTTCGGCTACTTGGCGCACCTGTGTCTCCGTGTGGAAAAGTTGTGGCTGGCGGTGGCTCACCTGGGCATCGTTCTGGTGGTGGTCGGGGCTTTTGTGGATGTCTGTTGCGAGCAACGCCTTGCCGTGACGCGTCACGTGGGTGCGCCATCCGTTCTTCAAGGCAAGAGCGCGGACAAGCGGGCGCCTTTCGAGGTGGAGGTGAAGGATCTGCACGTGGAGCGCTACGCAAGCTCAGAATCATACACTCTGCTGGTCCACCGGAGTGGTCGATGGCTGCCGATCGCCGTGGCGAAGCGTGAGGGCGATTCCTTCCGCTGCGGACAGGAGATATGGCCCGTGGAAAACTTGCGCGCTCTCCCGGGTGGCGAGGGTCGCTACCTGGCTCTGCCCGGTTCGCCGGCGCGCGCCCTGGTGCAACAGCCGGGGCAGGTGAGGGAGTACCGGGCCGTGTGCCGCTTCTCCCCCACGCTCGGCGAAGGGGAGGGGCGCGATGTCACCCTGCGCGTGAATCATCCGGCGAGCTTGGATCATTGGCAGATTTATCTGATGAACTGCAGCGCAGATGGACGGCAGGTGCAGCTGTTGCTTCGCTGCGCTCCGGGGCGCCCCTTGGTGTTTGCCGGTCTGCTGGGCGTCCTCCTCAGCTGCTTCGCATGGGCTTTCAGAAACAAGCGATCGACACAAGCATGAGCACGCTCATCACCACACTCACCATTTTCTCGGCGCTACTCTTTGTGGCGGCCGGCGCTCTGCTGTCCATGAGGCGCGGCTCCGTGGGCGACGGACGCGTGCTGGGCGCGGGGCTGGCGTGCTGTGTGCTGCTCTTTGCGGCCAATGCGTGGGCGGCGCAGGCTCCTCCGCTGGGCAACATGCGCCATGTGCTCTGCGCGCTGCCGCTCTTGTTGGCGCCGGTGTGGGGTTATTTGCGGCGCAGCGGTGTGCAGGCGGACGCGGGTATAGCCGGGGTCGCTGCCGTGGCGCTCATCGGTGCGCTGTGCATGCCTCTGCAGGCTGGGTGGCGACAGGCTCCGGCGCTCCAATCCGCGTGGTTCGTGCCGCACGTCACCAGCTACATGGCGGCGTATGCGATGCTCACCCTCTCCGCGCTCTATGCGGCCGGAGCTCGGGGAGATCGACAGCTCCCGCGGCTTGAAGCGGCCCACTCGCTGGCGCGCCTCGCCTTCCCTTTCCTGACCTTTGGCCTCTGCAGCGGCGCACTGTGGGCAGATGCGGCGTGGGGGCGCTACTGGGCGTGGGACATCAAAGAGGTGTGGTCGCTCATCACCTGGCTGATCTACCTCATCTATTTTCACGCGCCGATGTCAAGTGCGGCCAAGCAACGCGCCCTGCTGCTCCTCGGCTTTGCCGCCGTACTCGTCACCTTCCTCATCGTAAATATGGCGCCCCTGGCAACCAATTCGCTGCACACTTACGCCCAGTAGATCCTACATAGGCGACACTAGTCGCCAAATTCTCGCGCAATGCGTGCATTATTTGCATCGTAAATCGTAAATAGGCAAACGCATTTTCTAATGCGTTTGCCAGGGGCTTGCTAAAGTCGTGTGTCTGTGGTAGAGTGGGGCATGGCATTTACGCACCTGCACGTACACACCGAGTACTCCTTGCTGGATGGGATGATCCGCACGAAGGATTTGATCAAGCGGTGTACGGAAATGGGGATGGATTCTGCGGCTGTTACCGACCATGGGAATGTGTTTGCGGCCATTGAATTTCTGGTCAATGCCAAGAAGTACAACAAGGAGGTGAAGGCGTGGAATGCCGAACACCCGGACGAAAAGAAGCCATATTTTAAGCCGATTTTGGGCTGCGAAATCTATCTTTCTCCCACGCCGCTGAATGTGAAGAAGCAGATACCCGGACGCAACAAGTACACGCACTTGGTTCTGCTATGCGAGAACAATCGCGGCTGGGCGAATCTCATCAAATTGGTGAGTCGTGGGCACTTGGAGGGCTTTTACTACAAGCCGCGTGTGGATATGGCCACTCTGCGCGAGTACAGCGAGGGGATCATCTGCCTCACGGGTTGCATTTCCGGTCCCTTGCAAGAGTGGATTTTGCAGGGGCGTCCGGAGAAAGCGGAGGAGACGCTGCTGGAGCTCAAGGACATTTTTGGCGAGGACAATTTGTATGTGGAGTTGCAGGACCACGAGCTGGAGAACGAGCGTTTTTGCACGCCGGAGTTGGTACGTCTGGCTCGCAAGCATGATGTGCCGCTGGTGGTCACGAATGATGCGCATTTCCTGAATGCGGCCGACCACGATGCGCACGACATTCTCATCTGCGTCGGCACGGGTAATAAGCGCGAGGATGCGAAGCGACTGCGCTATCCGACTTCCTCTTATCTGAAGAGCGAGGAAGAGATGCGCGAGCTTTTCCCGGACTACCCAGAGGCTTACGACAACACGCAAAAAATCGCGGCGCGCTGCAATGTTTCCATCAAGTTGGATTCTACCTCCACCGAACGCTACCCAGAGTTTGCGACGCCGGATGGTTCGCCGCGCGAGGAATACCTGCGCAAAGTTTGCTACGAGGGGCTGACCCGGCGCTACGGCGAGGAGCGAGCCAAAAACGACGCCCTGCTGCGTGAGCGATTGGACAATGAATTGGCGGTCATCAACCAGCTGCGCTTCGCGAGTTACTTCCTCATCACGGCCGATTTCATCAACTGGGCGAAGGATCACGACATTCCTGTGGGACCCGGGCGCGGATCAGCTGCCGGCTCGCTGGTGGCGTACTGCATGCGCATCACGAATATCGACCCCATGGCATTCGACCTGCTCTTCGAGCGTTTCCTGAACCCAGAGCGTGTCAGCCCGCCGGATATCGACATCGACTTCTGCCAGACGCGCCGCCCGGAGGTCATTGATTACGTGCGCAACAAGTACGGTGAGCGCGCCGTGAGCCATATTATCACCTACGGCACCATGGGCGCCAAGTCGGTCATTCGCGATGTGGCGCGCGTGCTCGACCTCAGCTATGCAGAGAGTGACCGCATCGCCAAGCTCATTGAAAGCGGTCCGAATGTCAGCCTCAAAAGCAGCTACGACAACAACGAAGATCTGCGCCAACTCGTCATGGACAGCACGTATGGCGAGGTGTGGAAGTACGCCCTCAAGCTGGAAGGCACTATCCGCAACGTGGGGATGCACGCCGCCGGCGTGGTGATCGGCGACCGCCCGCTGGATGAGTATGTGGCGCTCACCCGCGATGACTTGGGCAATCCGGCGGGCGAAGTGGTGGCGCAGTGCGACATGGGCGCCATCTACAACGCGGGTCTGCTTAAGATGGATTTCCTGGGGCTCAAGACGCTCACGGTGATGAAAGACGCCGAGCGCTACGTGCGCATGCGCGTGCCGGATTTTCGCTATGATGAGGTGGATATCCGCGATGCGGAGACGCTGGCGTTGCTCAACCGCGGGGATACCATGGGCGTGTTCCAGCTGGAAAGTGGCGGGATGGTTGACACGTGTCGCCGCTATGGGATTGACAAGATCGATGACATCATCGCGCTGCTCGCTCTCTACCGCCCGGGCGCCATGCAGTTCATGGACGAGATGATTGCCGTGAAGAAGGGCGAAAAAACGGCGGAGTACGAGCACCCGCTGCTCGAGCAGGTATCCGGCCCCACTTACGGGGTGATGATTTACCAGGAGCAGGTGCAGGCGGCCGCCAAGCTGCTGGCCGGCTACACGCTGGGCGGCGCCGATTTGTTGCGCCGAGCCATGGGACACAAGGACCTGGAGGAAATGAAGGAGCAGCGAGCCCGCTTCGTGAAAGGCTGCCGTGAAACCAACGGCATTGATGAGGCGACGGCCAATGCCATCTTCGATAAAATTCAAAAGTTCGCGGGATATGGCTTCAACAAGTCGCACTCCGCGTGCTACGGTCATATCTCCTATTGGACAGCTTACTTGAAAGCGCACTTCCCCGTGGAGTTCCTCTGCGGCCTTATGTCCAACGAGGCGACCAATGAGAAAATCGGCATTTTCATCCAGGAGGCGAACCGCATGGGTATCGAGGTGCTCGGACCTTGCGTGAACCACTCCGCCGTCAAATTCCGCCCGGAAACCATGCCCAACGGGCACCTCGCTGTGCGCTTCGGTCTGGCGGCGGTGAAGAGCATGAGCTCCGACACCGTACGCGTCATCGAGGAAGAGCGCGAGGCTCACGGTCCTTACGCCAGCCTGGAGGACTTCTGCTACCGCATCCCGCCGCAAAATGTGCGCCGCAATCAAATTGAGGTGCTGGTGCAGTGCGGAGCTTTCGATTGCATGCACACGAGCCGCGCTGCGCTCTTTGAGAGCATCGACCGCGCGCTGGGCGGAGCTGCCACTGTGCACCGCGACAACGAGGCCGGTCAGATGTCGCTCTTCGATATGACCACTACGGCCGTGCAGGAGGATGAGGCTCCGGTCATCCCTGAGTGGCCCAAACAGAAGCGACTGGATGAAGAAAAGGCGCTCACCGGTGCTTATTTCTCCGGCAACCCGCTGGATGCCATGCGCGGCGTCATTGACCAGCCCAAGTATGTGCCCATCGGAGCTCTGCCGGAGCTCACTCGCGAGGAAATCCAGAACGTGAGCGATATGGCGGGCATGATCCGCTCCGTTGCCATCAAGTCCAGCAAGAGCAGCGGGCAGAAGTTTGCCGTCATCACT
>CANPYO010000043.1 GCA_947588645.1 uncultured Akkermansia sp. | reverse complement strand
GGGGATCAGGTATCATGGACTGCCCCTGTGTCAAAAATCTTGAGTTTTTAGAGGTGCCAAAATCGTAAATCGTAAATGGATTGTGTGTTGGGATCGTTTTTTTCTTGTTGACGTATATTAAAAAGCGTACACTGCACTTCCGTGCAGGGCGTGCCGAGATCTTGCGCGCGTGTGCGTTTCTCCTCTTTCAGTTTCGCATTTTTTCAATCCATGATTTCCCTCCCCGTATGCAACAACCGCTCATATCTTTCCTCCTCTGCGACGTTCACCGACACGCGACACTGACTCGTGATCGGCGTGCGCCGCTTGATCTTCCGTCGTGGTTGAATTTGCTTTTGCTCGTCTGTTTTTTCATCACAGCGCCCGGTGCGGCGGTTGCAGATGATGATGCAGCGAAGGGCGCTGGGGAAGAAAAGCCGACCATTGCGGAAACAATCGAGGATCTCAACTCCATCTTGGATGATATGGCGAGCAGGTTGGAAGGGTCACGAACCATTTCGATTGGCAAAAAGATCGCGGCATCTCCCAAGAGATACGTCAAAAATTCTCTATGGTATGACTACTGCGGAGGATATGGTGTTTCCGGAATAGACAAAAAGAAGGGGACAATCACGCTGTCCATGGGTTACAAAGACAGCGAAAAAATTCTCGCGGCATACCGTGACCGCTCACTTCTTGATCAACTCAATAAGAAGGAGAGGGTCTCACTTCAAAAAGCCGAACAGATCATCAAAGACATCATCCACCCCGGCATGACGGACATGGAGCGCGCGCGGGTCATACACGACTTCATGGTGAAGCACTACTCCTACAACCTGACCAGTGGAGGCGCGGCGACCACCATGCTGCTCACTGATCAAGGTGTGTGTGAAGCCTACAGTCGCGTTTACTACCTGCTGACAGAGATGGCGGGGCTGGAAGCCCACATCGTGACTGGTGTCGCGGGTGGACCTCATGCGTGGAACATGGTGCGCGTGGACGGAGATTGGCACCATGTGGATGTGACATGGGATGACTGCATAACGCCGACGGAGACGAGGGAGAGCGGAGCGGTTGATATATCGCGGCGTTATTTTCTGATCGATGACATAGAGATGGGCAAGGATCACACGTGGAGCATTTCGTCCTTACCAAGTTCGCAGGTGAAAGATGCCGCTTATTATCGCAAGGTCAAGAAGTTCTACGGTACCTATCCCTCGCTGTGGAAGGCGGTCGATGCGGCGGCTCGCAACAAACAGCCTAATTTTGAGGGATACATGCAGGCATTTACCAGCAAGGACACTTTCCTGCGCAAGTTTGAAAAAGCCTGCGAGCAGTACGAGAGTTTCAAAAACATTATCGGCTGGAATGGTCCTGAAGAAAAATGCGGAGTCGTGAGCTTCCAATTTGATTACTCCAATACCACCGACAAGAAACCCCGTGAGCAAAAACCTCATCTTGTCCAAGAGACGGTAGAAAGCGCAAAAGGCTGGCTCTCCGAGCAGGGGATGCACTTGCTTGAAAAAATGGATGTCGATGAGGAGACGGTTGAGGAAATTAAGTCGAAAGGAAATGACGTCATTAAAAAAGGAGTCGATACCATACGATCCCTGTTTTGACAAAACAACTTGCAGCTGCGGAGCAGCTGCTTATGTACGATGCGCTTCCGCCCTGGCTTCGCAAAATTCCCGCGCACCGCGGCGCGCGAATTCGCAAACCGTACTTCGTACATAGGCAAACGCATTTCTAATGCGTTTGCCTTGTGTGGGCGTCAATTCGTTCACTCAGCTCGACCCAACGGGAAAAAAGAGATTCACTTTCGCTGTCCAGTTGGCGGTATTCCTCGGTGAGGGAGCGCAACAGGTTGGCATCGGAGGTGACGTCCGGCTTGTCGAGGAGGTCGGTAATTTCAGCCTTTCTGGCATCCCGCGCGGCGATGGCCTCTTCCACCTTTTTCAGCTCAGTTTGAAGGGGTTTGATGACACGAGCAGCGTGCTCGCGCGCTAGAGCGCGTTCGCGGCGGAGCAGTTGACGATTTTTCTCGGTTGGTCGAGAAGCTGAGGTGAGGATCTCTCCGGTGGAATCGGAACCGTTCGCCGCATCGGCTTCGACCTTCTCAAGGTATTGGCTTACATTGCCATAGAAGAGACGTGGGTTGTGTCCAGGACGAAACTCCAACACCTTATTGACTAAGGGATCCAAAAAGTTGCGATTGTGCGAGACAATGCAGAAAGAGCCGGGGTATTCTGCCAGTGCTCGCTGTAATACATCTTGACTCTCAAAGTCCAAGTGGTTAGTCGGCTCATCCATGATCAGGAAGTTGGCCGGATGTAGCAGCATGCAAACCAGAGCGACGCGTGATCTTTCCCCGCCGGAGAGTACGCCGATGCGTTTGAAGACGTCGTCACCATGGAATAGGAAGCAGCCCAATAAGTTGCGAACGATAGGGAGAGATTCGCGCGAAGCGGCTTGTTCCACACATTCCAGCACTGTTTGGGAGGGATCCAACACGTCCGCGTGAGTTTGCGAGAAAAAGGCGACGTGGGTGTGAAATCCGAACTTCACCGTGCCGGAATTAGGTTCTTCCGTCATGGCTATCAATCGGGAAAAGGTCGATTTCCCGGCACCGTTCACACCGACGACAGCGATACGGTCGCCCTTTTCCATGCGAAAATCGAAATCTTTGAGCAGGTGGATGTTGTCGTAGGCCTTGCTCACCTTCTGCATTTCCACCACCGTCGCGCCACCCGCCGGGGCAGGAGGAAAGTGGAAGGACATGATATCCTCATCGGCTTCTTCTTCAATCAGTTCAATTTTTTCAAGCTGTTTGAGACGGCTTTGAGCCTGGGCGGCTCTGCTGGCCTTGTAGCGAAAGCGGTCGATGAAGGCGCGCGTCTTTTCGATTTGCTTTTGCTGACTCCTGGCTGCCTTTTTCCGGGATTCGCGTCGGGCGGCACTCTCTTTCAAATAATAAGAGAAGTTTCCGGCATATTCTTCGGCGCGTCCGTGGTGCAGGGCAATCGTGCGCGATACCAGAGAATCCAGCAGCGCCACATCGTGTGAGATGATGCAGATCGCCCCGCGGTAGCCTCGAAGGTACTGTTCCATCCAACGCTGACTCTGCAAGTCCAAGTGGTTGGTGGGTTCATCGAGCAGCAGCACCTCCGGTTCCCGGAGCAGCAATTTTGCCAGGGCAATGCGCATCTGCCAACCGCCGGAAAATTCGCCGCAGTCGCGCGTAAAATCCTCATTACTAAAGCCGAGACCGCGCAAAATTGTTTCCGCCCGTGGGCGAAGGGAATGCGCATCATGATCCTGCAGGATAAGCTCCAAGCGCCCCAGCTCCTCCATGGTATCGCGGTAGGAGGGATCATCCGGTTTCATTTTCTGGAAATCGGCGGATAACGCTTCAAGTTGGTGACTCATTTCCGCGACGTTGCCCACCGAATTGAGAAGCTCTTGCAGCACGGGGGTGCCGGCGAGGTGGATTCCATCCTGTGGGAGATAGCCCACGCGGGTATGGCGTGGCAGAATGACATGTCCGGCATCCGGGTGCATGTCGCCGACGATACACTTCATCAAGGTGGATTTGCCGGCGCCATTATGCCCGGCAAAAGCCACACGCTGCCCGCGCTCCACCACGAAGGAAAGCGCATCAAACAGAACCCGCGCGCCGTACGCTACGCGAAGTTCCTGGACGGCAAACTCCATGCCTTATTTGGCATCCATCTTGGCGTTCCAGCTGCTGATGTTTTTTTCCTGCTCGGTGAAAAGATCCGTGCAGTCATCGTGAATTTCGATGGCGATGATTTTATCCCCTTGGGCAACGGCGTTTACTACATCCTGATCCTGAGCGCCTTCTACCTCGCCGAAGATGGTGTGTTTCCCGTTGAGCCATTCTGTGGGCACATGGGTGATGAAGAATTGGGATCCATTCGTGCCGTGCCCCATCCAATCCAGTCCCGCGTTGGCCATAGCCAGCAGCCCCGGTTTCGTGAATTGAAGTGTAGGAATGCACTCATCATCAAACCTGTACCCGGGCCCGCCTCGCCCCGTCCCCTCCGGATCGCCGCCTTGGATCATGAAGTCTGCAATCACGCGGTGGAAGGTCAGACCATCGTAAAACCCGCGCTTTGCGAGGTTCAGAAAGCTTGCTGCCGTCACCGGGGTTTTGGATGCAAAAACCGTGAGGCGGATATCCCCTTTGCTCGTTTTCAGTGTGATGTGTTTGTCTGTTGCCATGCCCGCAGCATACCAGTCAAACGAGCCTTTGGCAAGTCAAAAGGCGTCTGGCAAACGCATTAGAAAATGCTTTGCCTATGTACGATTTACGCTGTACGAGGTACGATTTGTTAATAATGTGCGCGTTGCGCAGATTTATGGGGTCATTAACGTATGCAGAGATTCCTCTTGAGCCGTCATCCTGATGATCTCTTGTTGTCATGATTTTTGATGCGTATAAACTTGGATATCAGTTAATAAGATTGTTGCCTCCGTTGATTACCTTCTCTCAAATGCGTTTGCCCCACACGTGTCCCAATAAAATTTTCTCCGGGCTCATTCAACCCATTTCTTCGCGTGTAGGATGCGAGACACACCACTTTCTTTCGCGCAACGCGCGCGAACATCGCAATCGTACCTTGACTCAGCGCCGCCCCATCGGCGCTTGCTTCGGAGTCGCCTCACGACTCCTCACCCCTTCGGGGCAAAAGCTATCGCTTTTGGCTAATCGACCTTACGGCCGTTGGTCGCTTTCGCCCTTCGGGCAAAAGCTGTGCCTTTGTCCAATCCCCCTCCGAGCTCTCGGGGGCTTTGACTCACTGGCACCACCCTGCCAGTGAGACCCTGCGGGGCAGCGCCTTCGCGCTGTCCAACCGCCCTCACTGCCCGCTGACACGAGCACCCTAAACGGGGCCGTCGGGCGTCTTGTACATAGGCAGGCTCCGCCTGCCTCCGGCGTGCTAGCATTCAAATCGTAAATCGTAAATCGTAAATAACCAATAACTTATGCTCCATGATGTGCCGTTAATTGCCTATTGGGGGTGCTTTTTCTTGGGATGGATGTGCGTTTGCCCTGGGCATTTGCTTGAGCGCACTTGACAGGGAGGGGGTGATTTGGTATGATCTGCGCACGTTCCTATGACAGCGACGCTCAATGTACATGGCCAGGACAATTTGGTAACGCCGGGCTTTTATATGCCCAACCGACTGAGTATACGCACAGGAAAAGCGCTGCACCATATGCTGGAGGGGAAGGTGTGTTATTTGGTGGACAGCACATTTCCGCCGGCGCCGGAGATTATGGAATATCTCAAGACGAAGGATATCTCCATCGAATATTTTGATTTTCGGCATACGACGTCCCGGGCGGTACGCGAGCAGATTCTCACGCACATGAGCGCGGGGCAGAGCGTGGTATTTTTGCCGGGGCAGGTAGCCAAGACGCGCGGGACGCTGGCAGACGTGCCCTCGCCCTTTTTGAGGCACTTGGGGAGTCTGCATATTGCGCCGGTGCCCGTATTTTTAGGGTATTACGGCGAGACGATCACCACCCTGTATCGGGAGCGCGAGGATGAGGATTGCTGCGAGGAGTTTCACATCCTGCCGAAACTTTCACCGGGGCCGCAAACGGGCGAGCGTCTGCTGGCGGCGTGGCTGGAGAAGGGGGAAGAGCTGTTCTCGGCGCAACCGTTGCTGAATGAATCGCTCACCACGCACATCGTGCAGTCGATGCGAGCGCACCCGAATGTCGAGATGGTGGATGGGATGACGGGGGCCAAGTTGCCGAACTTCAAATTGCTCGGCGTGGCGATGACCGTGGCGCGAGTCCTGCGCAAGCGGGGCGACAAGCGGATCGGTGTGATCTTGCCGCCGGGGCCGGGAGGAACCATCGGGCTGGTGTCCTGCTTGTTGGCGGGCATCACGCCGGTGATGATCAACTACGCAAGCTCGCGAGCCTCTTTTGAAAGCACCGTGCGCCAGGCCGAACTCAAAACCTTCATCACGGCGCGCAAGTTCATGGAGAAGCTGCCCAACTTCCCCTGGCCGCCTGAGGAGCAGCTCATTCTCGTGGAAGATCTGTTGCGCACGCTCTCCAAACCCGCGCTCGTCGCGAACGTCCTGCTGGCCAAGGCCGCCCCGGTATCTGTCATCTGCAAGATGTGCGACACGGACGCACGCCGCGGTGAGGATGAAGCGGTGATGCTCTTCACGTCCGGTTCCTCCGGGGAGCCGAAGGGGGTGGCACTGACGCACCGCATGGTGTTGGCGAATGTGGCGCAGTGTTCCTGCCGCATCCCGCTGAAGGACGAGAGATTTTTGGGAAGTTTGCCGATTTTCCACAGCTTCGGGCTCACGGTGACATTGATGCTTCCCCTGTTGTGCGGCTATCCCATCTGCGCCTACCCGAACCCCACGGAGGCGCGAACGCTCTGCGAGCTGGTGAAGAAGTACAAACTCACGCTTTTGGCCACCACACCCACCTTTGCCCGGGCCATGCTGCGCCGAGCGGGGGAGGACACCTTTGCCTCCATCCACCACTTCATCGTGGGAGCGGAGAAGTTGCAGCCGGATTTGGAGGAGGAATACAAGCGCAAGTGCGGCGTAACCTTGCTCGAAGGCTATGGACTCACCGAGGCCACACCCGTCTGCTCGTTGAATATTCAGGATGCCCCCATGGTGCCCGGCTCCGCCTTTTATGTGCCGGGAATGGTGAAACGCAGCATCGGCGCTCCGCTGCCCGGCATAGCCGTGCGCGTCACCGATGTGGATGACGACACCAAGGAGCTTCCCCTCACTGAGCGCGGCATGATTTGGTTCCGAGGCGCCAATGTTTTCCGCGGCTACGTGGGTAAGCCCGAGCTCAATGATTCCATCTTCAAGGACGGCTGGTTCAAGAGCGGTGATATCGGACAGCTCGACCTCAACGGCTTTATCACCCTAGGCGGACGCCTCTCGCGCTTCTCCAAAATTGGCGGCGAAATGGTGCCGCACGAGGGGATCGAACTCGCTATCTCCCAGATTCTGAAGCTTCCCCCGGAAGACGGCGTGAAAATTGCCGTCACCGGTGTGGTGGATGAGCAGAAGGGCGAGGCGCTCGTGCTGCTTTCCGCTTTGCCCGAGCACCAGCGTAGTTCTCAGGAGCGCGCCATCCTCAGCGACTTGCGAGCCAAGCTTGCCGAGCGGGAGTTGCCGAATCTGTGGGCGCCGCGCTACCTCGTGCCGGTGGAAGCCATCCCTGTGCTCGCCACGGGCAAGCTCGACCTGCGCGGTTGCCGCTTGCTGGCCGAAGAAGCGCTGATGGATGATTAAACGGTTGCTGCGGCGAATCGCGCCGCTGCGAGGCAGTTGCTGCCACCGACGACTTGGGAGGTTTGGTACACAACGCGCGTCCGGAAGTTTTTCTCCCGGTCGCGCTATTGATTTCAGCACGGCTACGCCGGATACTGCACCAAGGTCAGAAGTTGACGCGGTAGCCAACGGAAGCATCGGCGCTGGCCCAGCCGCGGCGCCACTCGAAAGAGGCGTCCATGAAAATACTACCGTAGTGAGTGCCAAGCGGGATAGTAATGCCGGCTCCGACTTCGACACCAACGGCTCCCACCTCAGCGCTTTCTACCTCGGCAAAGGTACCTGAGTTGGTAATGGCATTGCTCGAGGTGCCGGAACGGTCGCCAAAGTCTGCCTTCACCAGCATGCGTGCCTCAAATATAGAGGTTCGGTTGAGCGAGCGACCACCAACGACACTCTGCATGCGGGCGCCCGTGCCGAACGTGATGATATCCTGGCTCATCTTGCTGACGTTCAGACCTGCATCGCTGTTGGATTCCGAGAAGCCCTTGATGCTGGCATGGCGAGCCTCAACGTTGAAGACAGGCTGCAGAGCAAGTGTACCTTCCCTGTTGACAAGACCCGTGTAGCCGATTTCATACAGAGCACCCAGAGCGTAGCCGTCGGTACTGCCCTTAGTATGGTAGCTGCCTGAGCCATAGTTGACAGTACGATCAAGGCCGATATCCGCTCTGCCGCCACTCAGCACGAAGGTATGAATCCAGGCTCCGCTGCTGGCGCGCAGGAAGGCGTTCAGGTAGGTGGTATCCAAGTCACCCGTAGCAGATTCAGAGGAATCCGGCTTCAGATCACCGTACATGGCAGAGAGAGCCATGCCGAGGGTTGCGTTTTGGGAAACATCGATATCAACACCGACGGTACCACCCCAGCTGTTGAGTGTGAAGCCGGGCATGTCTCCATCGGCATCCAACTTGTGGTAGCCGCCCTCGCCGCTAATCCAGGCATGCCAGAAAGGCCGGTGGTCGTTGTAGGAACCGTCGGGCACGTCGCCGGCCATGGTCGTGGTGCGGTTGCGAATCGTCTTGAGCTGGCGGTGTATATCCTCCATGAAAGCCGGGGCAAGTGTCGCAATCGAGGCGCCGGCTACTGAAGCGAGCGTGCGTTCCAGTGCAGCGGCATCGTTCCGATCAAGCATGTCATTCAGCCCGCTTGCCAGTTTCTCGTAATCGGTATTCGGATTGCTCAGCGACTCGAAGAAGCCATCTTCTTGTGACTTATTTTTAAGTGAATCCCACATCATCGTGGCACCCGCGCGGGCATTTCTGCCGGCGCTGGGAATAGCCCTCTCAAATCGATTTCCTGTGGCGTCCGTCGTGGTTACCACCAGCTTTCCGTCCTCCGTGACCCTCACACTGCTGTCTTTCATCAGGTTCCCCGCCCCGGTGAAGGAGACGTATTCGCCGATGACGTCCTTGAGGTCATCGCTTACAGTGAACCCGGTAAACACCTCATTTTGCGTCATTTCAGCGTCGCTATTGAAGATAAGCGAGCCATTCTTCTCCACACCGGCGAGATTGGCTGTCACCTGATTACTCGTCACCGGATGGTCGCCGAACTCCACTTCCATGCGGCCATTGCCCAAGTATACATCACCCAGCGACAGTTTTGCGCCGCCCTTGCTGACATCAACCTTCAACCTCGAATCGTCTCCGAGCTGCACATCCCAGGCATTAGCGCTTGGAACATCCGGGCTCTTGGCGTTATCCAAGGTAAAGCGAGCGCCATTTGCCACCACAAGCTTACCGGCAGGTCCGGTTCCTTCTGTGCCGGTTCCGACGAGTGTGCCAGAGAAGGAGCCACCGCTCACGGTAAGGCTACTGCCTTCCCCGCCTTTCAGAGCGCCTTTGCCATTCAGCTGGTTGACTGTCTGTTTGCTTCTGCCGATATTCAGCATGGATTGCTCCAGCAGGTTGACGCTCACGTCCTTGAGCTGAGTAGTATCACCTCCATCGAGAACTAAGCTGGCGTTTTCACCCAGCGTGAGCAAACCGGAACTATCGCTACTCTCGATAGTTGTGTGCTCCAGCGTGCTTTCACCGTTGTAGACGAGCTCGGCCTGCTCCTTGAGGGTTATCCGATTGCTTTCCTGATCGCCTTCGGAAGCCTGCCTCTCATCCTCAACGATATGGCCGACCGTGAGTTTGCCGCCCTGCACGACCAGATCCCCTTCCTGACCGCGCCGGAGTTCCTCTCCCTCTCCCAGCCCGTTGCCGTAGTCGAAGACGAGTGAACCCAGGTGGCTGTCCATAGCTCTTACCACAAAACTACCATTGCGTAGTTGAAGATCACCCGCGATGTCCAGCCCGCCCTTCTCGGAGCCGTCACCCACCGTGAGAGTTCCCTGACCGGTTTTCCGGAAAGAGACGCCTTCTCCGCCGACCAGCCTGCCTTCAAAGCGGGTATCTTGTCCTTTCAGCTTGGTTACATCATCGTCATCCAACCATTCATTCTCAGCTTTGAGGTCATCCTTAACCAGCTGATTGCGAAGTGTTACAGTTCCTGTTCCGGAGGCCGAAAGGGACGAGCCGGTCAACCCCACCAGGTTGTTCACGGTTACATCCCCTGCCTGATTGAGATCCAGCGACAGTGAGGTATCTTCATCGACGAGCGTAGCCTTCATGCGAGACAGATTCGCCGCAGCAACCGGATCGCTGATCGTATGCGGATCAGTCTGAGTTTGTCCCGGATCGTTTTTTTCATTGAGCACAAGATAGACCGAGTCCGAGGAACCGTACAGAACCAGGTCGCCACCTTCTGTCTGCAACTTGAAGCCGGTGTTGCCCAGCAGAGAAGAATTGGGAGCACTGAGCAGCATTTCCATCAGCATGGCTTCCTTTTTCTCCTGATCTGTTGAGAAGAATGAGATCTTGCCGCCGCTGATCAAATGCAGGTAGGTAGCCACATTGTCGTCGCGGTGCGCCAACAGAATGTTCATCAGCTCCTTATTGCTGAAATCCACCGTGATAAAAGACTCGGCCGTGTCATCATCCTGCTTACGGGAAGTTTCGTAGATGACGAGATCTCCGCTGGATTGGATGAGGTAATCACCGCTGTTGCCGACTCTATCCCCCGCATTGTTCTCGGTGAAGATGAGAGTGACCTTCGTTTGGTTGGAATCTCCGCCCACGGTGATGGGTCCGCTCACTCCGGTCAGATGTCCATTTTCATTGATGACAATCTCTTTGAACATGCTGCCTGCTGTGCCATTGACATTGACCGTAGAGCCTGTGTCCCTGGCGGTCTCCACCTTCAGGTCGACTGTGTTTCTTGTTGTCAGAGGAGTTCCCAATGAACCGCTCTTGAGCACAAAGGTCCCTTCACCCTCATAATCTTTGCCGACCCAGTTTGCCTCCGTACCGTCGTCATCGCCCAACCAAATCTCATTATTGTTGAAGATAAGAGCGCCGGTGGAGGAATTCCCCGTATTCGCGAGCACGAGCGTGGAGTTACCCATAGCGTTCTCCAATTTCAGAGAGTTGCCCAGAGTTTCATCGCCCACGGCCCCTTCAAGGCGAACTTTAACTTTTCTACGAGGTGCATCCGCCGATGCTCCCTCCGGCACATCAGGCAAGGTGAATCGGATTGTGCCCGTGCCAGCCAGGTGGGCAGATACTACGGAGCTTTCAGAGGTCAGATCACCCTGAAGCGTCCAAGAAGAAGATTGGGCATCTTGCGTGACCTGATCGCCGGAAGCGTTCTCAGATGCGAGCCCGGCCACGAGCATACCTTTGAAATCGCTTAGCGAGCCAATGATCGTGTGGTTAAAGCCACCCTGCGCATTGGCCAGTATGCCGTTGCCGATGATACCGTTTTGTGCCTGTAAGGTGATGCTCCCGTTGGAGCCAGCCGCGTGATCCGCATTGTAACCGCCCAGCATGTTGGTGGTATTGTCCTCCACCACGATGGTACCCACTTTCACCATCGCGGTTTCCTCGGGGTCGGCAAACGTCAGTGCGCGCCCCGCCAGAGCGAGCGTGGATTGATCGCCGTGCCCCAACGTGTCGGCTTGCTCCACCTGCACCGTGCTCGACTTGCCGTCGCCGAGCAGTTTCAGCGTGCCGGTGAAGTAGTTCTGCATGATCTCTTTCTCACGTTCATTGGTGACATCCAGCGTGTAGCTGCCTTCAGCAGAGCCCTCTGCGGAACCGCTAGCGCCGATAGTGATGGTTCCGCTACCGCGCATACCTCGGCTGACGATCAGCTCGGTGCCGTTGCTGGCCACCAGTTGCAACTCCGCTTCGTCACTTTCGGCGCTCAAACGCAGATTTTCGTTGGAGGTTTCATCGTTGGGCTTAATTCGTACAGAACCTCCGCCTGTAACCTCTACCACCAGCCTGCCTTCTCGCGAACGCAGTGTGCCTTCCCATACCCCATCATTGATTCTCATGCCGCCGTACGTATCCCACACAAAGTGGAAGACGCCACTGCCGGATTGGATGATACCGCGCTTGACGCCCAAGGAGATGCCTTCCTTCGCATCCATTCTGCCGCTCCAAGTCACTGTCATCGCCTCTTCGTTGCTCACACTGCGAGCAGTAGCCTCCTTCCCGCTGCTGTCTGCCGCTTGGACGCTGTTGCCTACCTGAATGCGCAGGACGGCATTCTTGGTGTCCGACTGCTTTATCCTGTCGCTCAGATCATCCTGCATGGCCAGCGCACCGTCCTTTTCGGCGTACATCAGAGTGCCGCCGTTGAGGATAATCTTTGTATCCTGATTGCTCAGCGCGCGCGGGGTGGTCAGGGAGAGGCGACCGCCGACGTTGACTTGGACATTGTTGAGGTACTTACCGTCAATATCCAACTCCAAGGTGCCACGCACCTCATCGCGCCGAGCCGTCAATAACTCCTCATTGTAATCGGGTTCTTCATCGCCTATGTAAATGACGCCGGTGGGGCGCAGGCTGCCGGGAGTGTCTTCCGTGAATGTGTAGCTGCCACTGTGCACATAGACGTTGTGAGGCGTAACCGGCGTAACTTGACCATCGGGCGTAACTTGGGCATCGATGAATACAATACCATCGAGAGTCGGCGCCCCATCATAGAAATGGACGTCATCTTCACCGGTCAACGCAGCGTCATCTCCGCGGCTCCAGTTATCCGTGCTGTCGTTCTTCCAAGTCCCGTCTCCGTCACCCCACCACACCCAAGAGTCATTGCTGTACTTCATGACGCGCAACATCAGCGTCCCCCCATCTTTCTCCAAGGAGAATTGGCTGTAAGTGCCTTCCTCAGACTTCAAGTCACCAAAGAGTTCAGCCAAGGATGTCCCATTGCCGTCCTGCGGGTCGAAATAAAGTTTGAGATCTTTGGGAGCAATCTGCCCCGAGTTACTCAGACCTTCGAGAGTGGACCAATCAATGCCGGAGGCCAAACGATACAGCCCGGGCTCCAAGTCCTCCGCCTTCCTGCCATCAGGCAACCGCAGCTGAAGCTTCACTTTCTGAGTCTGGCTTGCTCCAGCAAAGCTCAGCGTCAAACCGCCCTCTGCGCGCAAGTAGGCATCTCCCGTGCTACCGGTAGCGCGCAAGTTGTCATTGCCGAAGACAAAGGCCAGACCGCCCAGTAAGCTCTGGCTGCCGGAGCTGTCACGCAATACCAAGTGCCCGCCCTCCACCACGATGAGTCCCCCGTAAGCCTCTTCCGTACCTACAAAACCGGTGGAAGCATCGTACTTCTGAGCGTTCCAACTGCGCAGTCCCTTGAGGACGAGGTCTCCCCCCCCCTGCTTGACAAAGGAATCATTACGGTTTTTATCGGTTTCGGTCACCTTGTGCATCACGCGCATCACGGTCTCGCTCAGATCCATCGTCAACCCCTCATCGGTGTACACGGCATCGAAATCTTGCAGGCGGAGATGCTCAGCAAATTGGGTGATGTTGGCAAAAGAATTATCAGCTCCTTCCACATTGAGGAAGTGCAGTTGCGCCGCTCCTTCGCTCCAGGCGCCATCGTAGCCCACGGTGGAATAGTCCTCGAGATCCCGCCCGGCAGTGACATTTCTCTGGTAACCGCCGGAAAGCATAAATTGTTCGTAGCTCACCTGCTCCCCGCCGGCTGTCATCCCGGTGAAACTGGTAAACTTCATATCGCCGGTCACGTTCACGACGGTCTTTGCTGTGCGCACATGCAGCTGAGCATCGGCATCCGTGTTGTAGTGGTTGCCCGCGGCATAGACGCCCCCGGCGATTTCGCCGCTGGTGAGATTCACCGTGAGTTCGCCTTGTTGCGAGTATTTCTGGAGGTCGTCTGTGCCGACAGATCCCCTTTGAGCCCGGCGGAAGGAACCACCGAAGATAAGCCCGTGCACCGTGCTGCCTTCCACGTTGATCACCACATTTCCCAGCGTGGAGTCGTCCGGATTCTCTGTGTTGTCGGAGTAATGGCCTCCGATGATATTGCCGGTGATCGTGCCACCCTTCAGATTCATGTTGACCGACCCGCCGATGGTTATATTGTTGGCTCCCAAGGAGTCGGAAGAATAACTGCCGCCCACAACGAAACCGGTGATGTCCCCGCCATTGATGGTGAGGTTCGTGTCGCCTCCAATTTGAATCGTATGGTTGCCGGCCGTTGTTCCATCGTCAATGAGCATGCTGCCCGCCACCACGGCCAAGCCGCCATGCGCATGCATGGTTCCGCCGGGGGTCACTTCGGCGTTGATGCTGCCCCCATTGATTTCCACGTTCGTGCTGCCGGTGATGATGGCGCTGCCTCCCTCGCCGTCATCCGTCAGGTAGCTGCCGCCCACGACCACGCCGGTGATCTCCGGCTGTGCGGTTCCCCCCGCCGCCGAGCCGATGACGACCTGCGTATTGCCCCCGATCGTCGGTCCTTCGCCCCGTTCCTGTGTATCCACGCCCGTGGTGTTGATGTAATCGCCGCCCACGAGGTGCACGTCCGTGAATATGCCGCCCAGGATGTTGAGTTCGGTGAGAACGCTGTCAGGCCCATTTTGGCTGTGCGTGATCGTGCCCTCAGTGTCGCTGTAGAAGCTGCCGCCCGCCACGAAGGGGATGTCCGCCTGCGCTGCCGCTTCTCCATCCCCGACCATGCCGAAGGTGCCACCGTGAATGATCACGCTGCTCTTGCCCTTGAAGGTATCGGAGCTGCCTTCTTTACCTTCCAGCGACACATTGCCGCCCGCCACGCGGAAGAAGTTTCCGTCAAAGAGTTCGACATTCGTGTTGCCGGTAAGGCTCCCCTCGTGGGTCGAAGTTGCCTCGTCGGTCGGAGCCTGGTACCACATGCCGCCCGCCACGATATCCGTGTAGTTGCCGCCGTGCAACTCTACGTGCGTGTTGCCCTCAAATTCGGTAGCGCCGTCGCCTGCGGAGTCGCGTCTGCTCGCGCCGTTAATGCCGGCGGTGAAGGTGTGGTCCGCCGTGGCATAGATGGTGATATGCGCATGCGCACCTTCTGAGCCATCGTCGAACTTGCCGGAGAAGACCGATATGCGGCTTCCGGCATTTTCAGCGAGCTGTTCAGGCACCGTGTAGTTGCCGCCCACGATCGCCTTATCAAAGGTGCCGGCGAGGTTGAGGCCGTCGCCGTTGTTGGCGTCCAGTGTCGTGTCGTCTTCGATCGCTTTGCCCTCCAGCAGGTTGACAAAGATGTTTGTGGTGCCGACAAAGGTTGGTTTTATGTTTTCTGAAACTTTTTCCGACGGCACATCGATCCATACATTGCCGCCGACCACAGCCGTAAAGCCGGTCGCGCCTTCGCTTGTCCCATCAGAGACGGAGGGAGCCCCGCCTTCCGGATTGTTCAGCAAGGTGTAGATGAAGATGTGCGAGTTACCTTCAAAATCTTGACTTTTTTCCTGAGTCGACCAGGTGATGACACTGCCGCCCACGATACCTCCACGCACCTCACTCGCCACTTTGCCTCCTTCTTCCCCATAGCTGTTGTTATCGTATACGGAGATGAAGGTATCCCCGTCGAAGCCGAAGAAGGCGTTGGTGACGTAGTTGCCGCCCACGAGGTAATCCACCGTACCGCCTTGCACCTGCAGGTGGGAATTGCCCTCGAACCCGACAAATCGGTCGACGTTTTCGGGTGACGTCGTGCTCACGCAGGAGCTGCCGCCCACCAACAGGTAGTAGTGACTATCTGCTTCATTTTCATCACTCACTCTCAACACGATGAAACTGTCGCGCTCTTCCGACTTCGGTGCCTGTCCGTCGCGGAACACTGAGCCTCCAACAATACTCAGCAGAGTCGCCTCGTCTTTCGGGGCGCCCTTGGTGAGACGGATGCCGGTGATGTACCCGTTGTTCTCATAGAAGGTGTCGACGTTGGGCACATCGACTCCCTCCGTTGTACCCGTGCCGGAGAGGCTGAGCACCTCGCCCGTGAAATCCTTGGCTTTGAGGCCCAGATCCAGCAGTCGGCTCAGTATGCTCCCTTTTCCCTCTTCAGTTTCTTCGGTGTATGACCTGTCATACGCGGTCATCTTGCGCATCCCCGGACCGTGCTTATTTTCGTTCGCCGCCACAGTTCCCCAGTTGGAATCGTACTCTGTGTTATCCGATGAACTGTATCCTAAGCGCAAGTAAAGCATGTCGCTGTGTTCTCCCCCCTGATCACCCCATTGCAACTTGAAGTTGCCGCTATCTCCATCATCCGCAACATCTAGTGCGAAGTATTTGTGGTAGAGGTCATCCGCCTTGCCGAACCCATCACCCATAATGCCCAGACAGAAGCCTCTGAGTTGATCACTTTCATCCACTCCCGAGACATCCAATCTCAGTGAACCACCCTCCTCCAGCGCGTCCGTTATCGTATCGATCTGCAGCTTGACGAGACTGTCCTGATTTCCCGGCGTCTTATCGTACGCCAGCGTAGCCTGATTTCCCAGCGTCAGGCTATCAATCACGAGGTTGCCGGTGTTCGCGCTTCCGCCGGTCTTCCCATTGATCATGTGAAGTTTTCCGTCGAGCCGCAGATTAGCGACAGTGAAGCTGCCCTTGCCTTTCATGGTAAGCTCTGCGTCTCTGCCGACGACCACCAGAGTGTCGACACGCCCACTCTCCTTGCCTTCGCCCATCTCGATGACGCCATCTTTGTCCACGTTGAGCGTACCGGTGATCTCCCCCGTGTAATCCTTCAGACTCTTCACGACTACTCGCTTTTCGTCCCCATCACTGCCCTCTTCAATCCGGAGCGCGCCCGCTCCCGTGAGTTCACCTATGGAAATATCGCCGGAAGATTCGCCGAAAACAACGCTGCTGCCATCTTGCGTTACGTTGACCTTTCCGAAGGAAATAGACCTTTCCCCGGAGAAATCCTCCACATGTCCATCGAGGGAGAGAGTTCCACCTGAGAGCTGTACCTCACCGCTCACCCTCGAACCGTTCGCCGCGCTGAAGGAGCCCCCTTCCGTTACCTCTACAACGCCGACGTCCCATCCTCCACCCTGAGCATTAGCTACGAGTGTGCCCCCCGATACCAGAATCTTCCCGCCCGTCACATTTTGCAGCAGGAATGTGCCACCCCCGGCTTTTTCAAGCGTAATGCCGTCTCCGAGCGTCAGTGAGCGGTCGTCAATAGCGGCGCTGCCGAGATCTTCCCCCACGTAGTTGAGTGTGAGTACGTGCTCCCCTCCATCCGCGGAGGTTACCCTGCCGTTAGCATCCGTCGTCGAGAGGTTGCCCACCTGAAGGTGAGCATGAGCAGCCTCTCCGAGAACATCACTCCCCATCATGGTGAGCACACCCTCCGATTCCCCGGCAAATTCGAGGGTTCCGGTGAAACCGTTGGCCGTACCGCTCCACGTGAGTGCAGCAGATCTGTCGGTGCCGCCTTGCACCCGCAGAGTGCCGGTTCCGGTCAGGGAACCGCTGATCGTGTTGGTCGCTCCACGATGCTCCATGAAGGTCAGCACCGAGCTTTCTCCGGAGAGGGCAAGAACACCCTTGATCGTGCTTCCGATGAGGGTCTGCCTGGCTTCCGTACCCATCCTCAGCGTTACTCCCTCTCCGATCACATAGTTGCTGCCAATGTGATTCTCGTTGCTCGTGAGCGTTAGCGTTCGAGCCTCCCATTCTTTGGTTGGGGTTTCCGGATCTTCCGACACCTTTTCCGGTGCAGTGATGGCGCCACCCACTCTCGTGAGTTCCTGTGTGATGTCCCCGTCGAGCCAGCCGAATTCCGCGTTTTGTGAGAGGGTAACAATGCTGCCGTTTGCCAGGTATAAACCACCAGCGAAGGTCACAACACTGTCTCTTCCGGTATTACTGCCAAGTGTCAGGTTGAGAGGGTTCGCTCCATCTGCTCCATCTACGCGCAACATGCGTCCCTCCGCTCTGTCTCCGGATCTGAGAGACTCGACGACGATGTTGCCCTTGCTTACGGCATTCAGTGTAACACCGCTCTGTGTGAGATCTAACTCCTTGATCACGAGAGTGGCGCCACCCCCTACACCCACAATCGCCTCTGCATTGGTAGCCGTCCCATCTGTTTCGAAACGCACTGCGCCAACCTCTACGCGGGCGCCGCCGCTTATATCCACAATGAAGCTTGAATTCGACTTAGATCTGTCAGAGGAGCCCACGCGGACGAGTACCTCGTCCGCGATATACGAATTCCCATCTGCCGCATCTGCCAGACCAGAGATAACCAGCTTTCCCGCCTGTACCTCAAGCGTCCCGGCGGTGTTTTGAGTGTGGGCCTGGAATCGGCTCAACTTCAACGTGCCGCCACCGCTCTTGGTCAGTGTGTGCCCCTGCGTGTCCAGCGTGTGTTCCAACGTGTCAAGCGTCAGCCCATCCCCTACCTCGAAAGTCGCACCGGTTCCCGCTATCTTCACCGTCCCCCCACGACCCGCGAAGGAGGACACAGTCACCGTACCTCCAACCGTTACCTCGGAAGTTTCCCCGCTCATGTTCAGCGTGCTCGCCGTCAACCCACTGGTCACATTTGCCGTGCCGCCGCTCACGGTAAAGGTGCCGCGCACGTTCATCACACCGCCCAGAGTCAGGGTCCCACCTGCTAGCGTCACCGCGTTTGCCGTCAGTCCATTGATCACGTTTGCGGTGCCACCGCTCATGGTAAAAGCGCCGCCCACGCTCACCACACCACCCAGCCTCAGGGTTCCACCTCCTAGTGTCACCGCGTTTGCCGTCAGTCCGTCGGTCACATTTGCCGTGCCACCGTTCACGGTAAATACGCCGTCCACGTTCACCACACCGCCCAGCGTCAGGCGTCCCTGCGACATGGTGATGGACGATGCCGTCACTCCTCCGCTCAATGTAGCTGTGCCGTTTGCCACCTCGAGACCATAGTTGTCTCCGAACGTCACGGCCCCCTTCACGCTCAATTCACCACCGTTGTCCAGTTTCACGCTCCGCAGATTATTACTATGACCGTGCAAAGTGCCATCGATGGTGACCGTGCTTTTGCCATCAACGATCATGGCATAGGCGTCCTGGCCCTGTATATAATTGTAGAAATTGGCATTCCCGTAAATGGCCACAACGGAGCCCTCCCCCGCATCATCCGCGCTGTTTTGCACATACAATGATTTCGCCATAAACGCATCGCCGGTGTAGGAGTTTGCTTGCGTTCCCACCGTCAGCGTGCCGAATGTGCTAACCCCGCCCACCTTCAAGCGACCGGCATGTCCGGCACCAGTCCCACCCAGAGAACCGACCGTCACACTACCACCGCCATCAACAGTGAGTACCGCCTCCTCATTGTTATCTACCACGCCTAGCTTACCTTCTACATACAGCACGCCGCCGCTCACAGTCGATATAGAATTGATGGTGAGTGGGTTGACAGATGTCAGATTCGAGCCGGCACGCAACTGCAAACGACTTACGGAGGTTTGGCTGCCGCTGAGGGTGACGGAAGCGCCGTCCTCAACCGTGAGTAATGCATTCCCCGTCGACGTCACGTTACCGGTAATGCTCAAATCCACCCCGTTTTCCACCGTCAATCCGCTACCGTTCGACATGTTGAGTCCCATTTCGATCGAAACAGAGGCAGCACCCTCCGCGGCGCCATAAGAGGAAAGGTCGATAGAAACACCCTCTGCAATCGTGAAGGTGCTATCGGCATTCCCAGTGAATTGAAGCGATTTGCCCTTCGCAATTTTCCAATCGCTGTTGCCGTTCACATTGACGCTTCCCCCCACCAGATTGGTGCTGGCACCGATGTACATCTTGACCAGCTGCTCCCCTGCCGCCTGAAAATAGATCGCTTGCTTAGCGCGACCATCACCTGCCGGTCGACCTATCCTGTAACTGACATCATCTGCATCAACGATCAAGCCCCCCAGACGCATATTGCCACTCCAGTCGCAAGTAATGGTCACTTCCCCGGCTTCACCATCTAACTTTGTGATCTGAAGCGTGTCAGTGAGAACGTTGGCATTGTTGTTCCAAAATTTGCCGAGCGATGGGTTCCCTTCCCCTACGGGCGCGTTGTTGTTGGATGTATCGGCCAGCTCCAGAGTTCCCAAAGATGTATTCCCGCTATCCCCCGGGTTTGAGGCACTGTCCATTCGTCTGAAGACTGTCCCGGAGAAGTTATCCGTGTGTGAACCGTACGCATCCTCCCAAGTGTATTCCTGCCCCTGCGCCTCGTTAGCTGCGGAGAACAAGAAGGCGAGAGCTGAGATGCCGGAAGCGGAGGCAATCGTAGTAGGAAGGGACGTAGCGGGCAAAGCTAACGCGGCAAGGCATGCCAACAAAGCCTTGCGAAGACCCGAAGGAAGATGCAGTTTCATCGCTGAATTGGAATCATGAAGATTTTACGACGTCCCCGTCCCACAGTGCACACCTCTTGTAACGGCAGGACGGGAGGATTCTTGTAGGCTACCACTTTTCAGGGGAGATGTACAGCAATTTTTTCGCTCTGCCCTGAAAAAAGCGCGCAGAGAACGCGCGCGGCAAGCCCCCGGGGCAATCGCATCAGAAAATGCGTCTGCTCCACACGCGTCCCAATAAGATTTTCTCCGGTCACATTCAACCCATTTCCAATGCGCTGCCTGCAGGGCGCGGAGGCAGTACTCGTGGGGCGAGTTTGAGGCAAGAGTCGTGGGGCGACTTCTTACCCCTGTAGGGCAAAAAGCCATGCTTTTGGTCAAACTGCCTTACGCCGTCGGCAGTTTTCCGCGAGCCGGCGGCTCGCCAGATTTGCAAATCGTAAATCGTAAATGAGTTATGCCGCATGATGTGCCATTAACTACCTATTGAAGGTGCTTTTTCCCGGGGCGGATTTGCGTGTGGATTGCAAGAATAAATGCAACAGATGACAAAAAAAGTTGAGGTCATGAAAAGAGAGGGGTAAAATAGTGGCGG
>CANPYO010000042.1 GCA_947588645.1 uncultured Akkermansia sp. | reverse complement strand
TCCTGGTTCACCCCATTGCCATTCGCATAGCACACGCCAAGGTTGTACTGCGCCACTGCATCCCCCTGCTCCGCCGCTTTACGCAAAGCATCGAGTTCGTTTTCTTGTTTTCCTTCCCCAGTAATGGAGGATGGTAACCCTTTCGACTTATCCTCGCTGGGGATGCTACTTACAATTACTCCTAATAATACACAAACCGACACTCCCGTCACGGCAACGGTCAACAGCACTAACAATCTCCTTCCCCGTTTCCGTTTTTTTCTCTCTGTCTCTTTAGGGACAATAACAGACGGCTCCGGCTCAGGGGGAGAGGGTGGAGGGTCCCCTACCTGAGGCGGCTGTGGGGGAGTCTCCATAGGACCCTGTGCGTCAGGCGGAGGCTCCGATACAACCTCAGGCAAATCATCAAGAGGACTTCCCAAAGAAAGTCTCTTGTATATCTCTTCTACGTACTGTGTTGCGACCTGAGCAGATATCCCTTCATTCACCACACGAGCAATGACCTGCTCCTTCGTCCATTCATCTCTGTTGTACAGACCGACAACAAGCTCTTTGAGATCATTCATTTTTTATCGCCTCCACGAGAATAGAGCCCATGTGTCAAAACACAGTATTGCGTGCATGCTTATCGCTTCCGAATGCACCCCTGAGCGGGAAGAGCAACCCGACCGGAGCCGTGGCAAACACGACTCCGGTCTATTGCTAATGAGGTAAATGCCATATTGTCCTGTGCTGTTCATACCGAAAACACAGAGAGCGACGGCTAATTCACATTGATGCGGCAGCCGCCCGTGGTGGGATACTTAGAGTTCCTGCGATAAATTTCATATGGAATTTCCTCACCATTTTGATCAATGAGTATCTCCACATTTCTATTGCTATCAATTTCTTTTCCTTTAATTGTGCCTCTCTCAAAATCAGGAGCTTCAACGTGCACAAGAACGCGGAGCCTCCCTTGAGCATCCTGTTCCTGTGTCAAAACACGCGCTTCAATGAGAATACCGTCAGGCAGCTCAACAGACACGGTCCTCTGTATTTTCTTTTCCGTCTGGATGACGGCTTCAATAGCTTGCAAAGCATGTGAACGCGCCTGCTCCGCAGCTTTTTGATCTTCAGGCTTCTTCGTATCTTGAGCTCTATCCTCTGCTCCCTTAGCTTTATTATCTGCACCGCGAGCTTTCTTCCGCGCATCATTCAGTGCCTCCTCCGCCTTCACCGGATCGTTGTTTGTAGCAGCGCGCTCTGCATCTCCACATAACTCCTTGGCATCCTCTTTATCCTTCTCTGCACCTTCAGTTGCTTTTTGCGGATCCGCAGACGCAGCAACCTGCTCCGCCTTATCTGCTTCCTTGCCTGCCTCATCGGCACTCTTCTGAGCATCATCCGCCTCCTCCTGATCCTCTGGATTCTGAGTCGCGTCAGCCTTTTGGCGTGCCCCTGCTGCTTTATTGTCTGCATCATCAGCCTTCTCACGAGCCTGCTCCGCAGCCTCTTCGGCTTTCACCGGATCGTTATCCTTGGCAGCGCGCTCAGCATCCTCGCGTGCCTGCTTGGCATCATTTTTATCCTTCTCCGCATCTTCGGCTGCTTTTCGTGGGTCCGCAGCCGCAGCAGCTTGCTCCGCCTTATCTGCTTCCTTGCCTGCCTCATCGGCATTCTTCTGAGCAACATCTGCCGCTATCTGATCCTCCGGCTCCTGAGTCTCATCAGCCTTTTGGCGTGCCCCTGCTGCTTTATTGCGTGCGTCACTGGCCTTCTCACGAGCCTGCTCCGCAGCCTCTATGGCTTTTACCGGATCGTTATCCTTGGCAGCGCGCTCAGCATCCTTGCGTGCCTGCTTGGCATCATTTTTATCCTTCTCCGCATCTTTGGCTGCTGTTTGCGGGTCCTCAGAGGCAGCAGGCCGCTTTACCTCGTCCGGCTCGCTTGGCTCACCGGGGTGTGCAACCGGAGCCTTTTCTACCGGTCTCGCTTCAACCTCCGTCGTGGTTGGAACCGGCTTGGTTTCGACATTTTCAGGCAAAACGAGGTGACCTGTACTCGGTTGCTGTATAGGAGCGTCCTTCAGCACTCCCACCCACACGGCAACATTCAATCTCTGCGCCTGTTTCTTTTCATCCGATATATTTCCTACCACAACGCCGACCGCCTGCCCGTGAGTATCTACAACAGGGCTGCCGCTCGATCCCGGACTTACAGCCGCATCATGGAAAAAATCATGACTATGCCCTTTATCATCCACGGACGTGACCTTCCCGGTCGCTAAGAAATAGTTGGGAGCTCCAAGAGGGTAGCCAGGAATGTACACGTACTCACCGCGTCGGGGTTCTTGCTCCTTGCGTAACTTGAGATATGGGATGGAGTTGGCTGCAATCTTAAGCAGAGCTACGTCATCTTCCACATTGATGTGTGTCACTTTTTCGACCGGATAACGCTTACCGCTCGTTGATTCAACTTGATATTTCACCCCTTCGGAACCAAACTCTTTTGCTACATGTGCATTGGTGACTAATATGCCATCAGCCGAAGCAGCAAACGCCGTTGCGGTTTCAACAGGCTGTCCATTCTTTAATATGAGCACCTTATAGATCACCTGTTTTGCCAAGTTATCGATCGCCGAATCAACCGGCACAGTAACCACCGCCCCCTCTTGAGTGGGAGGTTCCGTTTCATCAAATGGCGAAGCCCACCAAACAAGAGCCGCTATAGCCGCTACAATGGCACCGCAGCATAGCCACTTGAACGCACCACCTTTCTTATCTGAGTTCTCAGTCAAGGTTTTGACAATTTCCCCACCAATGACCGGTATGGAGGATTCCACTTGCTTCTCCAAGCCCCAGATGATGGCCAATCGCCGCTTACCATACACTCGATACAGCTCCGGAGCCTTGCCGGGATCCGGTAGGCGGAATGCCTTTATCACACGCTTAATGTCGGGATCCGTTCCCGCTTGCTCAACTTCTTCCTGGATTTGTTTCAAAAGATCCTTAAACTTTTTCAACTCTCTCTCAGGAATCTTATCACTCGTACTCGAACTTAAGAGCTCCTCTCCATTCTCAACAATGCTCGCCGTGACTGTGTTGTCCGCCGGATTGTACTCCATGCGGGGTAAAAATGGCTTGAATTTTTCAAGCAAAATTTTCTGGTAATCCGGATACCAAAAATCCGAACCGCCCATGCTCGCGCGCAGCCGAATATAATCTCCCATCTCTATGAGAAGACCTTTGCCAGGTATGCGTTTAATGCTCATTGTTAGTTAATTGGTTAGTTTGACAATAGATTTCTTCTTGCAGATATTGCTTGAAGTGCTTCGTATTCCCCATGCGACAATCGCCTCAACGCTACCAACGGATGAACCGTCCGCAGAATAATCCATGTTTTTGGAGGAAAAGGGAGAGTCCAGCGTCGGCACCTCTGTCATGTAGCGTCCCCCCTGCATCACGTTATTAACTGCCTCGGATAGTTTACTTATGATTAGGAAAGCTTCGTCATTCGTTTTACCATGAGCATACAACCAACGAAGCAAAGTACGACTAAAATTCCAAAGAGAAGTCGTAGCCGTCAACTCTATGCTGTCATCGCCCTCTCCATCTTTTTCAATCGCAAAGGCGCAGGACCATGTGAAAATATTGGCAAACATGAAAATCAAGTCCTTATCCGGGCGTTCCGCTACGAGCTCATTGCTCCACTCTTCGACAAAAGGCGCCAAACCTTCTACTTCTCTTAAAAAGGAAGGCCAAATACGATCTCGGAGGGACCTCACCCCCTCCAGATCTCGCCTCAAATTCTGAATTTGTTCTTTTGCTTGTTCCCATTCACGCTGGAGACGATCGACTTGTTTGTTTGCTTCCTCCTTCGCTGCTCGTTCTTTTTGCGTTTCCCCTTCTTGTTTTTTGTACGCCTCCTCAGTACGCTTGATAGTTGAGAGGAGTTCTTGCTCACGAGCTTTACTCTCCTCTTCAAGTTGTAATTTTTGCTCTGCTAGTTCGCGTTTTTCATTTTTCAGCTGACAAATTTGCTCCTTCTGAATTCCTATTTCTCGCTCTTTATCATCAACCGCCTTTGCGCTCTCCTGAAGTGTTTTTTGATGTATTTCTTGAAGTTCTCCGAGCTGCCTTTCGAGTTCAGCCGACTTCTCAGTCTCACCATTTCTCTGCTTATCCCTGTCTTTTTCAACGTGAGTGCTCGAACTGGAAAACCATTTCGGACGTCCCTTGGGCTTCGCCTCACGTCCGTCCGAAGAGTCGTTCCTCTCGGTTGGAGTCAAGCTCCCCGGCGTAATATCTCCCCCTCTTATCTCGCCTATCTTTGCCACGAGTCGCCCCTCTAACGCATTCAATGCGCCGAAGAACTCCTGCTTCGTTATAGGGGTATCGTCCTGTTCAAAATCTCTCGATTCTTCTTTCATAGCATGTATTAATCATTTCCAAAATCAACTTCAAATTTGCACTCATCCATCCAAAAGCCCTCCCGAGACAATGTGCAAAGCTCAAGTCGCACATCATCTATCCCGATCGTCCCATCTTCATCCGGATTGGTCGCCTCTACGGACTCAATCTCGATACTGTCATCCTCCTTCTCTTCACACCGTTTAAACACAACCGCTAGGGGGGAATCCGGCCGTTTGCGTGGTTCTCCGGTTTTCGGATCTTTTCCGACCCACTTGAAGTAGTATTGTTGCTCAACGCGAGCATCTCTCGTATTGTACTTGGCTCGACCGATATACGTATCAACCATTACCTCCGCACCCTTGTGGGACACTCCGTCACCATCCATAAACTCCTCATTTCCATTATCTTTCATATCTCGAGAGAGGAAAGGGGCTCCAGAAAAGCCGTAAGTCACTCCCTTCCCTCCACGCTTCATAACTCCCCAGTAGTTGCGAGTTGCATTTGTTC
This sequence comes from uncultured Akkermansia sp., assembly GCA_947588645.1. GTDB lineage: Bacteria > Verrucomicrobiota > Verrucomicrobiia > Verrucomicrobiales > Akkermansiaceae > Akkermansia. Next base: position 15,948 of record CANPYO010000042.1, on the reverse strand, counting down.
CTGCTTCACGAGTGCCCCCATCGTCGACCCTTGACTCCTCTCTAAGATGCCAATCATTGATAAGACCATTTCGTCCCGCAACAAACAGAGCCGCACCGACAGCCGTCACGGTCTTTGCATCAGATATTCTCCCGTCATTACTCATGGGGTACCAGTCGCCCGCCACGTAATCTTTCATGGGAATAACACGCTGTGCGCAAATTGGCAGTGCTTCACGCAACATTTCTTGCACCTTAGGCATTTCAGATATTTTCCCACTCAAAGTCACCACGTCGACATCATAAGATGCAACAAATTTACCGAGCGGAGCCATGCCGTCTTCCAAACCGTCGTATATACACTGATTAATTTTCCCTGGGTCATACTTCAGTTTGTCGTCCGGCTGTACGAAGTTCGAATCGAGCCCTCCCTCTTTCAGGTAGGCATTAAACTCGTTGACAGCCGTTTCATCGGCAACATCCCCGACTTTACGAAATTCCTCACCTGTCTCCTCGTCCCGGTATATGCCATTTTTGCAATTTGCCACATCACTTAACCATGACCTCACCATGGGCACAAAGAACATTTTGGTGATTCGTTGCCACTTCGATCGATCCTTCTGCATGACCCGTGACGCACCTAGAATGGATATAAATTTCTCCGCAATCTCATCATCCTCATCGACGCCTTTTGCCTCAAGTATCGAGGGGAGCAACACTCTCTGAATAATGCCGAGGACAACTTTATCGCCTGCAAAGGAATTACAATCCCTGAATAAAATCCTGTATCTCAAAGCGATCTGCGAGCCCGAAGCGCTGTTCCTGTACTCAACAATTGAGGAATCCATCGTTCCGCCGCCTATATCCACTGTCATCACACGTATTCGATGCTTCCCTGTGCCATCGGGGCGACCATACAGCTTAATCCACGCATTGGCACCCTGCAAACGTCTTACTTCGGAATGAATGAAGGGCAACTGAGAAGCAACAGCCTCGTCCAACTCCAGCTGTATACGCGGGCGTGCGTCTTGTGCGTCAGCTAGAGAAACGTCCTTGCGAGAATCCAAGTGGGACAAGGTAAAGATATTAACAGCTTGCTCCCATGCACGTTTGTAGCTTTCACGCTCAGTGGCGGTCCAACCAGAGGGGAAAGTGACATTGACGGATCGCAAACGGCGACTGTTAAATTCACTGTTTCCCTTCCTCCAGCTATATGAAGTAATCTGTCGGAAGGATGATTCTATAACGTACAACGCCGACCACATCATCGCCATACTCCGTGGGTAAGTGGGCTGCTCAGGCGCGCATGTGGGACGCTTTCGTATATCTTCATTTTCATAAGGAGGATGCTCAATATCCCAATTGTTATCACCTTCCATGTACATATAGCGACATATCTGACCATTTAAGACAGACTGAGCGTCGCGCCGTTTCCTATTGGACCACCTGTTATGATTCATGCACCACGGACCGATGCCGGAGGCAGCATTCTCAACGCCACCGCATGGGGCATTGTCCCACAAGTAACGCTTGGGGGAACTCATAGAAAGATTCTCACCTCTTTCCAAATCAATACCTGTAAGTAATTCGCCGGCTTCCTCACCCATGATTACAGGTGAAATCTCCACAAACATTTGCGGAACTCTCTCCGTCACGTAATATTTTGTTTCCTCGATAGTTTTTTCTTTAGGACCGAACAATGTACCAACCTTAATCGTCTTTGTTTCAGTCTTTGTCTCGTATTCCTTACTCAATTGGAGCTGATCCTGTTCTCCTGGTAGCGGCATATCATGCTCCGCAAATATGGGCTCCTGCAAAAGGAACCACGAATCTGCGATGAACCGGACGCCACTATTTTCATCAACATTATGCCCGGGGCATTCGTGCCCACGTGAAATAAAAGGCAGGGGAAAACATACTTTGCGAAGCTCGTCTTTTGATGCATCCTTGTTATTTTCAAGAGCCAGGACGACGGTACGCGTATTGCCAAAATCTACAATAAGATCGACATCTGTACGCGCCGGATTCTGTTTTTGCCACACAATCTCTATGGTAGCCACCGGCAGTTCGGAAGGGCCCTCATTCCCCGGATTGGGCACTTTCAACTGGACATCATATGAATCTTTGTCACTATCTACAGAAATTCGCATGATATCCGAATATGCGTATGGAGAATGCATTCTTTCCTCCTCTGAGGCGGGCATATCTCCTTTCGTTATCTCTCTTTTATCGTAAAATGTTCCCCTCCTGATTGTCCCGACATTGGTTTCCACGGCCAGCCACATACCGGGAGTCTTATTTGAATCAACTCCCAGACGCGTCCTTATCCACGTGTACTTCTTCAATTCGCCGGAAGCGGAATCCTTTCCCTCATATCGCCTCCACGGTGCCTTGTCACTTTGACACCTGCGCATAAGTAGCCGATCCTTGTCGTATTTGCTTAACCATTCCTTCTCAAAGGGAATGAAGAGGTAATGATGTCCGGTATTCGGGAAAACCGGAAATTCAATCTTTTTCATCTTATCACTATTTTTTGCGTCTGCCATAAGTTATAAATATTTCTGATTAGCCAACTAATGCTTGCAGCTCCTTATCTCCCTCTTGCTCCCCTCGCTGATCTGCCCCTTTGTTCTCTAATTCCTCCAAGGTTTCAATAAAAGGAGCAATAACAGCTACATAATAGGGTAGCTTAGATACATCTGAAGAATTTCCTTCCTTCACCATTCCTTCCAGCAGGGCGACACTATCTTTAACCGCCCGATGTTGGAGCTGCCTCGGATAGAGCATACTGGTCATGAACGTAGCAAACAAACGCCGACACTCCGAACGTCCCGAACGCGATTCAAGCAAAACAGCGATGTCGTCAAATAACTCTGTAATACTTTCCTGGTCCACCCTTGAACGCAAATATGTTAGAATGCGCGAGCGGTGCTCAGTATTTTCAAAACCAATTCGCGTCTGCAAGGGCTCCCTCTTGGCTGCCTCAATCCACTGGCTGATCTGACCTTCTATAAACTTACCATCCAGCGCCTTACGTTTGCGGGGGAAGCTGTTGAGCTGGCTGGGATCAATATTCTGAAACTTCAGGATGTCCTGAGCCGTAGGCTGAACCTCGTCGCTAGTCTTCCCCTTCAACGCCTTAACGAGTATCTCAATATCGTCTCGTCTCTTTGCGACAGGATCATCCCCTGGTAGAGCTTCTTTCATGCACTCCTGCCACTTCTGCTGCAACTCCAATTTTTGTTGTTCCAACAATTCTCTTCTCTTGGAACTCTCCAACTGTCTGAGCATGGATTGGAATAAAAAAGAGCGACCACCATATTCCTCCTCCGCGCCGGCCATATGATCTATGGTCTCCGCATTACCATCAAAAAGTTTTTTGAACCATTTATCATTCTTGATATCTTCAATGATCTCCTTCCTTTTACCCATTTCGACTCTGATCTTCCCTTCTTCAAATCCTGGGTACGTTACACAGAAAGGGCGGACCACCTTCGAATCTGCCAAGTCTCCCATTCCTTGGAGTTTATCAAACACTTCAGAGAGACCTGATCCCATACCGCTTTCATCCACCAGATTAATCAATGTAGCGGAAAATGTAAGGATAAGATTCATTTGCAGCCCACTGTTACGCGGCAATTTCCCCCCAGATTCCAATTTCTTTCCCATGGATTTGAACCAGCTGCTGACACCATTCATCAACTGCAGCGGATGCGCAGGATACCGATCCCCGGCTGGCATACGGACAAGTAGGGAGAACACATCAATGTTAAGATTACGCGAGCTACTGACAACAATGGATGCCGTTTTGCCTCGCTTCATAACTTTGACCAGCCCATTCAGAGCACGTGTTCCATCTTTTTCCGTATACTCGATGTCTATTTTTTCATCACTGAGGCGATCTATTCCTTTATGCTCATTGGCGACTCCGGGAAAATCAACGATGTCCGCTTTTTGAAGTAGCTGGTACACATCGGGATTGCCTTTCTTCATAACGTCGTCTCTAAGCTTGACGATTATGAGTGAAACAAGACCTTGTATCAAAGCAAATTCGACTTCGTCCCCAAAGAGTCTCACTCCATCCGAGTCCCTGGTGATAGCCATCGCTTCCTTCCCATCAGGATCAACGATCCTATTTACACGGCAGGAATCAACGGTATCACGCACTCCCTTGTCAATGATATACTGGTGAGCGGAGTCAATATTGAGCATGATAGCCGCTATATCAACGCTACAGAACACTGCCTCATGATGGAAGAGAGCCTCCAATTTTGCCCGCTTATCATGTAACTTCTTATAGAGCTTGGTCATGTTCTCCCAACCATCCCACAAAAGCTCAGCAGCGAGTTTGATGACCGCTTCTTCACTACTTGCAAGAATGTCATTATTGAGAATTGCACCACGCTGCGACTCCCACACACCTTTAAGATTTGCGTAGCGTGATTCCTCTAAATCAACAAGCACATCCACTACATCAAGCAGTTCAGTGAGGAGAGAATAGATTTCCGGGTTCGGAGAACCTGCCGATATCCCTTGCGTCGCTCTTACCACACACTCATCTAGATCTTCCCGTTCAAAATGTACCTCCTTCCCCTCTTTATCCTTCGCTTTCGTTTCGCTGAGATATCCCACTGCCAACGACAGCAGCACTTCCATTTCCGTTGCAAAGCGAATCTCAATCGGATACTTCGGGAAGCGGACCTGTTCTGCAAGCTGAAAGCGTGTCACACAGCCTGAGGCGTCTGCACCTTTGTTATATGGATTCAATACAGCCTTACACTTCTTCAGATTTCCACTGAATCGAGCCGGGGAGCCCTCATCCCAGCTCAACGCACTGCCATTTCCGGCGTCATCTGCCCCATGATCTATAAACTCGGCTAGAAGCGTTGATTTGCCCGCTTGAGATGGTCCCCACAAAGCCATCGTCGGCTTAGCATATTCCTCCAGAGAGGATTTTATTGCCTTATTTTTTGCGATAATACGATTGACGGGATCCAACCAACCACCACGTCCCAAAGCATAGGCGTCTTTGCGTTTGGAGCCATGCTTCCAGTACCAATCGATCACTTTCTCTGCTACGTCTTCTATCTCGCTGTTCATAGATTTTACTTGTGCACTGTTATATAGTTGGTATTGAGTTTTAATTCATGAACGAAGTGCCGTTCTGGGGAACTTGCGTCGGAAAAGTGTACTGCTGCTGCGCTGAGTGTTGCTGAACGAGATGCAGTTCAGGTGCAGGCATTCCTCCCTTCGGTGGATCCTTTGGCGGAGGGACAGGAGAGGCAGGCTTGCCTGCCAACTTATCTCCATCGCTTCCTTTTCGTTCCGGCTTGCTCGATTTATCGTCACTTACCTCCCTATTTCCACCCTTGTTTGATCCACCATTGGATGCTGCCACCATACGTTCTTTCTCTTGTTTCCTCAGATAAGCAATCGCTTTTTCATTGCCAAGTTTGGAAGCCTTCTCAAGGTACACTTTGCTCAATTCACTATTCTTTTTTGCCGCGTAAATACGCCCCAAGAAGTACATAGCCTCCGCATCTCCTTTCTCCACTGCCTTTTCCAGCCATCTGATCCCCATCGATGGATTTCCTCGCGAACAGCGACCTCTGTACATGCGCTTGCCGATCAGCCGCATGGCTGATACATTCCCCTTGTGGGCTGCTTTGAGAAGTGTAACATCGTCTCGAGCTCTCAATTCACCTGAGAGCAGAAAACATAGCGTCATCGCCATCAGTGCTGCAATGTACCTCCTCATGTTTTGCCTTCGTGTATGACCTGCGTAATCCGTTCGTCAATGCTCTCCTTGATGGCCGTTTTCACGCCTCCGCTTCATCATTGACGTGTCGAATAACTGAATACAGACTATCTCTTTTCGAAAGAGATGAGCAGCTCAAATAATGTAAAATATTTATATTTAAGTCATATGATATGAAACACCACAAAATATCTACCTACTCGCATGGAAAAGTTAGAATGAAAAAACTCTGCCTTACCCCAACAGAATCACAACTTTTCTAATTTTTATACTGGACATCTCTTTCGAAAAGAGATGAGCAAAAAAATGCCGAGTCTTTTGCTACAAATTATCGCCTACCGGCTAGCAAAATAGCCTAAACGGTGGTATGCTCTCGAGGGTTCGCAACAATCCATCGGCCGCTGTCAGGAGCCGGAGCCGTCCTCGCGAATGAGACCGCGGTCTTTGCAGCGAAAGCAGGGGATGTTGGACGCTATGCCGCGATGTCCTGTGCCGTAGTAATCCGGGCAGGTGACGGCACGCACGCGCGGCTTGTCGGGAGCCAGGCCACCTCATAACCCGCTGTGCACGCCGCTCGATATGCACTCTGTCCCGCCGCACGATGGACACACCTTCACCGCCTCCTGCGCCCCGACCATCCCAAAGCACACGCGCGCCAGCGTTCCAAAAATTCACATCTTGATGTTCCCGATGCCGTTGGACTTTTCTCTTTCCTGACTTTCGCCCGAATATACTCCGCCGCTCGCTGCTCCCGTGTACAGCCAAAACGCAAGCCTTCGACACGTCCCCCAAAAAGCAAATCCATTTACGCGGTTTACGACGGTGGCAGACGGAGTCTGCCTATGTACGATGGACGATTTGGAAACAATGCGCAGCAGAGCTGCGGGGAGCGGTACATGGGCAAAGGCGAAACGTATCTTAGAAAGCGAAGCTTATACCGCAGCGCACGGTGTGGTAGCGCTGGGTGTTGCCGCGGTACGTTGCTGTATCATTCCACAGATCGGGGCGAGCCGTCGATCCCATGAAACGATACGCTATATACATTTCCACATCGTCGGAGAAAGCGTAGCGCAATCCCGCTTCTACGGAATACGCCGCGCCCCACGCGGAATCGTGCGCCAAATTCGACTCCAAGACACCTGTGTTGCGGTAACGCAAGGCAGAGCAGGTCACGCCCACGTTCAATCCTATGTAGCATGAAGTGGAGTAGGAGAGAACCCGTGTGTATCGATACCCGGGCATCAGCATAAACACGTTGAGACGAAGATCTTCGCGCTGGTCAGGTGTGCTGATCTCATCCATTCCCTTGTTGTACTCGAAGCGCAGGTTGAGAGAATTCTGCTTGTCAAGGTGGTACACGCCGGTCGCATCGACGCCCCACGTGTCCATCTTCGGTGCGTCATTACCAAAGTCGACATTTTTTAAAATTTTACTCGTAGCGTAATTGTAGGATGCTCCGAACTCCATTCCCCACGAGCCGGTGACTGCTTCGGCGGCCGGATGATCCGGGAACGTGCGCCATTGCGTGTCGTACAGCGGATCCGGATCCACAGGGTTCATAAAACGCGTGCGGTAGCGATGACGTCCGGAATCTGCCCCATTCGAATCCACCGGCACCATAATTTGCCGGGCCTCTGCGATTCCTCCGATCGCCAACGCTGCCACCAGCAGCCCTACGACTCCGCTTTTGGTTCCCTTGGTGAACATAGGTAGTTTGTCAAGTTTCTCTATCATTTTAGTATGCACTCCTTACCGTGTCAACATGAATGTTTGGTAGGAAAGAATAAAAATTACCCTAAGCCGGTGAAAAATCACATTTCTTCTGATGGAATCTCTCCAAGACCACGCAAGTGATTTACGACGGCGGCGACGAAACGCCGCCTATGTACGATGGACGAGGTACGATTTGCATAAAGCCGTGGCCGGGAATAGGCGCCAAAAGAACCTCATTTTCAAAATTCGTCAATGGCTTGCGTTTTTCATGGGACGGATGTGGCGAAAAAAAAGATTTTTTTCACGCAGGTCTGGACTTCAAGTCACCTGAGGGTCTATAATGCAGGAGAAGTCACTAATTGTACCACCATGATTAAAACCCATCATATCGTTGCAGCGCTCGCTCTGGTGTGCTGCTCAGTTGTCGGTGCGGCAGATGAGGCCGCAGTCTCCACCTCCCAAAATCAGCAACCAGTCGCCAAGGTTTATTTTACGCGTGATTTGAGTCCGGAGGGGTTGCTGAAAGTGTACAACAAAGTCAATGCAGAAATCACCGGCAAGGTAGCCATTAAATGGCATTCCGGCGAACCAAAGGGGCCGAACATTCTCCCCATTCCGATGGTGAAAGCGCTCCAGAGCAGTATCCCCAACAGTACGCTCGTGGAAACTAATACTCTCTATCCCGGAGAGCGTGATACCACAGAAAAGCACCGCGCCACACTCAAAGTGAATGGGTGGACATTTTGCCCAGTGGATATCATGGACGAAAGCGGCACAACTATGCTCCCGATCAAGGGAGGCAAGCATTTCAAAGAAATGAGCATGGGCAAAAATATCCTGAACTACGACTCCATGGTTGTGCTCACGCATTTCAAGGGGCACGCCCACGGTGGTTTTGGCGGTTCCATCAAGAATATAGCCATTGGCTGCGCGGATGGCAAAGTCGGCAAAGATTGGGTCCACGGCCTGCACGGGCAGAAGGTGGAGGGTAACCCATACCCGGCCATGAAAGCTCATCTCATGGAACATATGGTGGAATCCGCCATGGCTACTGTAGGACGTTTCGGCAAGCATATCACCTTCCTCAATGTGATGCGTAACATGAGCGTGGATTGCGACTGCGCCGGCACTCGAGCTGAGCGCCCTACTGCCCGCGACATCGGTATTCTCGCATCGACAGATATTGTCGCCATCGATCAAGCCTGCCTGGATTTGCTGGATAAGTTGCCAGCGGATGAAAAGCGTGACCTGCAAGAGCGCATCAGCTCCCGCGAGGGTGAACATCAGCTGGAGTATGGCGAGCAGATGGGCCTGGGCTCCCGCAAATACGAGCTTATCGAAATCAAGTAACTGGGGCAACCAACAAAGGTTGCCATGTGCGATTTTCGATTTGAGGGGGCTCGCTCGCTTACGCGCGAATTCTGCAAAGCGAGATCGAGAAGGATGTCGTGAAGCTATACGCGAACATCATTACAAAGCGACGGGAAGCGGAGCAAAAGCGAGCGGGGAGTTGTGAAACCGTGCACGAGACAGGTGTGGAGGAATTATATCGGGATGAATGTGCCTCTCAACCTTTCCTGTGTGAAAAACAGGCTGGGCAAATCGGCCGGTTTGTACTATAGTAGCGGAGCACAATGATGGCAGACGAAATGAAAGACCTCGGCTTCGCACGGCTGGATATTTCACGTGGAGAACGCACCGGGTTGCCGGAAACCATATACTGTCCCGGCAAGACGGAGGAGCAACTCCTCGACATCCTGCGCGCATTTCGCGAAAAGGGATTGGCTGTACTGGGCACACGCTGTTCCCAAGCACAGGCCAACGCCGCATGCGCCTCGAAGCTCCCGGTGAAGTACGATGCAACCGCTCGCACAATACTGCTGGACGGCGAGCGTCCTCGCCTCCTGCCGGGCTCAGTAGCTGTATGCACCGGCGGAACAGCGGACATGCCGGTGGCGGAAGAAGCTGCCTGCACGGCGGAATATTTCGGCGCGCAAGTGGAGCGCTTCTATGACGTGGGAGTGGCCGGCCTGCACCGCTTGCTGAGCAGCATCGACTCGATCCGGCGGGCTCATGTCATTATAGCCGTAGCCGGCATGGAGGGCGCGCTGGGCAGTGTCATTGCCGGTCTGGTGAAGTCCCCCGTTATCGCTGTACCCACCTCTGTGGGCTACGGCGCATCCTTCCACGGATTGGCTCCTTTGCTCTCCATGCTCAATTCCTGCGCAGAGGGCCTTTCTGTCGTCAACATCGACAATGGTTTCGGCGCGGCCGTTCAGGCCTGCCGCATTCTTAACCTGCTTGACCATCACCATGAGTAAAATCCTGTATTTGGAGGGCAGCTGTGGCATCAGCGGCGATATGACGGTGGCAGCTCTGCTGGATTTGGGAGCCTCCCAAGCCAAACTTGAAACGGCTCTGCAGAGTCTCGCCGCCCAAGGCGACGGCTTTTCCTGGTCCGTTTCACGGAAAAATACGTACAGCATCGCCGGCTGCGACTTCGATGTGCACCTGCACCATCACGAACAACCGCATGAAGAGGGCTACCACCACCATCATCACCACCGCCACCTCGCCGACGTCGAGCAGATCATCGCTCGCACTGAAATGCCGGAGCGCGCCCGAGCCCTCGCGCTGCGGATCTTCACCATCGTTGCAGAAGCCGAAGCACGTGCCCACGGCTGCACCGTGAGCGAGGTACATTTCCACGAGATTGGAGCATGGGATTCTCTGGCAGACATCATCGGTGCGGCGGTTCTCGTTGGGGATTTGGAAATCGAAGATTGCGTTGTCACGGCTCTGACAGATGGTGAAGGAACGGTTCAATGCCAACATGGCGAGCTGCCGGTACCGGTGCCTGCGGTACTCAATATTGCGCAGGCTCATGCCATACCGCTACGTCGGTGCGCCGTACACGGGGAGATGGTAACACCCACCGGCATCGCGATTGCTGCCGCGTTGCGTACAATACCCACCCTGCCGGAGCAATACCGCGTGCTACAAACCGGTATCGGCTTGGGGAAGCGTGACTTTGGTCGCGCCAATTTTTTGCGTGCCATGTTGCTGGAGCCCGATGCCGCCCCCGAGCAAATTATTGAAGTCGCTGCCAACATTGATGATTCCACACCGGAGGAGCTCGGTTTCCTCATGGAGGAACTCTTCCGCATTGGCGCTCGCGATGTGTGGTTCACCCCATGCGTGATGAAAAAAAACCGACCCGCAACCGTTCTCAACGTGCTGGTTGACGCTGCCTTACTCGGCGCGGCGGAGGATACCATCCTGCTCCACAGCAGCACCATCGGCCTGCGCCGCCACCCTGTTCAGCGCACGACCATGTTACGCGATATGCGTGAACTGAGGCTCCCCTATGGCACGGTGCGCGTCAAATGCGTCTCCCACGGCAGCATATCCCACTGCTACCCGGAATACGAAAGCCTGCGCGCACTTGCCATCGCCACAGGTCGTTCCCTGCGCAGCATCCGCGAGGACGTTGCCGCCACACTCGTCTCCCATCCTCTATGAAACAACGACTCCGCGAGTTCCTGATTCGCCACGCCTCCGGTGGGGTCGCTCTTGCATTCTCCGGCGGCGTGGACAGCACCTTGTTGCTGCAGGCCCTGCTGCGACTGCAAGCGGAGGGACTCGTCCCGGATCTCTTGGCGTGCTATTTTCAGAGCAAACTACAACCCGCCTCCGATGCCGCAGAAGTGGTGAAAATTGCTTCCGCTATGGATGCCCCGCTGGAGGTTATTCCTGTTGACCCGCTGGCAGATTTGCCCAACTTGCGATACAACCCCATCGACCGCTGTTACCACTGCAAACGCTTCCTTTTTTCTAAGTTGGTCGAGCGCGCTCGTGACCGCGGACTGTACTGCATCATGGATGGCACCAATGCGGATGATTTGAAGGTGTACCGCCCAGGTCTGCAGGCGTTGCGTGAGCTGGGCGTGATATCGCCGCTGGCTGAGACAGGCATGAGTAAGGCAGATGTGCGTCTGTTGGCAACCGAATGGGGGCTGAGCTGCGCCACCAAACCGTCTTCTCCTTGCTTGGCCACGCGTTTTGAATATGGGGCGGAACTTGCTGAGGAAAACCTGCGCCGCGTAGAACAAGGAGAAAACGAGCTACGCCGCCTCTTTCCCGGCTCTGCACTGCGCCTGCGTGTTCATGACGATTTGGCGCGCATCGAACTTCCAACGTCTGAGCTGAGCCGTGCTGCCGACCTCGCCCGCTCGATCTCCTCAACCCTGCGCGCACTGGGTTTCACCTACATCACCCTCGATTTGGAAGGCATGCGTAGCGGCAGTATGGATGCAGCCCTACCCCCTCCCTCGATCTCCCGACAAAACCATGAATGAAGCTACCCTCTCCGTCCTCCTGGGACTTGCCGTGGCAGATGCTGTGCTGCACACTTTGGCTGGACCTGACCATTACCTTCCCTTCGTCATGATCGCCAAAAGTCGCGGTTACAGCATACTACGCGCGCTCGCCTGGACCTTCGTCTGTGGAATCGGACACGTAGGTAGTGCGCTGTTGATTGCGTTGGTATTTATGTACGCCTCGCATCTGTTGACGGAGTCGGACATGGAATGGCTCAACGAGAACCGCGGCAACTTGGCCGCCTGGGCGCTCATCGGCTTCGGCGCAGCCTACATGATTTACGCCATGCGCCACAATTGGCTGCACAATCACCATCGCCACGCCCACGGGCACGAGCTCATCCACAACCATGCCCCGAACATCACTCCTTGGATTATCTTTATCATTTTTGTGCTTGGCCCCTGCGAGGCTCTGCTGCCTTTATTGGCTCCGGCTGCCGCTCTCGGAACGTACGCAGTAGCTCTCGTCACCATCGCTTTCAGCGTCTGCACCATCGCCACCATGATGCTTGCCGTTGCTCTCGGCTTGAAGGGACTTTCCCTACTGCGTTTTGCATGGCTTGAATCTCACAGCGGTGAGGTTGCCGGTGCTACGATCATGCTTTGCGGCGTGGCTATCGCTTTCTTTGGCTTGTAAACTTCTCCCGCGCGTTTCACGAAGAATACTTCCCGCGCAACGCGCGCGAATTTTTCAAATCGTAAATTGACTCACCGGCACCACCCTGCCGGTTCGCCCCTGCGGGGCAGCGCATACGCGCCGTCCATACGCACTTACCGCCCGCTAACGCGTGCGCCCTCATCGGGGCCGTCGTGCGTGTTGTACATCGTACATCGAAAATCGTACATAGGCGCCGCCAGGCGCCTCCCGTCCCTTTCTAACCACTTCCGAGCGTCGTTCCTCAATTTCGTACCCGCGCCTGCTTCGCAAAAATTCCCGCGCCTCTGGCGCGCTATAATTCAAATCGTACATCGTACATCATACATCGTACATAGCAACCGCATTTCCTAATGCGGTTGCTCTGTGTTTTGGGTTTGCCAAACGCACACTCCTGTGATAGAGTGTTCTCGTAAGGTATTTGCTCTTTATGTCATCTCCTGCCACAGCCTTTCTTGGAGCCAGCACTCTTTTGGGAAAATATTGGACAGAGAGGCGCCACTTTGACTATCTCATCGATAAAGAGGATTTTCATCGAACCTTTGGGCACAGTTTTCGCATGCTCGTATGCCTTGACCCTGCCGTCGCCGATGGTCCGGCGCGCATGCGCAAAGCACCTGACATGGACGAGCTGCAAACTTATCAACTCCTCACCCATCTGGCGGATATCAAGCCGGAGTTCACCGTATTTGTGACCACCTGCGATATGCTTCCTGAGGATGCGGATGAAAATACGCCTGCGCTTGAAAAAAGCGACGATCCCTTCGTGCAACGCCGCATCACCCTGCACCGCGAGGTCAACCGCCAGTACGGACGTGTACTCAATGTACACCTACCCGAAATTGTCTCGCACGAAAGCAGCGGTTTCAACGATCTAATGGACACCCTTATTTCCCCGCCCAAGGGTAAGGCCAAGCTTCCATTTGCTCCTTTTGAAAAGCATCAACTATACTTCTCACGCCGCATTTTGGGCGATGTGGAACGCTGTATTCCCTTGGGGATTCCCGCTATTATCCCGGCCATGCCGCCACTCACAACGCAGGAAATCGTGCAAGCTTTACGCCCAAATCTCGAGGATCGTCTTCCCGACTATTCCCCGAACCAGCCTGCGGGATCCAGCCGAACTTCCATCCATTCCTTCCAGTGGCTCGACCCCAAGGACGGCTACTTGGTGACGCGCGAGGATCAACTGGAACTGCTGCTCTTCTTCTTCCAGTCTGTCTGTGCTTGAACTTTCACTGCAAGAAAAAATGCGCGTTTGCAGCGCGGAGAAGCGGATCAGGTCAGGTGCGGAGCGGACGGTTGGAGCGTTTGCCCTGCAATGAACAGCAGAATGCTTGCGCTGCTGCGGCAAATCTGCTACAATGCCGGGCACAATGCAAGGGAAGCGCATGACAGGTGTGCTCCTGCCGCTTTTTTCTCTGCGGCGGGATGCGGATGCAGGTATCGGCGACCTGAAGGCCTTGGAAGAATGGATCGACTGGGCCTCCGATCATGGTGTGGGCTTTTTCCAACTCCTTCCTGTCAATGAACTCGGAGACGAGGATTCCCCTTCTCCCTATTCCGCCATCAGCTCTATCGCACTTGAGCCGCTCTATCTCAGTCTGGAGCGTGTCCCCGGCGTCCCATCTTCTCTGCCCCCCTACCCGGCAGATTTGCCCCCCCTCCAACTTCCGGGCGGGCGTGACCTTGTAGACTATCCACGAGTGCGCAATTACAAGTACACCATCCTGCGCCGGGCATGGGAAAACTTCTACCGCGAGGAGCAATACGCTTCTCTGCGCGCCGAATTTTTCGCCTGGGTGGAACAGGAAAGCGCCTGGCTGGAGGATTACGCCAACTTTCGTGTCCTCAGCATCGCCTTCGGCTCCACTGCCTGGTGGGAATGGCCCGTGCAAGATACCGATATGGCGCGCGCCTTTGTAGCGCAAGATGAGCAAGCCTCCCGCCAGAAGCTCTACCGGCAGTGGCTGCAGTGGCTTTGCGCAAGAGAGTGGGCCATGGTGCGCCGGCATGCGGATGAAAAAGGAGTACTGCTCATGGGGGATGTGCCCATCGGCATCTCCGTTGCGAGCGCGGATGTCTTCTTCCTGCGCTATCTTTTTGATATGGAATGGAGTGGGGGAGCTCCCGCCGAGGGCAACTTTGCCGAAGAACCCTTCACGGCCAAGTGGGGGCAAAATTGGGGCATTCCCCTTTACCGCTGGGATGTCATGCAGAACGATGGTATGGCCTGGTGGGTGCAACGCATCCGCAAACTTACCGAAATCTTCCGCATGTATCGCATCGATCATATCTTGGGTTTCTACCGGATTTACGCCTTTCCATGGATGCCATCCCGCAATGCAGAATTCCTTCCCCTTTCTCCGGATGAAGCTGCTGCCCGCTGCGGAGGCAGACGCCCGGGCTTCCGCCCCCGTCCGGATGACACCCCTGAACAACGCCGCGCCAACCTCATGCAGGGCGATACCCTGTTGCGCACTATCCTGCGCGCCACTCCCGGGCCCATCGTCGTCGGCGAAGACCTGGGATGCGTACCGGATTACGTGCGGCCGGATCTCTCCCGCTTACGAATCGCCGGCTTTAAAATCCCTCATTGGGAGTGCGATCCCCTCGGCTCCATCATCAAAGGCGATACATACAACCCCTGCTCCTTCGCCACCTTCGCCACCCACGATTTTCCACCTCTGTCTTGTGACTGGAAAGAGTGGTTTTCGCGTGTGGAACAAGGACGCTCAGCCGCGCAGGATCCTGCCTGTCCACTGGATGATGCCTTGCGCGACACACTGCGCATCGCCCGCGACTGCGGCGCCACTCTCTGCCGTCTCGGCGACTACGCAGGCCTTTCAAAAAAGGAAAGTCTTGTTGATTGGAATCCAACGATAAAAACGGCTCTATACCGAGGCCTCCTCATGAGCCGCGCCAATTATGCTGCACTCATGTGGACTGAGCTGTTCGACATCCCGATTCGCCTCAATCTCCCCGGAACCTCAGGCGGAACCAACTGGCGTCCGCGCATCCCCTTCACCGCCGCACAAGCCACAGATCTCCCGCAAAGTGCGTGGTTGCTCTCACTCTCCAAAGAGTCTGGGCGCTGTTAATTCGCGAGCTGAAGGCAAAGTAAAACATTTACGATTTATTGATAACGCGCGTGTTGCGCAGATTTCATAATTCACCACCCATAGGCAACAACGCGGGGGTGTATGAAAAGGAGCAGCCCGCAGAGCGGTAAGCGCTGCGGGCTGCGTTTGGTCCTGGCGGCGATCTACTTTCGCGGGACCTATCGTCCGACTATCATCGACGCGCCAATGTTTCACTTCCGGGTTCGGGATGGGACCGGGTGGGGCCATTGGGCTATGACCACCAGGCTGCGGCAGGGATTAACGTACCTGCCGAATGTCTGGGAGTTTGCCCGATGCTTTCGCGGTCGGGCTGACATACGCGTGGTGGGAAAGTTCATAGGGA
>CANPYO010000041.1 GCA_947588645.1 uncultured Akkermansia sp. | reverse complement strand
CCGAAACTTTGCAAACTACCGCCTCAGGGTCTTGCTTGAATGTGGCCACTTATTCCATAAAAAACGCACTTTCCACAGAAAAATGGGTTGACCCTAAAAACCTACCCCGTCGATATGGCAAAAGTCAAGGCCCTCGCCCCGCGCTACCCGCGCCTCATCCGTTGGAGCGATGAGGATCAGTGCTTCATCGGTTCCCTGCCGGATCTCTGTGGCGATTGCTGCCACGGCAATACCCCGGAGGACGTCGCTAGCCAGCTCACCATCTGCGCGGAAATGTCCCTCGAAGCAGGCGCCAAATTCGGCTTCCCCTTCCCGGAGCCCCGCAGCGTCGTCGTCATCCCATCCCCCTACCGCGAAACTGGCACACCCGGCCGCATCAAATCCCTGCGCAAACGCCTCGGCCTCTCGCAGGCAGATTTCGCCGCCACCCTTGGCGTCGCCAAAAATACCGTCTCCCTATGGGAGCAAGGCCGTCGCCGCCCGGATGGAGCAGCCGCCAAACTCCTTCAAATCGTCGAGCGCACCCCGGAAGTCATCTTGAGCTAATAGCTCCCCCACCCTTGGTCGCATGCCCCCTCTGAGGTATCATGCTCCTCAGATAACTGCCCCCGCCTCGGACTTGTGCCGCTAGCAAGAAACTGCGCACATGGGGCGGTTCTTTTTACTTGACGAAATGAAAAAGGCAGGCCAACCGTGAAGATTGACCTGCCTTCTAGTTTAGTGGAGCATAGGGGATTCGAACCCCTGACCTGTTGCGTGCGATGCAACCGCTCTACCAACTGAGCTAATGCCCCGTTTGGCGGCGCGCCATTATATGCGAAGTTGCGTGAAAGTGCAAGCACTAATATTGACGAATGTGCAAGAAAATGCTCTTGCACCATACGTGTCCCCATAAAATCTTCTCCGGGCTCATTCAACCCATTCCTCGTGCGTTTCCCATAGATGAAGAAGGTAAGCTAGCAGGAAGCTCAAACCATTGACGATTTGGCATAGCGTTGAAAGCCCCCGAGGGCTCGGGGTGGGATTGGAACAAAAGCACAGCTTTTGTTTCGCAGGAACGCGCGTAGCGTGCTAGCATTCAAACTGTAAATCGCAAATAACCAACAACTTATGATGTATGATGTGCCGTTAACTGCCCATTGGGGGTGCTTTTCTTGGGACGGATGTGGTTCTTGCACCCAAGGCAAACGCATTTGAATGAAGTGGAAAAGCAGAGAAAACTCTCCACAGTTGATCACGTGCCTATTTCCGAGCACGAAGACTGCAATGGCAGCACACTCCACGATGCAAATGAAGTTGTTCCTCTCTCATTTTTGGGTACATCTGCCAGTCAGAACATATCTGTGCAACGCGCACATTATTAATAGATCGCACATCATACATCGTAAATGAAGATACGAAAACGAAAAACCCCGAGTGAGAAGACTCGGGGTTTTGAAAAACGTTTGCGGAAAGCATTAGCGCTTGCTGAATTGGAAACGCTTGCGAGCGCCTGGACGACCTGCCTTCTTGCGTTCCTTCATGCGGGAATCTCGAGTGAGCAGCTTTTGCTCGCGCAGCACGGGGCGGAGTGATTCGTCAATCATTACCAAAGCGCGCGCGATGGCCAAACTCATGGCACCGGTCTGACCGTGGATTCCACCGCCTTTGGTCACAAGCAGTACATTGTACTTCTTGATGGTATTGGTAGCGTAGAAGGGCTGAAGCACGACATTTTGCAGGGCATCAGTGGGGAGATATTCCTCCATGCTGCGGCGGTTGATGATAATTTTGCCGGACTTGCCTTCCTCAGCCGGAGTAAGCCAAGCATGAGCAACAGCTTCCTTGCGGCGGCCTGTGGCGTTATAGGGTGTAGTAGCCATGGTTAGTGAGTATCAGGAAAGAGTGATGGGTGTGGGGTTTTGAGCAGCATGAGGGTGCTGGTCACCAGCGTATACCTTGAGGCGCACGGCCTGAGCCCGCCCTTGACGGGTGTGGGGTACCATGCCGAGCACAGCGTGCTCCAGCAAATACGTCGGCTTTGTGCGGCGTATCTTGGCGGGGGTGAGTACCACCTGGTTGCCTACATAGCCGGTGTAGCGCGTGTAAATCTTTGCTTTCTCTTTGTTGCCGGTGAGCAGCACCTTGTCTGCATTCACGATCACGACGTAGTCTCCACAGTCGGTATGGGGAGTAAAGATGGTCTTATTTTTCCCGCGCAGGATATTGGCGGCTTGCACAGCCACCTGACCGAGTACCTTATCGGCAGCATCAATCACATACCATTTGCGCTCGATATCCTGAGCTTTGGCAGAGAAGGTTTTCATAGATCTAGCTAATTCCATTCGTCAGACACCAACCGGGGATAAAGCTCCGCGGGGGGTGCGGGGCATGAAGTTACTCTCATTTTTCTCGTTTGTCAACCGTATTTTTTGAATTTGGCCGATTTTTTGAAAAAAATGGAAGGAATGGGGAGAATGCGCTTGCAAAATCAGTTCCGCCGCTCTAAACTATCCGCGTTGCACGTGCCGTGCACATGTACACCCATCATCATCTCATTTATGCCTACCCCTAACGGACGCAAACCAAACACCCAACGTAATGGCTCTTTTCACGCACCGCAAAACGGCAATCGACCGCCGGCAGCTCCAGTGAAGCAGAAAAAAAGCTCGGATGATGGTGAGGGCGAGATCGAAATGGAAGGAGTGGTGTCTGCCGTATTGGCCGGTACCATGTTCCGTGTGCGTGTGGCGAGCGGGCACGAGTTCCTCTCCCACATCTCCGGTAAAATGCGCAAACGATTTATCCGCCTGGTTGTGGGGGATAAGGTGCGCATTGAAGTGTCGCCTTATGATATGAGCAAGGCGCGTATCACATTCCGTCTGAACTAAGTCACCTCGACCGCGATTCATTCCGACGGCGCGGAGTGATGGCACTTACAGTGGCTATGGGTAGAAGCATAGAGCAAGTGTTGCACGAGTGCTTCGGCTTTTCGCAGTTGCGCCCGGGGCAGGAGGCGGTCGTGGAGGCTGTAATGCAGGGACGCGATACGCTGGCCATTATGCCTACCGGCGGTGGAAAATCGCTCTGCTACCAATTGCCGGCGCTTTGCCGGGAGGGACTCACCGTGGTGGTGTCTCCACTCATCGCGCTTATGAAAGACCAAGTGGACGCGTTGCAGGCGCGCGGAGTGGCGGCGGCAGCAGTCAATTCGTCTTTGGAAGCGGAGGAATATCGACGAGTAGTGCATGCCTTGCAGCAAGGTGAGCTGGAGATAATATACGTAGCGCCGGAGCGTTTTGCTCAAGCGGGTTTCATGCGTACGCTCGGTGAGCAGCACATTACCCTGCTGGCGGTGGATGAAGCGCATTGTCTCAGCCAGTGGGGGCATGATTTCCGACCGGATTACCTGCGCCTTGGTCGCGTACGCGAGCAGCTTGGAAACCCTCCCATTGTGGCGCTCACTGCGACGGCTACTGATGCCGTGCGTGCGGACATTATAGAGGCATTGCATCTGCAGGACCCGGCCGTTATCATCAGTGGGTTCGGTCGAGCCAACCTGCACTTTGCCATTTCTCCCTGCGAGGGGAAGCGCGAGAAATTTGCGCGTATTCAGCGTACGGTTGCGGAGTGGAAGAAGGGTATCATATACTGCTCTACGCGTAAAAATGTGATGAGCGTATTTGAGCAGTTGAGCGCGGAGCATGTGAATGCCGTAGCTTACCATGCCGGCATGACGGATGAGGAGCGCGAGTTTTCCCAGAATGCCTTTATCTCGGGACGGGCTGATGTGGTGGTTGCCACCAATGCCTTTGGCATGGGGATCGATCGTCCGGATGTGCGATTTGTCATCCATTTTGAGATACCGGGCAGTGTGGAAGCTTATTACCAGGAGGCCGGACGCGCCGGGAGAGACGGTGAGCCGGCGTACTGCGAGCTGCTTTTCAACCACGCCGATTTGAAAACCCAGGAGTTTTTCTTTGAAGGCAGTAACCCGGGCATCGGTCTCATCCGCTCACTTTACAACCTGCTCGTGCTTCGCAGTACTCCCGAGACAGGCGAGTTGGAAATGACCGCAGATGAGATGGCACAGCAACTCGGGAGAGATGTGAATCCCATGGCTGTGGGGGCAGCTCTCTCCGTGCTGATGCACGCCGGGGCGATCACTCGTTCTGACGTGCCAGGCAAGAATGTGAAGAGTACGCGACTCACCGATCCATCGGCTCCTTTCAATACGTTGAATATTGACCGCGAACGAATCGAAGAGAAAGCCCGTCGTGATCACAAAAAAATAGAGGCCATGACTCGCTACGCGTACAGCTCTTGCTGTCGGCAAAAGTGGATTCTGGACTACTTCGGCGAAACTGACACCGAGCCCTGCGGTTGCTGCGATGTTTGCCTTGCCAAACCGCCGGAAAATGCCCGCCAACTTATCGGCGATGCGGCCGATACGGTTCGCAAAGCCCTCTCCGGAGTTGCTCGCGCATGCGGCAAGAATGCTGATGGCACACGCCGTGCCATTTATGGACGCAGCAAAATCATGGCCATGCTGCGTGGAGCGAAGTCGGCTCTGCTTAACAATCATCTCATGGGGCTTTCCACATACGGTCTGTTGCGTGATTTCACAGATGCCCGCATGCGCGCGCTCTTTCGCGCCATGCAAGATGCCGGCATGCTGGAGAGCACTGGCGGCGAGCTTCCGCTGCTTTCCCTTTCTCCTCTAGGAGACCGCGTGATGCGCGGTAAGGATCCGGTGTTTATTTCTACCGATGGTTGGTTGATGCAGCCCTCGATTAGCTCTTCGAGGTCTGCTAGCGTTGTTCGTAGCATCCCGAGTGCGATGCAACTTGGACAATTGGATCATGCGCTCTACGCCAAGCTTGCTTCCCTGCGCGCTGAACTTGCTCAGGAGTACCGCATGCCGCTCTACCGAATCCTCTCCAATGCGACCTTGCGCGCATTGGCGACCATCCGCCCCACCACTGAAGCCGGTGCTATGCGCATCAAAGGGATCGGTGAGTGGACGCGTTGCCACACTTTGCCTGCCATTTTAGAGGTGATCCAAGATCACTTGGAGTAGCCCCCGCAGAACCCTACGAAAAAAGGTCGGTTCCGTTTTCCAGAACCGACCCTTTCTAGGACATCCCCACGCGGATTCGAACCGCGGTTCTATGACTGAGAATCATATGTCCTAACCCCTAGACGATGGGGACAGATACACACCCTCATTACCCTGAGTGGAACACCCGTCTTGAGCACGAGAGCAGGCGCAGTATAGCACGCCCCGGTGCATTGTCAAGCACAATTTTTGCACCACACGTGTCCCAATAAAATTTTTTCCGGGCTCATTCAACCAATTTCTCAGCGTGTGGAATGCGAGACACACCACTTGCCGCCGCGCAACGCGCGCTCACTTTTCAAATCGTAATCGCAAATGAATTGCGTGTTGGGATCGCTTTTTCTTGGGACGGATGTGTTTTTGCACTCGTTTTCTTTTTCAAATCGTTTGAAAAATGGCAACCGCATTTTCTAATGCGGTTGGCCTGTCAAGCATGAGCAAGGCAAAAATCAATCCAATGGCACAAGCTCATATTTGCGCGAGCCAAGTCCCATCTGCTCGGCATATTCGAGCTGATGCAAACCGCCGCGGGATTCGATGCGCTCCTTGAGGTCATGCAGCTCAGCTTCCGGGAGTTTGTATAGCAGATCAATGCTTGCCTGATCCACTGCCAAAATATCCGTAGATGCCACGATTCCGACATCATTTGCTGTAGGCGGTGCTGCTTCCACCCCCATGCAATCGCAATCCACGGACATGTTTCGCATCACGTTAATATAGGTGATATGCTTGCCGAAATGATCCACGGTGGCCTTGGCGGATTCCACCATATTTTCCATGAAGGGGGCTTGGCTGGTCGCCCATGTATTTTGTGGGGTGGACCCGTGTACCATGGCTTTGCCAATCTTGCCGTCCGCGCAACCAATGGCGATATTTTTGATGGAGCCACCAAAGCCCCCCATGGGATGCCCCTTGAAGTGCGTGAGCACGATCATGGAATCGTAGTTCAGAATGTTGCGCCCCATGCTCATTTCCTTGAAGTGCTTGCCGCCCTTCACCGGCAGCATCACTGTGCCTTCCTCATCCATGATATCCACCGGACAAAATGTCCAACCGTTCACCTTAAGCGTCTCGCGATGTTTTTCAGTAGTATCGCGACCTCCCTCGTATAGCGTATTGGTCTCGACGAGTGTGCTGTTAGGGACAGATTCTTGGAGAGCTTTCACCATGGGAACGGGAATGATATTCGGACCATGGGGTTCGCCGGAGTGCCACTTGATAGCTACCTTGCCTTGAATATCAGCCTTTACGTGGTTGTATATCTTTAGAAGACCAACCGGGCTGATGTCCCTTGTAAAATACACCTTAGCCACCGGTGGCTCGGAACTCGCCTGTTCCGGTTGAGTCTTATCGCACTCTGCCATACACATACATGTGCCTGCTGTCATTAGAGTAATGAGGTTGAAAATCGTTTTCATGTCGGATGAGGGTCGCCAGTGAGACCCGCTTCCCTTCTGCTCCCTAAGCTTACACTCATGGAAACGATGCGGTCAAGCATATTTTGCAAAAAAACAAAAGAAAATGCGTTAGCTGTTCGATGGTCACATCCGTCTCAAGAAAATTTCATGCACATTCTTTCCAAATCGTCCATCGTACATAGGCAGCAGCCTACGGTTGCTGCATTACCTATTGGGGGTGCTTTTTCTTGGGACGGATGCGCTCCGCACCAGTCGTAAAAGGGGATTTCTTCTCCGACGGGTGCGGTTAATGAGTTGTCATTCCGAAGAAAGTGTGTAATACTCGCCCTCTTGAGCGAACTGAGCAGGCTTGCCAGAGATCGTGATTTTGGCATTCGGCAATGGAGAGGGCAGCGTCCAGCGAACTTGGGGCAGCTCGCTGAGGTGAAGCTCCAGGGTGGTGCCCGGTTCCGCCTTCACAGAAATGCAAGCGACACCGTCCAATTTTACTGGATCATTTACAGAACCAATTGTGAGGGTGCGCCCTTCCGACAATTTCCACGATTGGTCACCTGTAAGGGTCACGGGCAGTTGTATGGAGAGGTCTCCCTTCTTGAGAGCAATCCCCTTTGCACCAATGATTAGACAGGGCTTGTTCTTATTTGAAGAGCAAAGAGAAACCTGACCGCTGAAGGGGTCATCCACTACAAGACCGCCGATTGACCAATCTTTCTCCACCTTTTCCTCTGCCACATTGGCCGCTGCAACATCCCAAGTAGCAGTTTGATCCGCTTGGGGAGCCTTGCCTCCCCACCAAGCGGCAGGGGAAGTCAGAGGCGCTTGCGGATCATCATTGCGAGTGGGAGGAAAAGACAATTTTTCCAGAGTTGCTATGGCATAGGCATAGCGAGCACCAATGGTAATTTGAGATTTTCCATCGTAGTGTACACCCATGGAATCTCCCGCAGTAATTTTGGTGAGATCTCGCGTGCGCACCCAGCCCACGTTCTTCTTTTTGCGCGCCATATCTCCGAGCAGTCCGGCCGTTGTGTCTCCCGCAGCGTTCTTGTTTTCCCTACCGTTCCACGTAGCGCACTCACCGACCACAGCGTATTTAATTGCTCCCTTCTTAGTCTCTTTTCCCACGCGGGTCAGAAGGCTCAAAAAGCGGGCAGGCGCCTCCGTAATCTCCACATCTGTGCCGTCAGATTCGCCCTGTAAGTACAGGAGGGCATGCACCTGATAGCGTCCTTGAAGGGCAGCAAGAGCCTCCTTCACCGTGGCGCTCAAGGATTTGTACCCGGGCGCATCCGGTAACCAACAACTGTTACTGCCACCGTCCAGAGAGGCCTTAATGACAGCTACTCTGTCTGCTTTTGCGGTATGCCATTTATGGCGCTGCATTATGGAGCAGAAACCGTATTCCGGCCCCATGCAGAGTGAACCGACATAGTTCGGCAGCTGGGGAGCTACCGTTGACCAGCTCGGGGACTTCTCGAATCGCTCCCCTGTATTGCGCACCATATTGCCGTTCCAGAGCAGGCCATCACTCTTATAGTTTTCCAGCTGCTCGGCAGTGGCGGGGGTTCCTTTTACCGCCCCTAGAGAGTTGGACTGTCCGGTGAGGATGTAAACGTGGTTGGACTGCGCAACAGCGGTAGATACACCCAGCAGTGCAGCCAACCACATCCCGTGGACGAAGGTATTAATACATTGTGAGCCCATGTCTGTGATGATATCGAGAGTTCGGAAGAACGAGCAGGATGTCAAGCCCTGTGAATGCGAACCGCGAGAGTCAGGTTGATGTTAATTTATTTTTTGGGGGGAGTTGTAACCAACATGATCGTGTAGGAACCGTCATCCTGCTTGGTCATCTGCGCTGGCTTGCCGCCTACCGTGATGGTGGTCGTGATTTGTTGGGGCGGCAAGGACCATGTCACCGTCGGCAACTCAGTCAAGTGAAGCTCGAGGAAGGCGCCGTTCATGGCTTGCAGGCTGATGCAGGCGTTGCCGGAAAGTTGCACGGGCTTATCCTTATCACCCACCCGGATGGTGCACCCGCTCTTGATTTCCCATGTTTGGTTCGTTGTTGCTTCGACAGGCGTTTTAAACGTGAGACTGGCATTCTTCACAACGATGCCGGATGCGCCTACCAGCACCTTGGCTGGGGACGCATCATCCTTCGGTTCAATGACCACGTTTTTGGTGAATGGATCTTCTACTTCAATGCCGCCAACGGTCCAGTCCTCGGCAATTTTTTCTGTGGTGTTTGCTGCCGAAATATCCCACAGAGCCACACCGTCGGCTTGGGGCATTTTCCCGGCCCACCAGGCAGCCGGGGTATTAAGCGCAGCATCCACCACATCATTGCGAGAGGACGGGACGGGGAGACCCTCCAAGATGGCCGTGGTATAAGCATAGCGTGCCCCGATGGCGAGCTGGGACTTACCATTATACTTGTCGGACTTAGCGATGCGTTCCAGGTCACGTGTGCGCACCCACCCCATCGTTTTTTTCTTCTTTTGCACAAAATTCTGCATTAGTTTTGCCACAGTTTTGCCGTCTTTGTCAAAATCGCCGCCTTGAGGGGCAGCGTTTTCGCCTACGATAACCAACTTGGGCATCCCCTTCTTGAGCAATTTGGGCACTACTTTCTTGGCGGCTCCTTTTTCTTTGGCCGGTTCTTCTCCGGCCTTCAGCGGAGGCTCCCCATTGCGTATGTCCCTGTCCATTCGTGAGAGCATATCCTGAAACTGCTGCACGACTGAGGTAATGCTGCTTTCTTGTTCCTTTTCGCCATTCAACCAGAAAAAGGCGCGGATGAAGGAGCGCCCCTTGAGATCACTGGCGCCGGCGGCGGCTATACTGCGGATGAAAGAATTATATGCGTCCCCATCGCGTTTCCAGAGCTCATAGCCACCAGAAGTATCGCTGGTGGCACATTTAATAACGCGAACGGTTTCGCCGGGACCGTTGTGCCATTTGCGACGTTGCATCATATTACAAAAACCGTACTCGGGTCCCATACTCAACACTGAGGGTTTCCCGTTGGCATTCGAATCCTGAGCCGGGAGCTGTGGAGCAATTACACTCCAGTTGGAAGCGCCCCCGCTGTTCAAATTGCCATTCCACAAGTAAGAATAGCTCTTGTAGTCGGATATTTGCTCTGATGTGAGTGCTCCACCTTTTACTGCACCTAAGGCATTAGCGCCACCAGCCAGCAAATAGATGTAGTTTGACTCCTTGACTGCGCTCACCTTGGCTGCGCTCACAGAGCAAAATGCCCCAACGAGCCATGCACTCAGGACCCCTATTCGTATGAGTTTGTTTTTCATTTCAGGATGATTTCGTTAATGAATTTGTCTGTCTGCTGCGGGGCAGAGAGCCGGAGCGGCTTCTCCCCCTGCGGCAGGTTAAAGTGATGTAAGTGAGGAGATACAGAAACTTCCTGTGCACCTTCGATACTACAAGCGGCAGTGCCTACCACAATAGCCTCTCGCACACCCGGAGGTCGAGGAATAGTGATGAGGACTTCTTTCGAGCCGCAGTCAATACCGGTTGTTAAATCTTGGTCGGTGACCAACTGAGCTGAGGTAGCTCCCTCTCCGGCCGCGTAACCCAAGCAGAAACGGGTGATTCGGATCTGGCGTGGTTCTGCTCCGGTATTTGTCAGTCTCATGGAGCGGATGGGTTGTTGCACGGGATTTTTGAGGAAGATGACGCCGTGATCGCTCTGAAGTCGCACAGGGATCTTGTGTCCATCCTCGGCGGTGAGTTCCAGTGTTCCCCATCGTTCCACCTCATCATTCTCGAGGTTGATTTCGATATAAAGGGGATCTACCAGACTTGGCACTTGCAGATCCAGGAACTCACCTGGGCGCATGGTGAGCACTTCCATAACGCGCCCGATACCGACTGTATCCTGATACTCTACAGCGCGCAATTTGGGTCGGTCACTCATATTGCTCACAACGTACGAGGTGGGAATGCGGTTGATGGTGAACTCGTATATGGACACCCACTTGTCATTTGGCTTGGTGATGCGGAAACGCACCATGCGAGTGCGCACAGGGTTGTCTCCCAGGTTGAGCACGGCTGCCGGGCCTTCACATTCCCCACCAACGGCGCTCCAATGCTCTCCGTCATCAGATATTTCGAACTGCCCTTGCAGGACATAATCGAGGGCGCGCACCCCACCCATCAGCAAGTTTATGCGGCGCACATCAACGGGGGCTCCGAAGTCCAGACAGAACCAATCTCCAGCCTGTTGCCTTGTTTGGCTGGACCAGAAGGTATCAGAGTTCCCATCGCGTATGGCTTGAGGGTTGTCATTTGCATTACCGCAGCTGGTGGAAAAGACAGGCCACACACGATCCCGCCCGGCCATGAGCGCATATATGAAGTGATTACTGTACTCCAGAGCTTTGAGGAGCGCAGGCCCCATGACATACATGGCCACCTCGACATCATTTGCGCCGATGACTCGGCGACCATCCCAACCGCGGCGCTGCGTGGTGCGCATTTTGTTGACGACATCCATTGCCTCCATGAAAATGGGAAGCTTCTTATCGGTGTCGGGCTCCAGCAGAGTTTGCATGGCCAAGGTACCCGCGTGACCCAGCATCTCGAATTGCGTCAGCCATGGCAGTATCTCATCGTGTAGTCGTCCGGGGGTATCGAGGAGCTGTTGACCGGCTTGGCGTATGCGATTGTACTCCTCGGTAAGCGCGCGGGCGCTCTCGGCATCCTGTCTTTCTTCCCCCAGGTTGATCATGAGCCTCTTTGCGGTAGCGGCGCTCCGAGTGGACTCCTCGCGATCGTAGCCGTGATTGTTCGGCAAGAGGTGGGAATTATGCTCGCAGAAAAGTTTCATGGCCTCTGTCTGATTCGGATAGAGCCGGGCAATTCCTTGCTCCCATGTGCGAAGTGAGTCGTAGCGTACGATATTCCAAGTGTAATTTGCCACACCGAAGAGACCTACCTTGCCGGCCTCAGCCTCGGCCATGGGATTAGCAACAAACCCGCTCATCTGGGACTTCATCTCTTCCTCGGTGCCCATACCGTAGGCCCTCCCCATGGAGAGGCGGTTTGGCTTGAAGTCATTGCACGGCCAGTTCCACCAAATAAAGGTGGGACGCCCTAGATGGTGGTTCACCCAGCGCTGTCCATCCAGCGTGATATCATGCACCACAGTATCTCCCGTCCACATCACACAGGTGGCGGGATCCAAACCTTCGCCGAGCATGTGAAGTTCCTCCGGTTTGGCCCAACTGCGGTTATAACCGGTGGGGCACATGATGAGAGTCTGATTGACGTCCGGATGTTTGCGGATAAAGTTTTCGGTGATGTAATTAGAGAGTTGCACTTGCCGTTGGGCGCATCCGATTTCACCGGTTGTGTCGTCAAACAGCAACCCAAAGTCGCGCACGCCCAGCTCGTACATACTCTCCAGCTTGCTGCAAAGCGCTTCCAGTTGAGAGCGACCTTCATCCACTTCCCAGCGCACGGTATTGGCAGGGTGGATAGCCCACACAAAACGCACATGATTTTTACGAGCACATTCTACAAGCTGGCGCAGCTCCTGTGCCTTGTCAGGCGGGTAGGCTTCATAGCACCCACGCCCGTGGTGGTAGGGGTCATCCTTTGGCGCGTAGATGTACGTGTTCATCTTATTCCGCCCGTAGAAAGCGAATTGGGAGCAGCGTGCCTCTTTGCTCCACGGCACACCGTAATATCCCTCCACCACGCCGCGGTACGGCAGGTCTGGCCAATCCACAACCAGGCCAACGGGTAATTCTCCCAACTTGGCCACTTGATCGATGTCCATTTGCGGGAAGGGGTCTTCTTGGGCGTTGTTTGCACCCGGCACACCGCGTAGCAGCTGGCTGAGCGTTTGTTTGGCGTAGTACAGCCCGTCTTCGTCATTGGCCCACACCTCTGTTCGCCCCGTAGTAATACGCAGGGCGTAACCGCCGCCGATCCCTGCGGGCAGTTCATTCCAGATGTCGCCGGAGCTGCTGCCATCTCGCATGTGTACGACCGTCTCCTGCACGCGCGTGGTTTGCCCCACGAACTCGCTAATTTTCGGGGTGGGAAATACCAAATTGTCGTCAGCCAACACCATAGCAGCCATGGCGAACAGGAAAAGAAAAATCATGCGTGAATAACTCATAGCGACTGCATACCGTTTACAACGGTCTCCAACTCTTCAAAGGTTTTTACATAAGCGTCCGGTTCCAGGGCGCGGCAGGTGGCCTCATATCGGGGAGCATCCGGTGCCCAAGCCGCGCACGCCACGCGTACTCCGGCTTGGCGAGCTTGCTGAATATCCGTAGGCATATCTCCCACATAAAGAATCGTTTGCGGGTCCAGTCCCGTGCGCTGCACGTACTCCTGTAGGCGCTGAGCCTTGGCGTTGCAATACGGGTCGCCGAAGAGGCACATTTCAAAGCGATCATGTAAGCCGAAACGCCGCAGCGTAGGTAGTGCAGTGTAGGATTCCTTGCCGGTCACAACAGCTAAACGCAGCCCGGCGTTTGCCAGCCGTCCCAACAGCTCTTTCACTCCTGCAAACGGGTGAGGGGCGTACTTCTCATGCAGCTCTTCGTACACCTCTACGAACTTCTCTATCGGCAGCTTCGGATCATCCGGCGACATACCGAGTAGCCCACCCAGCACCCCCCGATCACTTACCCCGAAAAGAGCTTCTACCTCGGCTGTTTCCGGAGTCCGACCTGTCAGCTCGCCCACGCAGCGTCTGTAACTCTCCACACACAAGAAGAGAGTGTCCCCTAGCGTTCCATCCATGTCGAATATTACTGCTCTGAGCATATCCTATCCCGCCTCACCAGCGTTGTGCACTACTCTAGCATAATCCGCCTTCCATAGCAAACCCAAAAATGACCTTTTTCGTGCATAAAAGTATGAATGGTATATCGTACATCGCACCATCGTAAATGGTAACTGCATTTTTCTAATGCGGTTGCCCTTTCTGTGTACCCTCCCGGTATTGGGGAATCTCCACTCGATGCACTTGGCGCGCCCGGAGTGCACAAAAAAAGGCTTGCGGAAAGCAAGCCCCTTCTGTGATTGCTACGCACGAGAGGACTCGAACCTCCACGGAGTTACCCACTAGAACCTGAAACTAGCGCGTCTACCAATTCCGCCACGTGCGCGTGGTGCAATACTGTGTGGCGCATTGAAGCATACTTTGCCGGCAGGTGCAAGACTAAAATGTGTGTGTGGCGTGTTTTTTTTCGAAGGACAGAGGGATCGACGCTTAATAACAAATTGCAAGATAACGGGAAAATAGGATTGACACGTGAAAATTGTTTCGCTACAATACACACGGTGCCGTGTGTAACTGTTCGAGTGGCTCTCCAAAGGGGCTGTGAGACAAGAAAACGGTTAAAACAACACTAATACTACGTGACATGAAAGTTCGATACTCGATACTCGCAATGGCGGCAATGCTGACGCCGGTAATGGCGGCGGAGCCGATTTCGGCAGAAGCATTTGCTCAGCTTCCCGCTCTCTCCGCAAAGCGCCTGACGGGCTCTTTTACGGTGGGCTATGATACCAACTACGTGGGGCGCGGTTTAGTCATTTCGCACTCTGTTGCAGAAGGCGATAGCTCAGAGCTGGCAGCTGTAAAGCTCAACTATGACATCGGTCGCAAGCAGCAACAGTGGAGCATCGACAGTACGATTGCATACAAAGCCGTGAGTTCTGGTCACACGATGTACGGGCCTGCACCGTATGCAAAAATTAATGAAATGATGGATCAATATGGGCAACCCCACATACGGCCTCGCAATGTGGAAAATGAGTTTGCGGTGCTGACTGCCGTGAAGTACAGCGGCAAGAAGGGTCATGTGTCGTTGGGGCATGAGTTTGTGCACGGCGGCTTGCTGGGCGCCTTTGCCAAGCACTTCCGTCAGCAGAGCGCTTCTTGCGTGAATGAGGTTTATTTGGAAACGGTGTGGACGCCGGCGAAGTGGGTCGAGGCAGGGCATGCGTTGCGCCTGAGTTTTCAGGGCGTGCAGGGCTGGTGGTTTGAGCCGTACGTGACCTTCAAAGCCCCTATCATCGGGCGGGATGAGGACGTAAAAATGGCTGGATTGCTCACCTTTGCCATGAGCGCAACGGCAAACTACTTTGATGAAGGGCACAATGCTAATGCGAATGGCGCGCAGGCTTTCTGGATCAAACTTTCAACGCCATATTTTGCCAC
Organism: uncultured Akkermansia sp.; assembly: GCA_947588645.1. Classification (GTDB taxonomy): domain Bacteria; phylum Verrucomicrobiota; class Verrucomicrobiia; order Verrucomicrobiales; family Akkermansiaceae; genus Akkermansia. The sequence continues at coordinate 6,280 of CANPYO010000041.1, read as the reverse complement.
CAAGCGCTTTGTCATTACCCCGGCAGTGAGCCTTAACTGGCTTGGAGCCGGTGCTCAGAAGGCGGCTAAAACATCCCTGCTTCGTGTGCACACCGGAGACAGCACGCTGGTTCCATATCGCAATTTCGGCGTTGTTGGCAGTGTGATGTGTACGTACCTGTTCTGATCTGGGTATTCAACAAAAGAGTTATAATCGGGGCGGGTCTGCCCGCAAGCAGGCTCGCTCCTTTTTACACAGAAATCGTCAAATAACAAACACACGCTGAGAGGTGGTGCTGTGGGTCTCCTGCGTTCCCTCACGTTGCTTGTTTCAAGAGACAGAATGGTCGTATGTCAAACTTCAATGTACATGGGCAGGAGAACGTCGTAGCCTCTGGGTTCTATGTGCCCAACCGCTTGAGCGTGCATGCGTGCAAAACGCTCAATTACCTGTTGCAGGGCAGACTCTGCTACATGACGGATGACGCATTTCCTCCGGCCTTGGATGTAGCTGAATATTTGAACAGCAAGCATATACCCATTTACCGCTTCAATTTTAGGCATGGTTCTCCGCTGTCGGCGCGAGAGCATATTCACAACTTGCTCCAGCAAGGGAAGAGTGTCATTTTTCTTCCCGGGCAGCTTGCGCGTGTGCGCGGGGCGCTCACTGATGTCCCATCCCTCTTCCTCGAATACGTGGAGCATATGAACATGCCGGTGGTGCCTTTGTTTTTCGGGTATTACGGTACGAGGTTTGACACGTTATACCGCGAGGCGCCGGAGAAAGACAGTCGGGAGGAATTTTATGTACTGCCGCAGTTGCCTGCCGGGACGCAGGGCATGGGAATACGGCTACTCTCGGTGTGGATGGAGAAAGGAATGGAGATATTTTCGGCGCAGCCGCTGCTGCAGGAATCGCTGACCACCCACTTGGTTCGAGCCCTGCACAAATACGGCAGCACGACGATGATAGACGGTATGAACCGTTCCTCGACGCCATACTACAAAATATTAGGTGTGGCGATGACTGTAGCCAAGCGCTTACGCAAGCGCGGGGAGAAGCGTATCGGGGTGATATTGCCGCCCGGTCCGGCCGGTACGATTTGTCTGTTGGCTTGTTTGTTGGCAGGAGTTACGCCGGTCATGATCAACTACGCAACCTCGAGGACATCCTTTGAGAGCACGGTACGCCAGGCTGAGCTCAAGGTATTTATAACCGCTCGCCGATTCATGGCAAAATTGCCCGGCTTTGCTTGGCCTCCGGCAGAACAGCTCATTTTGGTGGAAGATTTCTTGAGTGCTCTGCCCAAGCCGTGCCTCATCGGCAATGTCCTGCTGGCACGTTTTGCTCCGGCGAGCTTACTTTGCAAGCTGCACAGCACGGACACGCGTCGTGGGGAAGATGAGGCGGTGATGCTCTTCACTGCCGGTTCCACCGGTGAACCAAAGGGGGTGACGCTCACTCACCGCATGATTATGGCGAATATGGCGCAGAGTTGTTGCCGGTTGTCATTGGACAAAGAGCGCATTTTGGGCAGTTTGCCCCTTTTCCATAGCTTTGGGCTCACCATTGCGTTGATATTGCCGCTGCTCAGAGGACGCCCCATTTGCACTTACCCTAATCCAACAGAGGCGCGCACGCTTTGCGAACTCATTGAAAAATACAAGCTCACCATGCTGTGCGCTACGCCTACTTTCGCACGCGCCATGCTGCGCCGGGCGGAGGCCTACACCTTTGCTACCGTGCGCTATTTTATTGTGGGAGCGGAGCGATTGCAGCCGGAGTTGGAGAAAGAATTTATGACACGCTGCGGCATACAGCTTCTGGAGGGATACGGACTCACGGAGGCGGCGCCTGTGTGCTCGGTCAATTTACCGGATGGGGAGCGCGTGCGGGGGTCGGCTTTCGTTGTGCCGAGCATCAAATCCGGCACCATCGGGCAGCTTCTGCCCGGCATCGCAGTGCGCATCACTGATGTAGAGGATGATGAAAAAATTCTTCCTTCCACCAAACGAGGGATGATCTGGCTCAAAGGTCCCAATATCTTCCGGGGTTATGTGAACAAGCCTGATTTCAATAAATCTCTTTTCAAAGATGGTTGGTTCAAGAGTGGTGATATTGGGCAAATGGATCTCGATGGCTTTGTGACACTGGCTGGTCGTATCTCCCGCATCTCCAAAATTGGAGGCGAAATGGTGCCTCACGAGGGAGTGGAGACTGCTGTTGCCGAAATTATGAAACTCAACAGTGAGGACGGAATCAAGATATCCATCACCGGGGTTCTTGATGAGCAAAAGGGTGAAACTCTGGTGTTGCTTTCCGCCGTACCTGAGCACGCAGACCCGGCCGTCGAACGCGACGTGCTCAGTATGCTTCGAACCGAGCTTGCCAAGCGAGGATTGCCCAATTTGTGGGCTCCCCGCTATATAGTGGCAGTTTCTTCAATACCGGTGTTAGCGAGTGGCAAGCTGGATCTGCAGCGTTGCCGCCAGCTTGCCAATGAGGCGCTCTTCGGCAAGCAGGAGGAGTAGCATGGCTGGGCAAATGCATTCACCATGGTAGAAAAATTTCTTCCGTCGGTTGATCTTGCTCATTGTCGGACACGAACTAAATCGTAAAAGGCCGTCGCGCCTGCTCCGCTCCCTCGCAGCTCAGCTGCGCATTATTTGCAAATCGTAAATGAATTATCATAAATTTACTCCTTCGCAATACCGGCTCGTTTAAGGACGGGCCACCCGCCCTCTAGTACATAAACAGGGGCTTGGATGAGTCCGGTGGAGCGAAGCTCCTGCGCCACTTGGTCGGAGGAGTTGCAGCTTTCTGTGCAGAAGACCACAATACACTCACCGCGATCATGGGCATCCATGAGACGCTCGATAGCGGCATCCAAAAGCTGCTGCATAGCGGCGCCGGGGCGGATGGGGAACATGCGATCGTCAGGAAACATGAGGTGGTTGAGCTCAAAGTCACTCTCGCTGCGGGCATCCACCCACACGATTTTATAATGTTTCGGATCGGTCGGGTTTTTCTGGAAGGAAAAGAGAGTATCCAGGCAGATGTGGCCGGGTGGCAGTTGCTCTTGTACACAGGGAGGCAAGCGGCGTGGGGCAAAATAGAGCGCATCAACGCCGTAGAGGAGACCGGCAAGAGCCAGGATACCCAGCCCAAAGCGTATCATCTGAGTGAATGTGTCTCTCATGGCCTTACGGGAAACAACGAGCAGACCTCAGCTCGCCGAGCAAAAGGTATCCTGCTGTGCGTCATCGGCCATGTGTTGCTGTGCTTTGCCGCTTTCAGCCAGGTGCACTAGAGCGTGGTAAGTGTCCTCTTCGTCGGAACCCAATTCAGTGGCAATTTGAGCAGCCGTTGCGGGTTGAGGCGTGAGTTTGGCACGCACTTGTGCCATCAGTTTCAGGAAAGAACCGGCAGCTTTTTTGCCGGCTTGAACGCCGGGTTGGTGGTAAGCGTTAATATGGATAAGGCTGGCGTAATAGCCGACAGCACGTTCAAACAGGGCAATAAGAGCGCCCAAAGAACTCGCACTCACCGTGGGGATGGAGATGGTGATGCTGGGACGACCACTTTCCGCCAGAGCCTTGCGCGTGCCGCGCAGGAAGCCTTGCAGGTAGTCGCCGGCAGTGAACCCGGGTTCCACCTCCACGGCGTCATCCGTACAGCGACGTACCTCAATAAAGGTGACAAAGAAGTTGTTCAACCCATCGCGCAGCTGCTGTACATAAGCATGCTGATCAGTGGAGCCCTTGTTGCCATAGACTGAGATACCTTGGTGTACCGTAACGCCGTCCAAATCTAACTCCTTACCTAGAGATTCCATGATGAGTTGTTGCAGGTATTTGGAAAATAGTACAAGGCTGTCCTTGTAGGGTAGCACCACCATATCCTTACTGCCGTGTCCGGCGCCCACGGCATACCAGGCAAGCGCAAGACGCATGGCGGCATTGCGCGTCGTGTCACGGGTACGTGTGTGCTCGTCCATCTGCGCTGCACCCTGCAATAGCGCATCAATATCCACCCCTTGGAGGGCGGCGGGCAGCATTCCAACGACAGATGTTTCAGAGGTGCGACCGCCTACCCAATCTTCCATGGGGAAACGCTGCAGCCAACCTTCCTCCTGAGCCACACTGTCCAGCTGAGAACCTACACCTGTAACTGCCACTGCCTGCCGGACAAAAGAGAGCCCGTGCTGGCGGAAGAAATCCTGCGCGTAGATCATGCCATTCCGGGTCTCCGGGGTGCCACCGCTTTTCGAGATGACCACCGCGAGCGTGGTTTCCAGCGGCAAGCCGCTCAATACGCGACGCATGCCATCCGGATCCGTGTTGTCCAAGAAATGCATGGCAAGACCCTGCGACGGTAGGGCATCTGCCACCAACTCCGGGCCGAGAGCCGAGCCGCCAATGCCAATGACGAGGCATGTTGTGAAGAGAGCGCCGTTGGGAGCAGTGATACGTCCGGCGTGAACGTCTGCCGCAAACTGCTTGATCTGCGCGAGGGGCTCATCGATCTTTCCACGCAACTCGGGGGTAGGCGCCAATGAGCTGTTTCGCAGCCAGTAATGGCCGACCATGCGATTTTCATCCGGATTGGCAATGGCTCCACCCTCCAGAGCCTCCATCTCAGTATATGCTCGCTGCACGAGCACGTCCATTCCGGCATCCGGATCGGCGGAAAGTTTCGAAAAGTCCAGTGTAATACCCATCTCCGGGTAGCGCAATAAGCAAGCGGCGTAGTTCTTCATGACGCGCGGATTATACTACCCCCTCCCGGGCGACGCAAGCAGAATTGCAGCGAGCTCCTTGAGCTCTGCATAGGATCCTATGCGAGCAAGCGCTGCACGATGAGGCTTCGAACCGGGTATCTGCTTGGTGTAAGCCAAAATGCGTGCACGCATGGTGCGCATGGTGCAGGCCTCATCGCCATACATGCCGCTTTCGAGGGTAAGATGTACGTGACGCAACATCAGCTGGATGCGCTCCTGCACGGTTGGAGCCGGCAAAAGATGCCCGGTAGCGAGCAGAGCCTTTGCTCGCTGAAAAATCCAAGGATCGTGCATGGCTGCGCGCCCTATCATTACCCCGGCCACAGCCTTCAAATCGCGCTCGCGCAGCACATCTTGTGGTGTTGTGATGTCGCCATTCCCGATGACGGGAATGCGCACGAGGGACGCGCAATGATGAATCATGTCCCAATCCGCCGTGCCGCCGTACTGCTGAGCACGCGTGCGACCGTGGATAGTGATGGAACACACGCCTGCCTCCTCCAAACGATGGCAGGCTTCCTGCGCACAGATGTGCTGAGCATCCCAGCCGAGGCGGATTTTGGCAGTCACCGGACAGTCGTCTCGTAGCTCAGCCACAACTGCACGCGCAATTTCTCCCAGTAGAGGCAAATCCTTGAGCAGAGAAGCCCCACCGTTGCGTCCCACGACCTTTGGCACGGGGCAACCGGCGTTGATGTCCAGAAAATCCGGTCGCACGGCATCCACGATGATACGTGCTGCCTGCGCCATGCGGGCGGGGTTTGCTCCAAACAACTGCACCCCTACCGGGCGGTCTCCCGGCGTTATTTGCACGTATCGCTTGGTGCGCTGCCAAGCCTGCAGCACTCCCTCGGCAGAGACAAACTCAGTCTCCACCACATCCGCTCCCAGTTCGCGGCAGAGAACGCGAAAGATGGCATCCGTCACTCCGGCCATGGGGGCCAGGTACAGACTAAATGTGCGCAGCCATCGCATAATTTTAAGGGTACGGACAAGAATACAACACCTTCCACAGCGCATGACTGTGGAAGGTGTTGTGAAAAGGAGAGAAAGAGCAACCACCGAGGGCAGTTGCCCACATTTGCACTCACGCGGCCTGCGCTGCGCGAACTTTCCTGATGATAGACGCCACGGTCTCAGACGGCTTGGCTCCCGTCTTGATCCACTTGTCCACCTTCTCCAAATCAATCTTGTAGTTCACCCCCTCCACGAGCGGGTCATAGGTGCCGAGCTGCTCAATATACGCACCGTCGCGTCGCTTGTGGCTATCCACAACAACGATCTTGTAGTACGGGCGATTCTTGGTGCCCTGGCGGTTGAGACGAATTGATACCATAGTAAAGATGTGTTTGATTTTCCGCATCCCCACGCAGTGGCAGGGTGCAGCGGGACGATAAGGTAGCACATCAGTTTTACCTTGTCAAGCGCAAAGATAATTTTTTCGGGTCTCGGTCAATTTCGCTGAAGGCGCAGGAAAAAGATTTGGCGAGTTTTTAAGAATAGATAATTAATGTTACAAA
>CANPYO010000040.1 GCA_947588645.1 uncultured Akkermansia sp. | reverse complement strand
TCTGCAGCATACAGAGCGTCCAAATCCTCGTCCCTTTTTGCTACCCCGTGAGCGAGTTGCGCGTCGTCCCGCAGGATCGAGAGAACGGCATCACGCAGCTCCACCTCGGCCATCATGTAGATGGGTTTGAAGGATTCGATATCCTGCGCGTCAACTTTTCCGGCAATTTCCGGGATGCTGCTTACGATTTGCTCGGCTTGATGCACGATGCGACCGAGGCGACTGAAACGTTGCGCCGTTTGTACAAGGTGCAAACGCTCCTCCGGTGTGCATACACCAATCAGCAGGGAGCTCCGGCTTTCTCCCTCGGCTTTTCGTGTGGCGTTGAGCAGAGAATGGCACTCCGCGCGCAGTCGCAGTGCCATAGCAGCGTCAATCTCGAACAAACACAGGCGAATGCGGCTTACCAGTTCAATCACCCTCCGGCTGAGTGCCGGGAATATATCATCTTCTTCATTCATACGATTTCCCTGTACCACCTTTACGTCCGCTACACAAGTTTGCGTGGGTGACAATTTCGCCACATGAGGGAAAAAGGGTATTCGTGTGGAAGGGAGAACATGTTGAATAAATATGAATGTAATTTTAATTTTTTGTCATAAATTAAAATTGACAGCAGGCTTATTTTAGGATAGGGTGGTGGAATGAGAAGGGAGAAGACGGGGAGATATGTGACGGTCAGCACAGTGGGGGAGCGAGTTCAGGCATACGTGCCGAACCCGTTGCCTCCGGAGCCTCTGCCGGAATTGACCGGGGTGGGGATGATGAGGTATGCTGAAGCGGAGAGAGCGCTGGGGGCGCTGGACGCTATGGGGGAGGAAGTGCCGTCTGCGGCGGCTTATCTCTACACCTGTGTACGCAGAGAAGCGGTGTTATCTTCAATGATTGAGGGGACCCAATCGACGTTGAATGATTTTCTTCTCTACGAGCAGGGAGGAAACGAGGCAACGGGAGATGTGGAGGAGGTGAGTCGGTATGTGGCGGCGATGCAGCATGGGATGGCAAGACTGGAGGAAGGGTATCCGATCACGCTGCGCTTGATACGCGAGCTGCATGCGGAGCTCCTGAGGAGCGGACGCGGCAGCGGAAAGCAGCCGGGGGAATTTCGGCAGAGCCAAAATTGGATCGGAGGGACGCGTCCGGGGAATGCTGCCTACGTGCCACCTCCTCCGCAGGAACTTATGCAATGCTTGGGGGACCTGGAACTTTTCATCAATCGGGATGACGACGCGATTTCTGTGCTCGTGAAGGCGGCGATGGTGCATGTGCAGTTTGAGAGCATCCATCCCTTCCTAGATGGCAACGGGAGGGTGGGACGTCTGCTGATCCAGATGATGCTCTGCCGCAGCAGTGTTCTGCACAAGCCTCTCCTCTATCTGAGCCTCTATTTCAAGCGACATCGCGGAGTCTACTATCGCCTGCTGGATAGCGTGCGGCAAATGGGAGCGTGGGAACCGTGGCTGGAATTTTTTATGGAGGCTGTTGCGACCACGGCGAAACAAGCTGTCGATGAGTTGCGGCTGATCGGGCGCGCGGTGCGGGAGCATCATTCTTGGGCGAACGGACTGGGGCGAGCGCGGGAAAATGCTAAAAAGCTGCTGGACATTCTTGAGCACTGCGTGGTATGCCGTCCGCTCGACCTCGCGAAGAAGTCGGATCTTGCTCCGGCAACGGTCTATAAAATCCTCGATAGGATGGAAGAACAGGCTATTGTGCACCAACAGACGAACACGCCGCGCAACCGTATTTATGCCTACGCCCCCTACGTGGCGATGCTCCATGAAAGGTGATGCTAAGGCAGCGAATGTCGGTTCCTGTTGTTGGTCAGGAAATTTTCATCACCGCTCATCCGGGGAAGGAATGCCCAGATGGAGGAAATATTTTTCGCCCCATTCGCACATGGAGAGGATGATGGGTACAATGCTTTTCCCGAGCGGGGTGAGGCGGTATTCTGTTTTGGGAGGGACGACAGGGTACAATTTGCGGTGGATAATGCCGTCTTCCTCCATCTCGCGCAATTGCATGGTGAGCATTTTAGCCGTTGCTTGCGGGAGCTCGCGCTGGAGTTCACTGAAGCGCATGACGCCGGAATCATTGAGGTGCCAAATGATGAGCGCCTTGTACTTGCCTGCAATGATAGCCTGTGTCGCTTCCAGCGTGCAATGAAACTTCGCAAATTTATTTTTCCGCATAAGAAAATTGTATTCGGAAGAGCTGAAAAGTCAAGTGCGATGCGGAGTTATCTTACTTTCTTTTTTCATAGTAAATACGATTTTATATAGAATATTACTAAATTGTGCATACTTTACAAAAAGTTCATGAAGGGATAAAGTAAACATTATGCGCAAATCTCTTTTGCTCACCATCATCTGTTCCGTTGCCATACTGGCGGCGGTTGAACCCCCAACCAATCACACCAACATGAATACGACATGCTACACTGAAGTCTCTGATTACGAGGCTATTCGACACACCATAGGACTCTATCTCGAGGGCTGCGCCCAGGGAAAAAGTTCCATCATGAAGCCCGCCTTCCACGATGGCGCCACCATGTATTGGACGGAAAACGGGGGATTGAAGGGCGGTCCGATTCAAATCCTTTTCGACGTCATTGACAGCGCCCCGGGTGCCGGCGACCAAGCTGCCGTGATTTCCTCGGTAGTTATTGAAAAGGACATCGCTCAGGCTCGGGTAGAAACCGACAAGCAGGGTGGACCCCGCTACTCCGATATGTTCAACCTGATCAAGACGAAGGATGGCTGGAAGATCATCAGCAAGATCTACCATAGTCATCGCTGATTATAGATTCTCTTTATTCCTCCTTCTGTAGAGGAAGCAAACATCCCGGAAGTGGCTTGGCAGCACCTTGCCCCAAGCCGCTTTTATTGGGTGCACCGGGGGCCGCGGAATCGCACTCGAAACGCGACTGTCCTAATAGTTGGCTCTATCTTCTTGTCCTTTCAATTGTTGGGGCATATTTTGGAAGTCATGATGAAGAACGGCGTGATGATGCAATACTTTGAGTGGTATTTGCCCGATGATGGTTCTCTGTGGCGAAAGCTGGCGGAAGATGCACAGCACTTATCGCAAATAGGCGTGACCGCAGTATGGGTTCCCCCTGCCTACAAGGCAATGAAACCCGGGGATGTGGGATACGCCACCTATGATCTTTACGACTTTGGAGAGTTCGATCAGAAGGGAACCGTGCGCACGAAATATGGAACACGACAGGAGTTTGAAGCTTCTATCCGTGCTCTTCACGACCAGCGCATCAAAGTCTATCTCGATGCCGTCCTCAACCACAAAGCGGGGGCGGACGAGAAAGAAACTTTCTATGCGAAGCGGGTGAATGAGGAAAACCGCAATGAACAACTCGGGGATGCGTACGAAATTGAGGGTTGGACCCATTTTACCTTTCCCGGACGCAGTAAAAAGTACTCGGACTTCGAATGGCATTGGTATCATTTTTCCGGAATTGATTATGATGTGCGTCGCCATGAAAGTAGCGTCTTTAAAATCGAAGGGGATGGTAAAGACTGGAGTCATGACACAGATCAGGAGAAGGGTAATTATGATTACCTTATGTTTGCCAACGTGGACTACAAACACCCGGAAGTGGTGCGAGAAATCACACACTGGGGCGAATGGGTGATTCGGGAGTTTAATTTGGATGGCTTCCGAATGGATGCGGTCAAGCATATTTCGCGCGAATTCGTTGCGAACTTCCTGCGCAGCGTGCGCAGCAATTTCCAGCGCGAAATTTATGCTGTTGGCGAGTGCTGGAAAAATGATGACGGACAGCTCGACTTTTTCCTTGATGCGACAGAAGAACAAATGGATCTCTTCGATGTCCCTCTGCATTTCAAACTCCACGAAGTCTCGCAAAAGGGAGCGGACTCCGATCTACGGATTCTCTTTCAAGGCTCCCTCGTACAAACGCATCCTACCCTTGCCGTCACCTTTGTGGACAATCACGACTCGCAAGCCGGACAATCCTTGGAATCTCCGGTGGCAGACTGGTTCAAGCCGGCGGCGTATGCCATCATCCTGTTGCAAAAAGAGGGTTACCCCTGCATTTTCTACGGAGATTATTATGGCACAGGTGGAGAGGAATCCATTCATCGCGGGGTGATCGACACTCTTCTGAAAGTGCGGCGTGAGCGTGCCTACGGCGAGCAGTGGGATTATTTTGATGATCCGCATGTCGTTGGATTTGTACGCAGTGGAGACGCGCAACACGCGAGCTCGGGCTTGGCCTTACTGATTTCTAACCAGGGAGATGGAGAGAAAGTAATGAACGTGGGTAAGCTGCACGCAGGTGAACGTTGGATAGAAGCCACCGGCTGCTACCCGGACGAACAGGTCACTATTGATCCCGAAGGCAACGCTGCCTTTCGCGTCCCCGCTGGTAAAGTCGCAGTTTGGCACAACATGGTTACACCTTGAGGCGGTTGGAGAAGCGGCGAATCCATCGACAACAAGTGGGAATCTTGTCGTTGAGCTGCTTTTAGAACAAGCGTGGAAGTACAATGCACTGCCACAGCCCGATTGAGAAAGGTCTGTCCGAGCGAGTGCGGACAGAGCGAGCGCGATTTTTCTGGTGGATATAGGCAACCGCAGTTGCCGCTCTCCGGTTACCGAGATGAACAATTCAGACTCTTCCCTCTCGATGTCGGTCTGCTGGCTGCACAGGCCGGGCTGGCTTCCGCCGTGTTGGTGGAGAAGAGTGCGGTGTTCGGACAATTCAAGGGAGCGCTCACCGAGCAGTACGTCTTTCAGCAGATGCTGGCAGAGTGTGGGCAACAACCCTACTTCTGGCTGACGGAGAAGGCGCAGGCGGAGATAGATTTTCTGCTGGAAACGGAAGCAGGGAGTGGTGCCGCTGGAGGCGAAGGCTGAGCTGAACCTGAGCGCCAAGAGTCTGCGCTGTTACTGCAAACGCTATAATCCCGAAAAAATCGCCCGCACCTCCATGCACTGCTACGGCGTGTCTTCCTACCCTTATAGTGACACGGACGGAACGCGCGCAGCTGCTCTTTGCTCGACATCCCCTTGTTTGCCATCAGCCAACTTCCCGCCGAACTGCTCCGTTGATGCACTTTGCTTCTACTCCGTCTTCTCTCCTGCGAGGTAGAATTGGGGCAAGGTAGAAACGCTGAGCAAGAAAAACCTCGCCCAGATTTTTGAGCGAGGTTCGATGTGGATGCATGATGAAAAGATGACCTCAGAAGCTGATGGCGACGCCGAGACGTAGTCCCGGGTTCAGAACCTGCTGCTTCATTTTTTCTCCGTCTTCAGCCGGCTCAGCTGTGGATCCGGAGAGGATGGCGGCCATTACAATTCCAGCGTTAGGTGAAAAACGGATGCTTGCTCCTACTTCAATGGAATAGGCAAAACCAACTTCTGAAGCAGAGATGGAGCCGGAAAAGTAGCCAGGAATTGTTTCTGTAGCTTTCACATGCTCGCTCACAATGCCGAGATTAAAACCCCAGAAGAGAGAGGCAGAATCCGAGATGGAAGTTGATCCTCTGTAGCCGGGCATGAAGTAGAGATTGCTGACATCAAAATCGAGATTGTAATCAATATAACTATCGTAGCTAGCATATGCAGTATTCGTCTCGTCATCAGTACCGAAAGAGTATCCGACACGGAACGTTATGGCGTTTTTGGGGTTGATGTGGTAGAGGAAGGTCAGATCTATGCCGGAGGTGTTTACTTCCGGTCCATCCCCCTCGTATCCCGAATAAATGCGTCTTGTTGCAAAGTTATACGAGCCGGTAATTTCAACGCTGAAGTTTGGCTTGTTTGCCTGATTCACCAGCGTGATCATGGGAGACGGCGCTATTATCGGGGTCGGCGGAGGCGTCGTAAATGCGGTTACAGATCTTGGCTCCGGAGTGGTCGGCGCCTCGTAGCGCGAGTGGGGTCGATTGGGAACCGTGGCAGGTACCACCGTTGCGGGCGTCGCCGTTGTTACCGGGGCAATCGGAAGCGATTTTTGCGTGCGTTGCCCGGGTGTCGGTTGAGCTGGGACTACCTGTTGAACGGGAATTACTGTTTGTTGGGAAGTTGCCGGAACGTAGGTGACGCCTCCCAATTGAAAGGCCTGTCCAGGTATGACTGAGACCGGCTGGATATATTGCTGTGCCAGCGCACAGGGAAAGACAGTAGCAGCCAAGACACTGACTGGCGTAAAACGTCTAAAATGAACTAATAACAAACGGGGGGGGTAATACGAGTTCTCATGATGGTAAGTTGTACTTCGTGCTAACGGTGCTATCCTACCATTTTCGGGAGAACATGCAAGGAAAAAACTATTTCCGGTACTTAAACACAGCGCTTCACCTCTTATACGGCATCTTGTAGCAATCTCGCCATACGGTCTGGAACGGAAGTTTCACGGTAGATGTCTTGCAAGGTAGCGAATTTTTGCGGTAGAAAAGAGGCGTCACTACATATTGTGACGTACGATGATGAAGAAAAGATTCTATTTTATATTGCTGACTTCGGCATGTGCGGTTTCGGCTTCCGAAGGAGAGTTGAACTGGGGTGATGTTCTTGCGCGTTCATTCAAGATATTTGATGTCGAGCGTGATCGTGTGGATAATCCCTACGTCCAGGAAATCAGCCTGCGTATGCGTACGCAGTACCAGTGGGGGTATGTGGATCCTGCGGGCGGAGCAGGGCGTGTGAAGGGAGCTTCTGCCGGGGCTGGCAGACGAGGTAATGATGAATGGCGAAGGTTCCGCATCGGCGTCCAGGCGAGGGTGTTGAGGCATTTTACGCTGCTCAGCGATTGGGATATTGGCGGGCTGAACGGACGGTACAAATACAGCGATGGTCGGTGGGAGCGCGCTCGTTCCCAAGCGGCGGTGTACGAGCTGTATGTGCAGGGGAATTTTAAACCGGTCACTTTTACACTCGGCAAGAGCAAGCCGGCGTTCATCGGCGAATACCGCATCTCGGATTCCAAGCTGCCCACGATTGAGCGCAGTGATTTAGTGAACCAGCTTGCGCCGGAGGCTCTCTACGGCATTTCTTTTGCCAATTCGGATGCTGCCGATAAGTGGGGGTGGTTGGTTGGTGCATGGGTAAACGGGCAGCACGTTAAGCTGTGGCTTGAGCCTGCCTTTCGTACCGACACCAGCGTGATGACCGGCGTTTCTATCAGCCGTTCCCTCAAGGAGCAGAGCAGAGTATATCTAGATTGGATGCATTCTTTCATGGACGGGAGTTGCACAGAGGGGTTCGCACCCTACGAAGGACCGGGCGCGCGGGACGTTGTGGCGCTCACGTGGGAGGCGCAACGTGGCAAGTTTGGTTTCATGGCGGAGGCGATGGCGGGTTTCGATGTGATGGCGTCCACAGGCAGGCGAGAGAACGCGGAGAACGTGGGAGGCATTTCGCTCATCCCTACCTACCGCATTAGTCCACATGTGGAAACCGTGTTTCGATATGCTCTAGCCATCGGTAGCAACGCCGTGGAGAACGGGGGTCACTACGCATCGATCAATAGCGCGTACTCCTCCACCTGCGACCTCTCGCAGTCATTCTATTTCGGAGTCAATTTCTACCTCAATCCGGAGAATACTGATCGCGCCCGGATCATGCTTGGTGCTGAATACACTCATGCCTCAGGTCGAGATTCCTCAGGTGAACGAGGTTTTACCGGGTGGCAGTATTATGCGGCTCTTCGTTCCAATTTTTAACAGGAAAATAAATGTTGAAAAAATGAACTAGGCGGGTGAGGGGAAGCAAACATTGGATTGGCGTGGAGAGGACAGCGCTGCTATGTGCAGCCTTACCTCCCACTTTTCAACGATGCCGGCATTTTTGTTCAGCGCTTTTGCTTGTAGCTTCCAATTTTTCTCCCGTTTTTATCGTATTCGGAGATGCGTCCGGAGGCGTCTTCCTTGAAACTTCCCGTCTTCCTTCCGTACTTGTCGTAGGAGGTTGTAACGCCGGTTGAGTTGGTCTTATAAGTTCCTATTTTTGAACCATACTTATCATATTGCGTGGTCGTTGTGCCGTTTGTTTTGAAGCTCCCCGTTTTGGCTCCGTATTTGTCGTGGGAGGTATATCCGTTCGAAGTTTCCTTCAGCGAACCTATTTTCTTTCCGTATTGATCATACTGATTGATTGTCGTACCACTTTTTTTGTAAGATCCTGTCTTTACTCCATCCCGATCGTAAGAGATCATCGTTTGCGGTGGAATGGAGGTTTCTTTGTATGATGGAGAGGGAACGCTGGTACCAGAGAGTTCTGCGGTATGATTCGGGATAAAGTCGCAGGAGGCAAGCAGAGCGGACAGGATAAGAATGGATTGAAAATTTCTCATGGCTGTGTTGATTCTAAGCTTGAAAGAAGGATAAGGCAAGATATTTAAGGAAAGCCCAGGGCAAACGCATTAGAAAATGCGTTTGCCTACGTACGAGGTACGATGTACGATTTGTTAATAATGTGCGCGTTGCGCAGATTTTTTCGGATCATTAATGTATGCTGAAATCCCTTTGGAGCCAACATCATGATGACCGCTGGTTATCACGGTTTTTGATACGTATAAACAGTGATATCAGTCAATAAGAGCAATTTCTCTGTTGATTGACTTTTCTCAAATGCGTTTGCCCTGCGATGAGCTCAAAACGGATTGACAACGAGAGACATTTCGTGATATAAACCCGGGAAATAAAAGAGATGGTGAGAGAAGGGCTATGATGACACTTGAGATATTTCGGCAAAAAATAGCGGCTGGGGAGCCATTGGAAGGAGTGGAGATGATATCCTTTATGCGGGCGCAGAGTAACGCCGCGCGGCGCATTCTGTCCGAGCTGAACAACGCCTACCACACACCGGAGGAAGTGCAACAGATCTTTGCACAACTCACGGATCAGGAGGCGGATGATACCTTCACCCTGTTCCCTCCCTTCTATACCGATTTTGGTCGCAACATTCACGTCGGAAAGCATGTTTTTATCAACTCGTGCTGTCAGTTCCAGGATCAGGGAGGTATTTACATCGGAGATGACTGTTTAATTGGTCACAGCGTTATCCTCGCTACACTCAATCACCATTTTGCTCCTGAGCAGAGGCAAAATCTTTCTCACGCTCCTATCCGTATAGGGCGAGGGGTGTGGCTGGGAGCGCGCGTGACAATTTTGCCAGGGGTCACTGTAGGCGACCACGCCGTCATTGCTGCTGGTGCTGTGGTGACCAAAGATGTACCGGCGAGAGCCATCGTGGGCGGTGTGCCTGCTAAAGTGCTGCGTAGCATTGATGAATAGGGAGGACTTCCTTATGCTCTCCCTCACTTTTTTCCATCACATGGCATGATTTGACTGCTCTTTTTTGCAACCTTGAAATCATCAGCGTGAGAGCTTGACCGATGGGGAGTGGCATGCTACAATGAGCGCGACCGCGAGTGCGTGGACGCGGGAAAGCTTATGAAGTTCAAAAGGCCCAAAATGGTGGACCTGGCAGATGAGATAGCCGGGGGACGCTATGTGCCCGGCTTCTTGTTGGAAGCTGCTGAAAGGTGGCTGGGATTGCATGCACTCAATGTGGCGCACGAACACATAGATGATGATTGGGATGCAGGCAGCAAAGAAAATTTTTTCCGACTTGCATGCCGATATCTTAATCTGAATTACGATGTGGAAGGATTAGAAAACATACCTGCCGATGGGCCGTGCGTCATTGTCTCTAACCACCCGCATGGCATGTCGGACGGTTTGATGTTTGGAGATGTCGTGATGCAGAGGCGGGGTGATATACGGATTGTTGTCAATGAGTTCTTGCGGTGTGTGCGGGGAATGCGCCCTTACGAGATAACCGTAGATGTGTACGGCGGGGAGGCCGCGAAACGTGCCAATATGGCTGGGATGCGCGAGATGTTGCATTGGCTGAAAGAGGGGCATTGTTTGCTGGTGTTTCCCAGCGGCTCTGCTGCTACCTTTTCACCCAAGGACGGGCATGTGGTGGATGATCCGTGGCAACAGAATATTGCGGCGCTCGTGCTTAAAACTGGGGCTGTGGTGGTGCCCATGCATATTTCTGGGCGCACGGGTATTTTCTTTCAAGTGGTGAGCATGGTTTCGCGGTCTTTGCGTGCTAATTTTTTGCCCCGTGAGATACTACGGGATGGGCGGATGCGCCACGTTATCCGGTTGGGGACTCCTATCCTGCCGGCAACGTACGCAGGCATGGATTCTGATCGGATGAATGCCTATATGCGTTTGCGAGCCATGCTCTTACAGTACCATTTGCCCTTGATTAATTCCTCTCGAAAAAAATCACCCCGGCGCGTGATGCAGCCTATCGCCTCTGCAGAGTCGCCGGAGGCACTTCGCGCAGAAATAGCCGCTTTGCCTCCAGGTTGCCTCTGCTACACGAGTGAAAACACACCGCTGTGCGTGTATGCTGCGCGGGCAGAGCAGATCCCGCTTCTGATGCGCGAAATTGGTGTACAACGCGAGCGCACTTACCGTTGTGTAGGGGAGGGGTCTGGTTTGGAGCGCGATATTGATAGGTGGGACGCACATTATACACACCTTATCATGTGGGATGCGAAGGTTGGCTGCCTGGCAGGAGCGTATCGCATGGGGCGCACAGATGAGATTCTGAAGGAACATGGGGTGAAGGGCATTTACAACTCGAGCTTTTTCCACTTCCATCCCCAATTTTTGCAGATGATCTCTCAGGGATTGGAAATGGGGCGCGCTTTTGTCACCCCAGAGTATCAGCGGCAAGCTGCTTCGCTGGATACGCTCTGGATGGGTATTGGTCGTTTCCTCAATAAGAACCGGCAATATAAGTATTTGTACGGCACAGTCAGTATTTCCCCGGAATACAGCATAGCCTCGCAAGCATTGATGTACACCTATCTCCGGCAAAGCTGCATGGATATGAAGTTGAGTCGCGAGATACGCGCTTTGCACCCACCCACAAATTTGGATCTGCGCAGTGAGGATGTGCGTCTGATACCTCGGGCGTTGCCCGATGTGCGAGCGCTCAGCACCATGGTAAGTGAGTTAGAGGGCGGCACAGGCATACCGGTGCTGCTCAAGCAGTACCTGCGTTTGGGGGGTAAAATGGTGAGTTTTGGGGTTGATGAAGATTTTGGAGGCACGTTGGATTGCTTTGTGGTGGTGGAACTAGCTAAGACACCTGAACGCGCTCGCCGCCGGTACCGCGGTAAGGAGTATGTGGAGGATAGCAGCTCTGTCCTCAGCAGAGATGAAATGTCATGAAGACCATGCGTCAGCCAGTGCCTCCTATGCGTGTCTGCCGGGATAAGCTTGTATTCGTGATTGCCGTGTACTTCTTCTCTCTGCCCCCTCTCGCCGCTCAGCAGAAGGTGGAATTTATACCCTTGCCCGACCAGGCGCTCCCCGGCAACCCCATTATGGATCATGTGGATCAGGCTGTTTCCAAAATCAGCGCTTCCACGAATATGAAGATACCAGATTCTTTTGTGATTCGCAATGAGGGGGGCAAGGTGGACTACGACAATGAGAAACGTACCATTACATACACAGCTGGATCTTCTCCTCTTTACCTGCGGACCGGCGATGGTCGCGAAATATTTGCCCAAGCTATTGTCTTAGATCTCAACACCAACATGGCTTTTCTTGAGGGTCCCCTTATCATCTATCAAGGAGATTCTCTCATGCACGCCGAAAATGGAACCTATGATTGGGAAACCGGTGTAGCCTGCGTTACCAACATTCGTTCTAAGGTCAATGGAACCATTATTCGTGGGTCTTCAGCAGAGTACGCAAAGCTGCCTTCAGGCAAGACACGTATCACCATTCACCATTCCTTTCTCACCACAGAAGATGTCCGCAGGCCGGGTATGTGGGTGGGAGCGGGTACGCTGACTGTGTTTCCGGGGGATTATGGTACGGTCTCGCGTTTGAGCATATCCGGTGCAGAGAAAGACATGGCTGTTCCGATATTGGGGTGGATGACTTTGTCCCATTCACTCAACCCGGAAGAGGGCTACATGCCTGAACCCGGGGTAAAGTCCCTGTGGGGTACTTTCCTCTTGAACCGCTACGGCTTTTTGATAGGTAATCGGCGTATTGAGCATGGTATGCCTACGGCCGATTATCTGTTGACTACGCGCTTTGATTTCCGCTCGCGGCGCGGCTTAGCCGGGGGGATAGATTTTATCGACGACAAGATGCGGAAGAAGTACTCAGATTCGCGAGGTCTGCAGATATACGGCATCGCTGATCGACGTCCGGAAATCAATCCGGTACTTGCCTCTCGCGAGAGTTTGAATCATAGCCGCTACCGTGTGGCCATGCAAAATATATGGGATGTGCTTCCTAGTACGAGACGAGAAAAAACGCGTTGGACTTTGGCTGCCGACATGAGTGTATTGAGTGATCGGTACGTATTGCAGGATTATTTTGAGGACATAGCCCGGCTGAACGATAAGCCGGATAATAGTGTTCGACTGGAGCGCCACACCCCGCGCAGCAGTACGATGCTTTTGACCCGGTTTGCTCCCAATGATTTTTACAGCACGGATGAACGAGCTGAGCTTTCATATTACCGCCCCCGCACGGTTCTTGGCTCCTCTCGTGTCACTTATGAAACACGCAACAGCTTTGGCTTGTTGCACCAGTATCTTCCTGCCGAACAACGAGAAGCGTACCGCGCCAGGCTCAGCAATCTGCGTTCCCCGGAGCTCGAGGAGTATTATACTCGCTTGCTTAACGGCGGCAGTTACGTGCGCCTTAACTCGACGCATGAGCTTACTACGAGTGTCAAAGTCCTGCGTTTTCTCAATGTGACCCCGAAGTTGGGTGCAGGTTATTCGGGGTATTACAACGTCGAGGATGTCGGGGCAGATAATCGTTTGATGGGGTATTTGGGTTGCGATTTTGACATCAAGTTTTATCGGCATTTTCCAATGGTGAAGTTGCCTCGTTTGGGGATAAGCGGACTCTATCACGTGATTCATCCGTATGCGGAGATTTCCCACGGCAGTATCTCTTTCTCCAACCCCTATGTACCCCAAGTAGATACATGGTCAACGACCTTGGGAAATAGTACGGTGTGTCCCATGCCTATGGATCTCATGGAGTTTACCGGTATTGATGGATGGGCGAATTGGACGGTGTGGCGCCTTGGCATGCGTAACTCGTTAAGCACCGTTTATGATGGTGAGAGCCGAACGGTGCTTGACTGGAATCTCTTCTTGGATTACAACATTGATAATCCCAATACTGAATCCCGCTTTTCGAACCTCTATTCGCTTATTCTCCTGAATATTACCAGCCAGTGCTCTCTGCGGGAGGAAACACAGACTCCCACAGTTCAGGGTGGCGATGGGTTCAATCAGTACAATACCTCTCTTTCTTTTGTCCCCACCCCATGGTTGGAAACTCGCATCGGTCATCGCTATATCAGTAATCACCCTATCCAGCATGATGCCAACTACGCCTATTTTCAAGCGAACTTGCGTATCAATGAGCGATATAGCGCTGCTGTTCGCATCAACTGGGATGTGCAGTGGCATAGGCTTCCAATTCAGCAATTTTCCCTCACTCGCAAGTTTGGTCCGTGGTACCTTGGCGCCACTGTAATGCTGCGAGACAACGGCGGCAAGCACGAGACGGGGCTCGGTATATCCCTCACTCTCGGCGAAACGGGAACATCGCTCCCCGTCAGATTCTTTTAATATATGTTCCATGCCTAAAGATCGCTCCCATTCACCGCTTGATGAACTCTCAGGTGACAGCTTGGAGCTGCGTGTACTCTCAGGGGTGTCCAAGGTGTTGGTGGGGCAGAGAGATGTGGCTGATTTGTTGGAGCAAATCATGCTTGTGCTGCGACAGAATCTATGCTTTCCTCAAGGCGCCCTCTGCCTGCTTCAGGATGAACATTTGGTAATTGAGGCATCTTATGGATTGTCGGAAGAAGAGAAGGCTCGCGGCACATACCGGTTGGGAGAAGGTATCACAGGACGCGTAGGACAAACCGGCGTGTCTGCTGTGCTGAGTGACACGGCTTCAAGCGATACTTTCCTGAACCGCACGGGAGTCCTTCACGACTCGCAGAGTGAATCCTTCCTCTGTGTTGCTATCAAACACAGTGGAGCCGTCATTGGAACGCTTTCTCTTTCCTTTCCGGTGCTGCCGCAAGGGACTCTAGAAAAATTGGTTCGCCTGTTGGAGATTGTGGCCAACATATTGGCAGACGCCGTGGCAAGTGTGCGTGTGCAGATGGCTGAGCGTCAGTTGCGCGAACGCGAAAATGACCGCATGCGCTTTGAATTGGGTGAAAATGCAGGCTTCGCAAATATTGTGGGACATTCCTCAGCCATGCGCGCCGTCTATTTGGAGATGGCAAAGGTGGCACGCTCCACGGCTACCGTTTTATTACTGGGCGAGTCCGGAACGGGTAAGGAACTGCTTGCCCAAGCCATTCACTATGCCTCCGATCGGAGAGACGGTCCCTTTGTGGCCGTCAACTGTGCGGCTTTACCGGAGGGGCTGATCGAATCCGAGCTTTTCGGGCACGAGAAGGGAGCTTTCACCGGTGCCATTAAACAGCGCATCGGGCGCTTTGAGGAGGCTTCTGCCGGAACTCTCTTCTTAGATGAAATTGGAGATTTGCCGGTTCAGACACAAGTGAAACTACTACGTGTCCTTCAGGAGAAAGTGTTCGAGCGTGTCGGATCCCAGCAGTCTATCCGTACGCAGGCACGCATTATTGCTGCCACATCTCGCAATTTGCAACGCATGATGGCAGAAGGTCTTTTCCGCGAAGATTTATATTATCGTCTGGCCGTGTTGCCCATTGTGGTCCCGCCGCTGCGCTCCCGCAAGGTGGATATTATTTCCCTGGCCGATTTTTTCCTCGCGAAGTACAACAAGCTGCATCATAAAGATGTGCGCCGCCTCTCCACTCCTGCCATTGACATGCTCATGAGCTACCATTGGCCCGGTAATGTGAGAGAGTTGGAGAATATGATTGAACGCGTGGTTATCATGTCGAACAGCAATGTGATTAATGCTATCGATTTACCCGCTTCTTTGCAAACTGCCGCTGCCACAGGCACAGAATCCATGCTACCCAATCGTTCCGCTGTGCCTGAAAGAGATACCCCCATGGAAGCCCTTACAGCATCTTTCGAGTCGGAGCTTATTACAGCGGCGCTTAAGCGCACGCGCGGCAACATGTCCGCTGCCGCGCGTGAGCTACACACCACATTGCGCAAGCTTAATTACCGAGTTCATCGCCTCCGCATTGATCCAACGCAGTACAAATTCTAAAGCAGGGCGTTTTTACAGAGTTGCTCTGTATGTTGCACGCTGCTTTTCGTATTCGGCTTTCAGCTGCTCAAAGATCTTTTTGTAAGCTGGGTCATTGGCAACGTTGTGCATCTGCTGCGGGTCTTTTTCGTTGTCAATGAGCAGCCATTCGTCTTCCACCTTACGAGTACCGGTCTTTTTCTCCTCTGGGGTGAGAGAGAGGATATGGGCGAAGGTATAGCGATCTGTACGCACTCCATCATGGAGCGGAGCATTGTGTTCACCCGGATTTTCGTAAAAAGCGTAATAAAGTGCACGTCCCTCAAATTTAGGATTCTCTCCTGTAGCAAAGAGAGGCACAAGAGATTCGCCATCAAAGGTTGCCTTATTCTCAGGGGTATCCGCTCCTGCCACCTCGGCAATAGTCGGAGCATAGTCAATATTTTGCACCGTGGCATGACTGCGCACCCCGGCAGGAATTTTGCCCTTCCATCGCATGATGAGTGGCATACGCATGCTTTCCTCAAAAATCCAGCGTTTGTCGTACAGCCCATGCTCGCCCAAGTAAAAGCCCTGGTCACCCACATAAATTACCAGCGTGTTTTCTGAGAGCTCGTGCTTGTCCAAGTAGTCCAGGATGGTCGAGATAGATTCATCCACAGCTAACAGAGTACCTAAATAGTCCTCCATGTACCAACGCCAGCGTCGTTCAGTGATGTCCGCCATCGTTTTAATCTTTCCTGCCTGCATTTCCTCCACAAACTCGCGTGTCCGGGCGGCGTAATAGTCACGGTAGATGGGCAACACTCCCTTTTCCACGTTCGCCAAGCCATCGCCGTAGTTTGTTTGCGGGGCGTATTTGGGCGTATGCTGTTTCCAATCGAAGTTTGCCGGTATTTGTCCGGCAAACTTTCCGCTGTCAGCCATTTTCCTGAGCACGTTCGTGGGTACAATTTCCTTCATTACATCGAAAGGAATAAGATCGGCTTGCAGATGGGAATCATTCCAGTTGCACAGGTCGCGGCTTACGCTCTGGCGCGTCAGGCTCATGAAAGCCGGGCGGTCTTTCCAGTCATCCTGCAATGTAGAGGGAGGCGCGAGCTTCGCAACATATTCCTTGATCTTTTTGAGGTGCCGAGGAGCGGGCAGCCAGTTGCGATGTGGCGCTTTATGCCCCAGCACCAAAGCAAAGGGACGCGTCTTGTCCCGATGCTCCAACCAGTCGATGGCTTTTGAAGTAAGCAGGTCAGTCACGTAGCCGCGCGCATGGTACTTCAGGAAACCTTTTCCACTGGGAGTATCAGTCAAGAACTCCGGATCCCAGTAATCACCTTGCGCTGGAAAAACCTGCCAAGTATCAAAACCAGTGGGGCGAGAAAAGAGGTGCCACTTGCCCACTAATCCGGTTTGGTATCCTGCGGCCTGCAGCATTTTGGGGTACGTCGGTTGACTGCCATCAAAAGGCTTCATCGGTTTGTCGTACCTCATATTGAACATGAACCCATTATTGTGGGAATGTCGTCCGGTGAGCATGCTGGCGCGCGCTGGTCCGCATAGAGAGTTTGCGCAGTATGCCCGGTCAAAAACCATCCCCTCTTGAGCCAAGCGGCGGAAGCCCGGCAGGGGCACCGGGGAATCCTTGTCATTTGTGCCGAGCGCCTGCACGGCGTGATCATCCGTGATGATGAATAAGATATTAGGTCTCTCAACTTGCTCAGCCGCCATGGTCATTCCCATGGCAAGCGCCAAAATTACTAAGCCAATGCGTATACCATTCATTTCACAGATAGGATAGCACAGCCTGATATATTGTCAAGGCCGCATTCATAGCAGGGGTGCAACAGTAAACCGTTAGGCCGAGATGAGGAAGAGGTTTCCTACCCTCGGGAGGCGCCGCCGCAGATTTTGCAGTCATTGCCGGATGGCGTATCGGAGCCGTGCCCTTTGCTCTTTTTGTAGTAGCGGCAAGAGCTGTTATGTGTTTTTCCGGAGGAGGAACTGATCCAGTATTTAGGATTTTCGTTGCTAGCCTCTTGGACATCAGACTGCTGATCTGGCGGCGCTGCGTTCATGATCGGGGACAGCGAGCCGATGAGAAGGCAGAGCAGGGAGAAAAAAGTTTTCATAGGTGGAGCGAATAATTGGTGGAGAGTATTACACGTTGAGCAAACTGTATGGGCAATTTGTTCGGCGGGCAAAGGAGGAAGGAACCTCCCTACGTCCCCTATACCACATCGCTGTTTGTAGCACAAGAAAAATAGCACTATTTTTTTGCTTGCCTTCGTGTGGCTAGAATAGGCATAATGATTCAGCTCTACTACCCAAAAATGAAAAAGAAAATTTTGATCATATCATCCAGTGCGCGGAAGAGAGGTAACTCAGACACCTTGTGCGATGCCTATGCGGATGGGGCGAGGAGCGCCGGGCATGACGTGGAGAAGGTACGCCTCGCAAAGCTGCACATAGAACCTTGCTTGGGTTGCTACGCATGCGAGAAGTCCGGGCAGTGCGCTCAGAAGGACGACATGGCGGGACTGCTGCCAAAGTTGAAAGAGGCCGATGTCATTGTGTTGGCAAGCCCCGTTTATTTTTACACGATTTGCGGGCGGCTGAAGAACTTTATTGATCGCACACTGCCCCTCTATCCTTACAAAGGGTTTGCCGGCAAAAAATGGCAGTTGATCATTTCTGCCGCGGAGGATGAGAAAGCCAACATGCAGCATGCCGTGGGGGACTTCATGGGCTTTATGGAGTGTATGGAGGAGCCGGTCATCGCCGAGCCTGTCTATGGGATTGGAGCTTGGCAGATGGGTGATATCCATCACAAGCCGGAAATCCTCGAGCAGGCGCACCGAGCCGGAGAAAACGCGTAATTGTGTGATGGGAAAGGTCGTTAAAATCGTATTCAGCCCCACCGGTGGGACTGCCGCTGTGGCGGAGCTTCTCAGCGCGCACTTGGGCGAACATGTCAGGGGAATCGACCTTACCGATGCACACGTTGATTTTTCCCGGGAATGTGTCGCCGAGGATGAAGTGGCGGTGATCGCAGCTCCTTCGTACGGCGGTCGCATTCCGCGTCTGGCCGCGCAACGGTTAGCGCAGATGCGGGCTGAGCGTGCGCGAGCTGTGGTTGTGAGTGTGTACGGAAACCGCGACTATGAGGATAGTTTGGTGGAGCTGCAAGATATTGCAGAACGCTGCGGATTTCACGTAGTGGCAGGGGTGGCGGCGGTGGCCGAGCATTCCATTGTTCACAGGTATGCCACGGGACGTCCCGATGCCGAGGACAGGGTGCGGTTATCGCAAATTGGCTTGGAGATTGCTAAACGACTTCGAGAAAATGCCACCTCTAGGAGTCCGTTTCTCCCGGGGAATCGCCCGTATAAAAAAGAGTTTTCCATGAGTCTCGCACCAGTGGCCAATTCTGCCTGCACCGGCTGCGGCATTTGCGCTGAGCAATGCCCGGCTCAGGCCATCGACCACGCCAACCCACGCGTAGTGGATAAATCGCAATGCATCTCCTGCATGCGCTGTGTTTCCATTTGCCCACACGCGGCGCGACATCCCAACCGTTTCATCGTCTGGCTCGCCGGTCTCATGATCAAGAAAGCCTGCTGCAAGCGCAAAACACCCGAACTCTTTCTATAACGGGTGCGCTGTTTATCTGGTGTAACAATCGTCTTGAGCAAAATCCCATTCATTCCACGAGTCAAAGATTCGCCGAACTTTGATATCAAAACTCCCAAACTCAAGCTCCAAATTCAAAACGGTTCTTCTCGGCAGATGAACCGGGAAGAACCGTTGGTGATGCTCAGGATGATCCGCTATTGCTTTTTTGCGGCGGCCTGAATCTTATCGGCGAAGGGATAGGTGCGCAGACCGATGACGCGGCCTTGCTCATCTACCTCGAAGCCGTAGTGGCGGTCACCGATGCGGATATCGGTGATATAGCCCTTGTCGTTACGGGTGAGCCAAGCGTATTCCACGTTGAAGTTCACAGTCGCAGGTTTGCCGGAGGCCCAGGGGTGGAGCATAGGCAGCTTGTTCTGGCCGGCAGAGAGGACATCCAAAAAGAAGACAACCTCGTTGATATTGGATTTGTAGCCCTGCAGGTAGCGCAGAATGGCACCAATGAGGCGAGCCTCAGAGCGAGCCCAGTGGTGATTTGCCTGAGTAGAAAAGGTTTCTTGCTGAGAACCGAGAAACCAATCAATATCACCGCGCATGAACACTTTGTTGCGGTAGGGGCACTTCTGCCAATACGACTTCCAAGAATCATCCCAGGTTTCATTCTTACCATCCCACAGACCGCGCTCCTTAAAGCGCGCCTTGGTGAGACCGAGATCCCACCAGCCCGTTTCATTGGCTACAATGTCGGAGTTGGTGCCGGCATTGGTAGCAGCGTAGAAATTCTGGTCGCCCCATCGGCGTTTCAGGTCATTAGCGGTGCGTTTGTTCACGTAGCCATCCAGCGAGTGGCACACCTCGTGGGCAAGCACAAAAGTGAAGTAGTCGCCATTCGCGGCGCCCTTAGTTCCGAAGCATTCCTCTGTCAATTTAACCATGTCGCCGTGCATTTCTGCAACGTTGCTACCTACATCCGAGCAGAAGGTGTTTTTATTGGACTCAAAGACGTAGCACATGGCATCTCGGCCGTCATTGTAATTCTGTCCGATGGAGATGTGGTCATCCGGGAAGAGGATAGGGGCGTGGTGTCGCAGCAAATCCCTTATTGCGAGCAGTTGCCCCTCGGTGCAGCGGTTGTTGTCTGCCAGGGGCATGCCCCTGTCCAAATAAACCTCGCGATCCAGCCCGGTCAAGCCCAAGGCATCGGCTACAGCCTTGCGCTGATTGGCGGAGTCCGGCAGCAGGCGGCGAAGCACAACCCAGTTCATGGTAAAGATACCGGGGACATGGTGCATGTCGCCATAGCTGGTGACTTCGCCCTTTTCCTTCTTCACCCAAGCGTCTTGAAGCACGCAGCGCTGTAGGAAAGGGTACTTCTTCACGTGAGCGGCGAGCATATTCCAGGCGGCTTGGCGCTTGGCGGGAGTGTTTTGTGCCACAGCCCAGCGAATCCAGTTGCTCATCAGTTGGCGATAGCGCTTGAGTCCTTTCTGCCCATCGGCTTCGAGTACCTTGCCAAGGTCATTCTCATGGCCCTTGTAGAGCTCCTTTTCAATGAGAGCTAAGTTGCCTGCAAATGTGTCGAGATTCACGCCCAAAGCGCTTGCCAGATCACTGTTGGCACTGCCACCCAGAATCATGTCCGGCGTTCCGTCGTTGTCAAAATCAGCCACGGCCAAGTGGGCGCCGTTGAGGTTGCGCAAAAATTTCTCGTGGGGCGGGTTCTCCAAAGCAAGGTCCATGAAGGCGCCGTCGGAAATAGTGGCTTTAGCGGGTTCGTTCATCCACACGTGAAGCGTGCCCCAGTTAATGCCGTACAGGAGATCGGTACGGCCGTCGTTATTGATATCACCTACGCCGGGTGCGATGTTATAGACGCCTAGGTGCACCAGCTGTTTCTCCGGGGCAAAGCTGATGCTTACCATCTCCTTGGTACCGCCGGAAACTTTGTTGTACTTTGCTTTACCTTTGAAATAATAGAGGCCATCGTTGAACCCAGCTACAATATCCGGGGTTCCGTCGTGGTCATAGTCCACCAGCACAAAGTGGCGAGCAGGCAGCTTCATGGCTGTGCCGGTGGTATCGGTGACGGCGTCACCAATCTCCAAAGCTGGTTTGTCTTTACCCACAACTGCGGCCATAGATAAGGAACCGTCAGGTTTACGAATATGGCACCTCTAAAAACTCAAGATTTTTGACACAGGGGCAGTCCATGATACCTGATCCCCGGACATTTTGTTCTTTCC
>CANPYO010000039.1 GCA_947588645.1 uncultured Akkermansia sp. | reverse complement strand
TGGTTGTTACCGCATATTTTGCCGACTTTGTAGAATTGCTTTGTTGGGTCATTCCACAAAATTATACGAAGAGCGAAAAAACTTTCAATCCTGTTAAAAGACCTTGATGGTTATGAGCTAACTTGTCTGTATTGTTTGCTCTTTAACATTTTTGAGATCCATTTAAGCAGGGCATTTATGGAATTCTCTGATGCTGAACTCGATGAGGCTATTGATGCCGCGCACACACAAATAAAAAAAGAAGAAGAAAAAGAAGGAAAATTCAAGTGGCACCCGGATTATACAACAATGCGACAAGACACCAAAGGCAGCCCAGAATACAAAAAGATAGCAAAACACTACCATTTCTTAAGTCTGCGGGACTAATGACACCCGAAACTTACAACAACAACCAACCATAATTACAACAACACTCATGAAAACGACACTTGAAGCACAAGAAGAAAAAGCACATCTGCTCAGAGAGGCGTTCGAGATTGCCAAAATTGATTTGCGGTACGAGGCGCTCTGTGATGAACTTGAAAGAGAGAATCCGGAGAGCAATAAAAGAGTTTGCGATATTATCCGGGATGTTCAAGATAAGCTTAACAAAAAGGAAACTGCTTGCGTATCTCTATTTTTCGAGGAAAATGCAAGATGGGACAGACTCGAGGAGCAGGGCTATTGCTTTGAAGAAATCGGGCGCGCCGTGGTGGGAGCAAGGGAATTGCTCGGGCGAGCGGCAGCGGCTGGAGAAATCACGGATGCTGTATTTGGAGGTTGACCCCCTGAAGCCGAACCATGCAACAGGATGAAAGCGACGAACTGCCGGAGCTGAACTTCGGGAAGAAGATGCTTCTATGGTGGGCTTATAGCGACATCCAAGCGGAGCATAATTTCGACAGGCTCGCAGCCGGTGAGGGCGAAGACCCGCGGCGCGTGAAGAAGGAAGTCTTCGGATTGCTCGGGAAGTTGGGCAAGTGGGAGAGGGTCTATTTAATCTGCCTTTTCGATAGTTTAGCTGAAAGGGATGAGTTGCATGAGCAAGGCTACACGGACTCAGAGATGGCGGAGGCTCTCGACATCGTACGCAAGAAGATTGAGCGGGCTAAGGTGAAGATGATGCGTGAACGGCGCAAGGCGCAGGCGCAGGCACCGACGCCATCGACGCCCCCGGCACCGACACCGACACCGACACCGACACCGACACCGACACCATCGACGCCATCGACGACACCGACGACACCGGCACCGACACGGGCCAAGCGCAGGCGCAAGCGGGAATGAGCGCGTGAGAAGTCTCCACAGCGGGCGCGCGGCGCGCGGGAGGGATAGGATGGCCGCACGCCCGGCAAGGGGCATTCTGGCGCGTTCTGCGGGGCGATGCTGTGGAGGGGAGGCGAGGAGGGATGATTCACCGACGCCGTGCAAGATTGACTTGAGCGGCAGCACAAGGTATCATAAGAACATGAGAAAACGCGAAAAAGTACAGGAAAACAAAGGCGAGGCGACTAAGAGCGCCCCGGAGAAACGGACGGCACCGAAAGCGAAGAAGGCGACGAAGGGAACCACGGGGACGGAGGCGAGCGCACCGGCGAAGCCTGATGGAGAGGGCGAGAAATCGAAGAGGCGAATATTCACGATGGAAGCAGATAGTTTTTACGAGCTTGAAAAGCAACTCCGCTCAAAAATCGAGCTCACATTGGACGATGCAGAGAAAAGAGGGGAACTGCGCAAAGAGGTAGATGCAGCTTACGAAAAGGGCGGGATTCCTGCCGTGCGAGAGATATTAAACAGTGACAAATTCAAGGGTATCAGCGTGAAGATGTTTCTTTTAATGGATTCAGGACAGCTCCATCCTTGCGGTTTGATTGCCAGCGAAAAGGTCTATACATTAGATAAGTGGTACGCCGAACGGCAGGAACAATTCAACGAGGTTAAGGAAAGTATTTTTCGAGAGGCGAAGATCACCGAAAAGGAAAAGCAAAAGAAACTTGAGCAGTTGGAGCAAGAAGAAGAATATAATGACAAATTGCGCGAGCTTTACGATGGAGCTTTGAAGGCTTTTCACGCGGATAACGGAGTTGAGAGGCTTATTGAATACATACGCAAGAACGGCGAGAAAAACACAATTATCGATATTACATTGGGCGCATGGGAAGGAAGCGATGCAGTCCAGTACATAGAATGGAAGTTGAAAATGAAAGGGAGGGCGTCTGTAAGTTTCACCTTGCTCCCGACAGAACGCGCCGGATTAACGGCTGGCATAAGCTCGCTTTATTACGCCGGGCTATTGAAAGAAGTTGGATTTGAAACTGCGAACTTTGCGAGGGAGGCGATATTTTTACTGCTGGATCTTATGCAAGATTTTCGGGTATCGCCGGGAGAGATCCGTAAGCACGCTCGAATTTCTCTTGAACGCGCGAAGTTTAAGGACGTTTTATTTTCTGATGCCGAAGTGGGAAGGATCCTATTTGAGCAGGATCCAAGTAAACGACTCGAACTTTATACAAAAATGCGGCAATTCAAACTTGATGAGCTTAAGGATTGGGAAACCTTGAAATGAGCCGGATTTTTGCTTGTCAAATTTATTTTTGAAATTCATTTCATCGAGATTTACCCGTTTTGAATTTCGTTTGATGTCTAAACGGGGCTAAAAAAGGCCTTCTGCAATTCATTTGATTGATTTTTGCCCGTTTTGAATTTCGCGGCAAAGTAAGGGAAAATTTGCCCCGATAGAATGGGGCATGCAAACGCAAAAACACACCGCAGAATGCGCCAGTTTGCGTGAAGTACCGCAGGCGGCGAAGTTATTAAAGCAGGCAGAACTCGCCCGTGAACTCGGGGTAGCGGAAAACACCGTTCGAAGCTGGAAGGATTGCCCGCGCATGTACATCGGCAAATCATCCAGCGGCATAGCGCGGCGGGTGAGGTATGACCTGGACGAAGTGAAAGCGTGGCTGAAGAAGGCTCGCAGTTGCTGACACCTAACCCAACACATACCGACGATGAACACGAACATGGCGAACATCGATGAAGAGCAGGCATTGGCTCGGTTGCTTGGCGTTGGGGCGGGCTCACCCGTGGCGACGCCGGAGATGCTGATGCGCATGGCGCAGTGGCTCCACGCTACGCTGAAGCGGGAAATCTCCGAGCGACCAGTGAACGACGGGCAGCAGTGGGGCAGGATTTCTGACATCATGCGACTCTACAATGTGAGCAAATCGCAGGCGCATAATTGGATGGTGAGGCTACGCGCTGAGGGACGCGTGAGGGTGCAGAATCCCATCAGCGGGATAAATGGCAAGGGAGACACGTTCTTTAGTCTGGCGGATGTGCAGAAGGCCTTCGAGGAAAACGCGAACAGGATTTCCAAGCAATGACCCCGACCGAAGAGCAGCCAATTATTGTGACGGACACCCGAGAGCAAACGCCGCTTGAGTTTACACACCTACGCTGTGAGCGCGGCACACTTCAAACCGGCGATTACTCCGTCCGGGGGCTCGAAGAGGTCTTTAGCGTGGAGCGGAAATCATTGCCTGACCTTGTAGGCAGCTTGACCCGAGAGCGGATGCGCTTTATGAGAGAGATGCACCGCCTGAGGGGCTTTCAGTTTGCCCGGCTTCTCATTGTGGGAACGGAGGTGGAGCTGATGCAGTTGGTGAGCATGGGGCGGGCGAACCTTGCGCAGGTGGAGCATTCTCTGCTTGCCATATCCATCCGGTATGGAGTCCCGGCGGTGAGGGTGGACAGCCCCGAGCGCGGCGCGCTGATGGTGGAGACTTGGGCGTGGGCTGTGTGGCGGGATGCTGTGGCAAAGGTGAGCGCGGGGAAAAAGCTTGGCTTTCCTGATTGGTGCGCGGGGGTACTAGTCCCCGGTGAAAGGAGGGTGACTGTATGAGCGACTGGCACAGACCTCTTGACTTCGTAGCAATCCCCCTGAGCATGCGGGCGGAGATATGGACGGCCACCGATGCCAACATTGGGAAGGCTCTAAAGCTCGCCATGTTCTGCGCGGAGCAGCTCAATGGTGGAGTGATCCGAGACGCGCGCAAGTGGACTCCATCCGAGTGGCGAATGCGCGCAGGATTGAGGCGCCCCGTGACTCAAACCGCTCCAAATCTATTCTCATTTGTGGGGGATGATCTAGTTGTACACATCTACAATCCCGACTATGAAAAGAGCGTATTATCAAAGCGCAAGACGAATTCAAACAACGTAAAAAATCGTTGGGAAAACAATACGACCGTATCCCGTGAATACAACTCATCTGAACCGAAGGGGACTGAAGAAAAGTCTGTTGTTGTTGACCGCGCGCCGGATGCGCGGCGGCAAGCACCAGTTACTTTTGATGAATTGTTTGAATTCCTACAAGCTGAATACCCCGATATGCCGCAAGAGCAGATCCGCAAATGCGCTGATGATTATCTGAGGTTGGGAGAAAAAACGAATTGGACGCATTCGACAGGCGAGCCGATACACAGTTGGCAAGCGACGGCAAGAGGCTTTTCCGAAAAGCGCCTACGACGGTACAGCAAGAGCAGCGGCAACGCCCGCAGCCGCGAGGAGGCTGAGGCACGAGCGAAACGGCGGGCTGAAATCCTTGAAGAACTCGAAGGAGTATGGCCTGCCGATGCACAGCAATCTTAACAAAAACAACAAAAAAATGGATAACAATAATACCAACAATAGGAGAAACGCGCCTACCGACATAGGCGACATCCTTAAAGATAGCAAGGGCGAGCCGATATTCACGATCTGTCCAAGCGGAATTAAGAAATGCTTGACCGTGGCGGGCGCGTTTCAGCAAGCGGGGATGGAAGAGAACGAGAATGATGGAGATCCAAGCCTA
Source organism: uncultured Akkermansia sp. (assembly GCA_947588645.1). Classification (GTDB taxonomy): domain Bacteria; phylum Verrucomicrobiota; class Verrucomicrobiia; order Verrucomicrobiales; family Akkermansiaceae; genus Akkermansia. The sequence continues at coordinate 16,774 of CANPYO010000039.1, read as the reverse complement.
GTCGGATATAAATACTTCTGGGATTGCGACTGCCCGCAGTGCGAGGCGCGCCGTGAGGCGGAGAAACGGGCAGAGCAGGCGGCGGCTGAGCGCGCCCGGAGAAAAGCACTTCAAGAGAAACTTAAAAGCTGTGGCATTCCGGCAACCCTCATCGACGCCCATATCGAAGACTGGAACAATGACCGGCTGGGTGAGGATGTCGTTCAACGTATCCGAAACGCAGCGCGCAGATATGTTTCAAAAGTCTACTGTTACAACAATGGAAGGACTGCGACCAACCCGGGCAACCTGCTGATATGCGGCAAGTCCGGGCGAGGGAAGACGCCACTGGTGCAGCTCATGGCGGTGGAGCTGATGCGAGGCGAGGGCGGCGAGGGTAGAGTCCATGTTACGTACGTGGACTATATGAGCCTTCTCACCGAGTTGACCGACGCGAAGAATTACAAGGGGAAGACCTTGCATGAAATCGTGAGCTACTATGCGACGCGAGCCGTCTTGATCATCGATGACTTCGGGGACGAAGAGCCCGCCTCTTGGCAAGTGGGACGGCTTTTTGAGATCCTAGACCAACGGAAACGCGAGGCCTTGCCTACCATCGTAACCACGGGATACACGGACAGCGCCGACCTCACCGACCAGCTCACCGAGAAAGGCTATGGAGGCGCTCAGAAGGGCGCTGGGCTTGCAATCAAACTGATCAGACGCATAACCACCGGCGGCAACCTGCTCACGCTCTCTAAAATCTAAGGTACTTCCATAACAAATACCCCAACGCGCCTCGCTCGACCCCAATCTATGGCTATTTTCTCAGCAAAAAATTCAAAATGGTTTCACCCTTTACAACCACTAACCACACACAATACAATATGAAAAAACAACAGCAAAGAAACGATGATATGATCCCACGCCATTGCACGGCGAAGGATTTGGCAGAGTTGCTCGGAGTCTCGACCCGACGGATTAAACAACTGCGGTCGGACGGGGCGCTTGTGACGGACGATAGCTACTCACCTCCCCGGTATCTACTGGTGGAGAGTCTGGCGCAGTATGCACTGTACCTGAAGAGGGATGATGCCTCGCAGGAAGCGAAACGTAGAAATCTCAGGGCTACGGCTGATTACAAGGAGCGGAAGGCCGAACTCATGCTTCTCGAACTGCGAAAGCGGAAAGGCGAGTTGCATGAAGCCCGGCACATCCGCGCTATCTGGACGCAGAACTTGACCGAAATCCGCGCCGCATTTCGCGCTATACCCGGACGCACAGCCCAAGACTTGTCGCTCTGTTCCGGGGCGAACGAAATCGCCGCCACGCTACGGCAAGCCATTGACGAAACCCTGCATCAGCTCGCAAATCGCGAGTACGACCCGGAGGAATTCGCGAAGATGGTGCGAGAAGAAGGTGGATACGTCAAGGACAAATTCGGTGCAATGGACGATGATGACGATGAGGATGATGAAGACGATGAAAAAATGGGGCTCTATGATTGAGCCGCACTCTCCAATAACCACATAAGCATTAAGAAACGCCATGAAAAAAATAACCATATCCACAAAGGGCTCATTCGCGCAAGAGTTGAGGAAGCAGCTCGCAAATCGCGAGTACGACCCGGAGGAATTCGCGAAGATGGTGCGAGAAGAAGGTGGATACGTCATGGACAAATTCGGTGCAATGGACGATGATGACGATGAGGATGATGAAGACGATGAAAAAATGGGGCTCTATGATTGAGCCGCACTCTCCAATAACCACATAAGCATTAAGAAACGCCATGAAAAAAATAACCATATCCACAAAGGGCTCATTCGCGCAAGAGTTGAGGAAGCAGCTCGCTTCTTTTCGAGGAGACCTCGACAAGGTGCAAGGCCGATTGCTATCGGACATTACGACGCGCGCTCCATCTCCCATCAGTGCGGCGGTGAGCAAGACATACGCAGTGGGCAAGCTGGCAGCCGTGAAGCGATATAACTTCCTCGGCGGTGGGAAGCGATCACTGACGAAGCGGGGCAATACCATTGTCGTAGCAAACAAGGATGGCGACGATTACAACCTTGAATTCTCGGGCACCAGATTTTCCGACTGGCCGACCTTCGCCAATAATCGGCAGGTGGTACCGAAGTTTGTGAAGGTGCGCGGCAGCAAGCGACTCGGAACGAAGACCAAGCGAGTTCGCAAGCCGTACACAGTTACGCGCGAAGTGATACGAGGCAAGCGTGTGGCAATCGAGCCGACCGAGGGAAATCGCGTGTTCGTACTCGGGCAGAAGCAACATCTGAAGCCTCACATCGTCACGCCGAGCCATGACTATCCGCGCGTTTTCGGATCCACCTCCATTCCGCAAGCTATCATGCAACCTCGAACCATCGAAGCGTGGAAGCCGCAAGTAGTGGAACTCATCCGCAAGCGGCTCGATCACCATCTGGATCAGCTCGCAAAGAAGCGTCGCAGGAAATAAGCCCCCTAGCAGCCCGCAGAGCGCGCTTGCATAGCCGGGGTGGCATTGCTACCCATCCGAACACCATCCCCGGCTTTCTGCCGCGCTGAGGCGGGGAAGATAAGCAGATTGACTTTCTGCCGCGCTGAAGAGAGAAAGAAAAGAAGGTTGACAAAAGCCCCTTGCCCGCCTCATTCAGAGAGGGGGATTCATCCTTGGCGGTAGAGTATGACACAGATTCCCAAAAAGCACAGTTGGGGGCACATAAAAGGTACACATAATTTTATAATATGTTGATAATTAGGAATTATAGAACCTTGTTCGCGGATCGGTGTTGGGTGAGTTGGGATCCGAGACAGAGGGGTGAACGACATAGGTTGGAACCGGTGGCAGGTGGGGAAGATCGGTTCTCTGTGGGCGGCGCTTCCGAGGATTCGTTGATTGTGAAGTCGAGGAGGAAGCGTGTGGCACATCCGTCCCAAGAAAAAACACCCCCAATAGGCAGTTAACGGCACATCATGAAGCATAAGTTTTTGGTTATTTACGATTTACGATGTACGATTTACGATTTGAATGCTAGCGCGCTGCGCGCGTTCCTGCGAAACAAAAGCAAAGCAGAATTTTCGAAGACGATGGTGGTGGCGCCTATGTACGATTGCAAGGCTTGCGCGCGCTGCGCTGGAAAACCTCTTGCTTGACGCCGTGTCGGATTGACTCAGCGCCGCCCCATCGGCGCTTGCTTCGGAGTCGCCTCACGACTCCTTACCCCTGCGGGGCAAAAGCTATCGCTTTTGGCTAATCGACCTTACGGCCGTCGGTCGCTTTCGCCCTTCGGGCAAAAGCTCTGCTTTTGTCCAAGCCCCCTCCGAGCCCTCGGGGGCTTTCACTGCCTTGCTCAATCATCAATGGTTTGAGCTTCTTGCTGGCTTATCTTCTTCATCCGTGGGAAACGCGTGGGAAATGGGTTGAGTGAGATCGGAAAAATTTTATTGGGACACGTGTGAGCGTGTGGTAAAAAACGATTCTTTGTGAGAATAGACTTGATATAGCGTGGGAAATGGGGTAGAAAAGGTGGTGGAAAGGGAGGGGAATCACGCCCCTCATTACTAAAATGATGCAAACGACTTTGAAACTACACGGACTCGTGGCGGCAACGCACACTCCAATGAAGGCAGACGGTACTTGCAACCCGGATGCAGTGGACGCTCAAGCGCAGTTTTTGGCATCCCAAGGCATAAAGCTCACCTTCATCACCGGTTCCACGGGTGAATCGGCTCACATGCAACTTACTGAACGTAAGGAAAATATGGCAGCGTGGGCTGAAGCCGGCAAAAAACACGGCATCCAGTTTGTGGTTCATACGGGAGGCAATAGCGTAGCAGATGGTCGCGAGTTGGCGCAATATGCGGTGGAGTGTGGTGCAGCGGGTACGGCTTCCAATTCTCCCTGCTATTTCAAGCCGGGTAGTGTAGATTCTTTGGTTGATTGTTTGGCGCACGAGGCTGCGGGGGCTCCGGAGCTGCCTTACTATTTCTACGACATACCGGCGCTCACCCATGTGGCGTTCAATCCCTGCAAGGTGATTGAGGCTTGTGCAGCGAAGATTCCTAACTTTTGCGGGGTGAAGTTCACCAATCCCGACCTTGCTCTCTACATGGAGGCGCTTAATTACGACGGCGGCAAATACGATATACCTTGGGGTGTGGACGAATGGTTCCTGGCAGCTCTCGCCACCGGCGCCAAGGGTGGTGTAGGCTCCTCCTTCAACTATGCCCCCAAACTTTATCAAAACATCATCCGCGCTTTCCAGGCCGGTGATATTGCCGAGGCGCAACACTTGCAGCAACTCTCTGTGAAGATGATTAATATCATTGCAGCAAAGGGTTATATGGGTTGCTGCAAGGCCATCATGGGCTGGTGGGGTGTGGATTTAGGACCGGCTCGGCTTCCGATGGGTACGCCGGACGCCGCCACTGTGGCGCAGCTCAAGGATGAGCTGAAAGCAATCGGATTCTTTGATTGGGCTATCAACAAATAAGTTTGCTGCTGCCGTGGCTATCGATACGCAAAAACTGGGAGCGTTCTATAAGGAGAAGCTTCTCGATGAGGTCATTCCGTTTTGGTTCCCTCGTGCTGTGGATGAGAAGCATGGTGGGTTCCACCATTGTTTTGATGCAGACGGCACCATGGTGGACAGCGACAAGAGCGTGTGGGCGCAGGGACGCATGGCGTGGATGTTGCTCACGTGCTACCTGAGCGTTGAGCAAAACTCTGACTGGCTGCGTTGGGCAGAAGGGGCTCTCTCGTTCCTGGAGGATAAGTGCGTGACTCCTGAGGGCGATCGCATGTACTTTAGCGTGACGGAAGATGGTACCCCGCTGCGTTTGCGCCGCTATGCGTACAGTGAATGTTTTGCAGCCATTGCATGGGCCGCACATTACGGCGCTACGGGTGATCCACGCAGCGCCGAGCGCGCTCGCTATTGGTTCGGTGTGTATGCCGACATCTTCTTCACCCCCAGTAAGATGTTACCTAAGACCACCGGCAAGCGCCCCGCGGAAAATCTGGGTTGTCGGATGATCATGATAGTCACTTGCCAGGAGTTACGTAAGTATCTTGGCGATGAAGGAGGTGTGTACACTGCATGGATTGACCGCTGCTTTGCGGACATTCAGCGTCTTTTTCTCCATGAAGAGATACGCGCAGTCGTAGAAAATGTGGCTCCGGATGGATCTATAATTGACCATTTTGATGAGCGCACACAGAACCCTGGGCATGCTATTGAGGGCGGGTGGTTCTTGCTGGAGGAGTCGCGGCGACGCAACGGGAATCCGAAAATGGTAGAAGTGGCTTGCAAGATGATTGATTGGGCACTGGAGCGCGGTTGGGATGAAAAGTACGGCGGTCTGCTCTACTACACGGACGTGTACCGCAAACCGGTGCAAGAGTACTGGCACAACATGAAATTCTGGTGGCCGCACGACGAAGCCCTCATAGGCACGTGTTTAGCCTACGTGACAACTGGAGAGCAGAAATATGCTGAGTGGCATCAACGCATCCATGACTGGGCTTTCTCGCACCTGCAGGATGATGTGCATGGCGAATGGTTCGGATATTGCGAACGCGATGGTTCCCCCGCTAACGGGTTGAAGGGGTCTATCTGGAAGTCTTTCTTCCACCACCCTCGCGCCCTTTGGCATTGTGCCCACTATTTCGGCGCTGTTCCTGCGGCCGCGCCCATCTGTTTCAAATAGAGTATACCTATGATTATCGGCATCCTCAACTCTGGCGGCGATTGCCCCGGTATCAATGCGGTCATTGAGGGGTTTGTTTCTGCCGCCTACCGTCGCGGCTGGCGTGTCATCGGTTTCCATGACGGCTTTGAGGGACTTCTTCCTATGGAGGGAGGTCGCCGTTACGAAATCCTTACACCTAATAAAACGCACAAAATCCGCTCCCTGGGTGGCACTATTCTCGGTACCACCAACACAGGTAACTTTGTGGTGCAGGTGAACAAAATCGGTCACGCTCGGGTGGATGCTTCCACCATGGCTAAGGCAAAAAAGACGATAACGGCATTAGGTTTGCAAGCGTTGGCAGTCATTGGTGGTAATGGTTCGGCTCGTACCGCCAGCCTGTTGTCTGAGGAGGGCTTGCCGGTCATCTCTATCCCCAAGACAATCAATAATGACCTATGTCCTGCCTCCGATTTTACTTTTGGTTTTCAGAGTGCGGTGTCGGTGGTGACAGAATCCATCGACCGTATTCGCACCACAGCGAATGCGCACCAACGTATTATGGTGATCGAAGTGATGGGCGACCAATCCGGGTGGATTGCGTTGCACAGTGGAATCTCTTCGGCAGCGGATGTGGTGCTTATCCCTGAGATACCTTTTGATCTGCAGAACGTGGTGGATTGTGTGAAGACACGTAAGGCTGCCGGGCAGCGCGAAATTATCGTTGTAGTCGCTGAGGGAGCGCGTTTGAATGGCAAACTTATCACTGTGCGTAACAAGGACAACGGAGACGAACGCCTCGGCGGCATCGGCAACCGCTTGTGCCACGCGTTGGAGGAGATGACGGGCATTGAGGCTCGATACTGCGTTCTGGGGCATACCCAGCGGGGAGGCAGTCCCTGTTCGTTTGATCGTATTTTGGGTATACGATTCGGAGTCGAGGCCGTCAAGCTCATCGAGCAGAATAGATTTGGCTGCTCTCTGGTGCTACAGGGACTCAATGTTGGAAACATACCGATTGCCGAAGCAATTGCGGAACCGCGTATGGTGAAGCCCGATAGTCAGATGGTGCGCACGGCTCGGAGTTTGGGCATTATTTTCGGAGATCGAAAACCGGAGGATTTACGTGAGATTAAGAAAAAGGAATCATGATGAAAATCGACACTTTCAGGACTTTTCTTGCCACGGGTGTGGTTGCTCTGGCGGCCTTCCTCAACTCGTCCTGCACCGAATTGGGCGCAGACAGCGCGATACCGCCCACCCAGCGGACTCCCAGCTATTTGGCGCTGGAGACGTACTCCGGGCGCATTCTCTACACCGGCAATCCGAATGAGCGCCGACCCATTGGTATGTTGGCGAATATTGCCACTGCGCTCGTGGTACTCGATTGGGTGAACTCGCGTGATATCAGCATGGGGAAGGAGCTCACGGTGCCTGCTTCTGCCTGCCAATGGCCGAAGACCAATCTTCTGCATCTCAAGCCCGGGGATCGTATTTCGCTACGGGATGCATTACACTCTTGTGTGATGTGGGATGATAGTGCCTGCGCCGTCACCTTGGCCTATGCCTGTGGCTCTACCATCAACCCCAAAAACCCTGAAGCCGCCTTTGTGCAACAGATGAACCAGATGGGGCGCGCTATAGGCATGAAAACGACTCGTTTCAAGGGATCGAGCGGTGCCATCATCACCCAGTCCGACACGCATGACATGGCCAAGCTCGGCATGTATGCCATGCAAAAGCCCGGGTTCCGTACCATATGCTCACAGCGAAGCTATGTAGCTACTATCAATGGTTCACGTACTGTCACCATTGTCAACTCCAACAACATGCTCAGCTATTCCTCGGTGGATGGTGTGCGAGCTGCGCGATCTGGCGCCGCCGGGGCGTGTCTGCTGGTTTCCGCCGGTCGCGCATCTGTGAAGCTCTATAGCCCTACCACCAACAAGGAGGAGACATACCCGCAGCGTTTGCTCGTTGTGGTGCTGGGAGCGCACAGCTCGAGCAGCCGATACAAAGTAGCGTCTTTGTTGTTGCGCGACAGCTGGAAGACTTGGGAAGAGTGGCAAAAAACGGGTGACTACAAGGACGCCTCCAAGTTCATCTCCGTACCCCAATAAAAGCATATTCTGTTATTATGAATGTAGGAATACTTAATGCTGGGGGTGATTGCCCCGGTCTCAACGCCGTCATTGAAGGAGCTGTTGGCGCAGCGACTGCGCGTGGTTGGACTGTGTATGGGTTTTACGACGGTTTTGAAGGCTTGCTCTCCACAGAGCAGGACGAGCGCTGGCGTATCCTAACCCCCGCCAACTGCCTGAATATCCGCTCAGCTGGCGGAACGGTTCTCGGCACCGTCAATAAGGGTAACTTTACCGTAAAGAGCGGAGTAGATGGTCGCATGAAGATTGCCGATGAGGTGCTCCGAAGAAGCCGCGAGACCGTAGAGCGCCTTGGGCTGGAGGCTCTCATTGTCGTGGGAGGCGACGGCTCGCAGACCATTGGCTTGGAGTTGCGCCAGATTGGTCTGCCTATCGTTGGCGTGCCTAAAACAATCGACAACGATTTAGGGTCAACGGATTACACTTTCGGATTTTGGACAGCCGTATCCGTGGTAAGTGCTAATCTGGATCGCCTGCGCACAACGGCTGAATCCCATCAACGCATGATGGTGGTGGAAGTGATGGGACGGCATGCGGGCTGGATAGCTCTGTATGGCGGCATATCCGGCGGTGCGGATGTCATCTTGATTCCTGAGATAGAGTTCAAATTAGAGGAGGTCGTACGCAAAGTCGAACTGCTCAAGGCGTTGGGACAGCGAGAGATTCTGGTGGTAGTGAGCGAGGGTGCGAAGATTGGCGGCAAGCTGCTTACACTGGATGAAGAGACGGTGGGGGAGGTGCGCTTGGGAGGTATCGCTTCGTTCCTTTCCACCAAGCTCGAGACCATCACCGGCATTGAAACTCGCTATTGTGTGCTTGGTCATGTGCAGCGCGGAGGCTCGCCCATTCCTTTTGATCGGGTGCTTGGTGTGCGCTGTGGCGCCAAGGCGATAGACCTCATTGAGGAGGGCAGGTTCGGCGATACCGTGGCGCTTGTCCGTAATGAGATCGTTTCCATGCCCATTGAAGAAGCTGTCAGCCGGCTCCACCTGGTGGATGAAAAGAGTCAGCTGGTGGAGGCGGCCAAGGAAATAGGCATTTCATTTGGGGATGAGTGAGAAGCCGCCCCAGTTGATTCGTGTTCTGGCGCTAGTTCCTGTGCCTGTCAGGTCGTATCGTACATAGAATTAGCATGAAGTTTCTGAGACGTAATCTGAGCCTGATGCTTGCCGTGCGCTACTTGAATCCCCTGCGCACGCTTTTTTCCATTATCACGCTTATATGTCTGTTGGGGGTGGCGTTGGGGGTAATGGTGCTGATTGTGGTTTTGGGGGTGATGGAAGGCTTACAGGATGAGATGGAGAGTCGTTCGTTGGCTTTTACCCCGCATTTTGTCGTCAGTCTGAGCGATGGTATGCAGACGGTGGCACTCACGGAGAATGGCACTCACTGGCCGGAGCTGCAGGATAAGATCGCGAAGATACCCGGTGTGGTTTGCGTGTACCCACAGGTGCAGGCTCACGTACTGGCGCAGAGCAATGCCGGTCGGCAGACGGCAGCCTTCACCGCTGTCGATCCGAAAAATCAGTCGCAAATCCAGCCGCTGGCTGAGATGCTGCGTTTTGGCAGCTTCGACTTTGGTGAGGGGCTGGATCAGCAGTGCGTCGTCTCTGCGAATTTGGCCGGCTCATTGGATCTATCAGTTGGGGAGAAGTTACATGTGGTGCCCGTGGGGAGTTTGGATAAAATAACCCCTTTGCTCAGTATGGTGCTCTCACCCATGCAAACACGTGCGGACGGGTCTTTCATACCTGCTGCCAAAGGGGTATTCGACGGTGCGGTGGCAGTCGATGGCGGTGTGTTGCCTGTTGCGGAAAAGCTGGAGGGGGTCATGGAGCATATTTCGCAGTTCGACATCGCTAAATTGCGCCCCGGGGAGAACGAACTGCTCGATGTACTCTATGATCTGGGCGAGTCTCATCGGGGAGGCAAAATTCCTTTCACTCCTCAGGAGCAAAAGCGCTGGCTCGACAGCGTACAGCAGCTCGTTGAACTGGATCATGATAAAGAGGATGGACGCGCTCTGAAAAGTATGCGGGACATGGTTCTGCCCATGGACTTGGAGATCATCGGTGTCTACCAGGCGCCGGAAAATATGCCAGGGCCGGATCTCTATATCCCCCTCCCCATTGCGCAAGAGATGGTGGGCTACGGTACGAGCGGAGGGAATGAGGTCATGGCTCTCTGTGTGCGTGTAGAAAGCGAAAAATTGCACCAGTTGGCACCGATAGAAGCACAGATTCGCTCTTTGTTGCCTCAAGTGCAGAGCTCTGAGCAGGAGCATCCATTGGGTCTGCAGTGGGAGATTATTCCGTGGTCCGAGAGTTTTAAACAGTGGCATCAGATGATTGCTAAAGAACGTATTATGATGAGTTTCGTGCTCTCTTCCATCTCCCTCATTGCCAGTTTTTGCATTATGGCCGTCATGTTTACCGTGAGCCTGCAACGGCGCCGGGAAATTGCGGTGTTGCAAGCTCTGGGTGCTACGCCTGCCAGAATCATGGCCATTTTCACGTGGCAAGGGGTTATCATAGGGTTTGTCGGTGCATTATTGGGGGTAGCGCTGGCGCTGCTGGTGCTCTACTATCGACTGGAAATACAGGCGTTTTTAGCGAGTATGGATATGGATCCGTTTCCCATGCAGACGCATGGCATTACCCTGCCGGCTAAGTACACCCCGAGCACGATCATCATGCAGGCTGTTCGAGCTTTCATCATGGTTACTCTCGCCTCTGCCATCCCTGCTTTTTTCATTTCACGCCAAGACCCTGCCAAGGCGCTCCGATCCAACTGATGTATATTTATTGGCTAGAAAATCAGCGACGCTGTGGCCCTGCCACTGTGCCTGATGTCCTCTCCAAAATTCACCTCGGTGAACTCACTTGGGATACCCTTGGTTGGCACAGTGGCTGCCAGGAGTGGTTGCCTCTGCGTTGCCTGCCTGCGCTGGCTGACTTTGCTGAGCTTGATCCTCCCCAAATGGACAAGGGGGAAGAAGAGCGGCAGCCCCAACCGGTGCTCCGTGAGGCTCCGATACCTGTTCAGCCCGTTCGCTTGCCCACCCCGATGGTTCGGTTTGCTGCGCGGGTGACGGATTGCACCATTTATGCGACCTTAGTGCTTGGAGTAGCGTATGCGCTTGGGTTACAGTTTCATCCGTATCTGCTGCCGGGACACCCTCTATTTTGGGTCGGTATGCCGGTGCTGGAGGCCCTGTTGTTGCGCATTTGGCGAACGACACCGGGTAAGCGATGGATGGGTATCAAGGTGACCTGCGCGAGCAAGGCCGGTTATCTGACCATGCTTGGACGCAGTTTATGTGTATTTGTGTTTGGTATGGGGTGCATGCTTCCGTTGCTTATGCTTATCATGTGTTTTTTTTCATATCGCAACGTAAGACGGTGTGGTTTGGCGCGCTGGGATACGCTCAGCGGAGTCATTCCCGTGGCTTTGCCTACCACTACCCCGGCTATGGTCTTTCTCATGGTTCCTTTCATTTTGCTGTGCATGCAACTGTGCTCCTATTTTGTATTCCCTTGGCTGCCCGACATGATTCAGCTCATGCAGGAACAAAATCCGCAAGCCGCAGAGTTTATCCAGCGGTTAATGGGCAATTGATACGAGACCTACCGGGAGCCTCGGTAGGTTCTGCACCTGTTCACCCAACCTGCCAGCCAACGCTGCTCTCCTCGGGCTGGTGGTGAGTTTTTGACACGACGACGCATGACCATCTCTGCTGCGCGTGAGAACTCAGACGGTGCAGTTTGGGGGGTAACTGTACGCATCTCTTCCAGTACCTGCAGCAGTCCCCAGCCCTGTCCTGCATATCGTTCGCCGGGGTTGGTGCCCTCGCCTTTAAAATTGACGTAATCCACCAGGCAATACAGCCCCTGTGATGTGCGGGAGAGTGCATCGTAGCGCGCTTGCACAGCCTGCGGATTCCGCGTGGCACGTAGCATTGTGCCCAGCGAGGCGCGCGAACGTGCAACAAGAAATTGTGTTTGTAGCTCCAAATGAGCTGCCAACCAGTTACGCATCTGATTGGCTAATCCACCGCGATCCGATGAAAAAGAAGCACGAGTCGGCCATGGCGCTGCCCCGCGAAAATATGCTGGAATCGCTACTCCACGCGCTTGCGCATAAGCCACAAACTTCGGAAAACTTTCATCGAATGCTTCATGTACCCCGGCAGGATACCAGATGAAATGCCCTATGCCCAGTGAGGGAAATCTCTCCCCGGCATTCCACGACACAAGCCCCTGTGTACTCCCCGCACACTCGTTCATCCACACCCGCCGGCCGATGTCCGTGTACACATCGCCAAACGCCTGAGGTACGATGACCTGCATCATACCCCATATTCCCATTGCAAGCCATCTGCCCCATCTTTTCATACCTGCCATCATACCAATATCCCGCGTCTCATGCAAGTTTTCTCTTTCCCAAAGCCAGGGCAAACGCATTAGGAAATGCGGTTGTTATGTACGAGGTAAAAAGGCAAAGGATGATCAAAAAGCGCTCTACCTCTACGGCATGACCCCACTAATGGCAGCTGCCAATTCCGCAACGTGGGAAAATACGACACATCGCACCGAGATCGTGAAACGTCTGCTGGATGCCGGAGCCGATGTGCACGCCAAAGATTCTGCGGGGAATGGCGTCATTTACTATGCCGCTTGCGGCGGAATTAGAGCACGTTTACTTGACTACGATTTCACTCACCGCGTCAGTGAGAAAAGCGAGGCGGACATCTTGCACATGGTGGAGCTGTTGCTCAAGGCGGGGGCGGACGTGCCCAAGGACATCCTAGCTCAGGAATGGCTGAGACCGGAAATATCCCCCGCCGGACGAGAGAAACTGGCTCTCATGCTGCTCGACGCCGGCGCCGACCCGCTGGCAAAAAGTGAAAGCGGGAAGACCACCCTCATGGTCAACGGCATTTGGGGTCCCAAGATTGCTAAGCGGCTTCTGGATGCCAGGGTGGACCCGACCGTGAAATGCGGAGAGAAAGACGAAGAGGAATCAGCTATGAGTCTCGCCATGAAGGGAGGTGCGGTGGAGGTCGTGAAGCTGCTCAAGGAAAAGGGAATCGACCCCGGAGAACTCCAGGTTGTGGATCCGGAGAAAATCGAGCCGTTGCTCGAGCTCGGCGCCCGCATCCCCAAGGACATGACGGATCGGATCATGGGCGATGTCAAATGGGCGGATCATAGCAAGTATCCTGCCAGGCTCGAAGAGGACTACGTTGATATCATCCAAATCCTCAAGAAGCACGGTTACAGACCGGAGCTGATGGCGTGGATAAAAGAAAACCGCGATAACGAGCAGGGAATCGTGAATGAAAACGCATTTCGCGCATTTGATGGCATCGATTTCCAAACCGTTTTTATCCAGGAAATGGTGCAGCGACGACAACTCACCTGGCTCAAAGAGAACTCAACATGTTTCTCATTCTCGCTGAGGGCCTTAAAAGGCCAATTCGCCAAAACAGCCAAGAATTTTTCGGCAATTTGGCCAGATTTTATTCACCCGTTTGGCCAAAAAGTATTCGGCAATTTGGCTGAATCAGGCTCCTTTTCTTTCCTGTTTGTCGATTCCTATTTTAAAAATCTCTCCGGAGAGAATTTTCTAAAATAGCCCGGACGCTTCGAGGCGTTAAAATTTCCGGATTGTTCTGATTTCACCATCCATCGATGCGAAAGTTTGGCAGTTGATCTGGCAGTATATCTGACAGACTTAAAATCGGCAGAAATTTTTGAAGATCAATCAATCATTTTCTCTTGATGCGTGACATATTTTTTGTAAAATAAACGGGAAGAAATGTACGTACCTCCCTACACCATATCGGAGACCTCGCTAGCGCATGTGGCGGAGATCACGCGCCTGCTTGAAAAGCACAAGAACCTGCTACGCGTGCGGGAATCGCTTCGTCTCCGGCGGCAAAACACCGTGCGCAGCGTATGCAGCTCGCTGGCTATCGAAGGCATAGCCATGACTGAGCATCAGGTTGATCACATCATGTCCGGACGCGATGTCCTTGCCCCGGCACGCGAAGTGCAGGCGGTCAAGAACGCGTTGGATGCGTATGCGCTCTTTTCGAAGCTCAATCCCCTCTCCGTGGAAGATTTGCTCCGTGCGCACGGCGTGATGATGCGCGGTCTCTGTGACTTCCCCGGACAATTTCGCCGCAGCGGGGTCGGCGTCTTTTCCGGCGCTGAAGTAGTGCACATGGCGCCGCCGGCGGACCGAGTCTCCGGTCTCGTGCAGGACCTCTTCAGCTGGCTCTCACGCACGGATGCGCACTGGCTGATTCGCAGCTGCGTGTTTCACTATGAATTTGAATTCATTCACCCCTTTGCCGATGGCAATGGCCGACTGGGGCGCTTCTGGCAATCGCTCTTGCTGGCAGCTGCCCATCCCGTGTTTGCTTACATCCCCGTGGAAAACCTTGTTCATCGCTCGCAATCTGCCTACTATGCCGCGATTTCCTCCAGCACGGAACTCGCAGACTGCTCCCCTTTTATTGAATTCATGCTCACCGCCATCCGCGCCGCCCTCGTTTCCCATATCCGTACCCGACGCTCCGTCCCACCGAGTTCTCCCCGGCAACGCCGTGTCCAGGCAGAATCACGCATTCTTTCCCTGTTCCGCTCCACTCCTGCCCTCACCGTTGCGCAACTTGCGCAAAAAATGCACGTTTCAGAGCGCACGATCGCCCGCCGACTGGCGAGTTTACGCGAGCGCGGTCTCCTTCCACCATCGCGGCGAACCCGGTAGAGCAAGAACTTTCTCCGCCTCGTCTCGGCAAACACCGCACGGACGATTTTTCATTTGCGACTCAAAATTTGGGTACTTTAGTTTCAAATCGGCTCGTTTTTGCGTTCAAACACTCATTGATTCGTCCGAAAGTGAGCCGGAAATATTCGCTTGTACTTCAAGGTAAGAACTGATAGACTCTCTACCGGTTACTCAAACATTCGTTATGTCACGCATCGTCGGTACCCCTCCCAACTTTTGTTATTAACTCACTTTAAGCGGTTTACATATCTGCTCACCATTTGTGTCATTTGGTTCACAGGGGTGACATCAGCGGAGGAGGATGCCTCGATAACTGCGCCGCAACAGGGAGTGGAGCTGCTTTTCCCGGCGGGCACGGGGAAGCAGGCGAAAGACGCCAAGCTCAGCAAGGAAGAGAAGCGTGCGGCGTCCCTGCTCAAAAAACTCAAGGCGATTGAAAAGGGCGGGGATGTGAACGCCACGGACAAACACGGTCAGACCGCCCTCATGCATGCCGCCGCGCAGGGCAATCGACTCGCCGCCTGCTGGCTCGTGGCGAAGGGAGCAGATGCGTCCATCAAGAGCAAGAAAGGGAAGACGGCGGGCAGCGTGGCTCACGGGGACATGGTTGATTTTCTGACGGCGCTCGAGAAGGAAAAGCAGCCTGTGAGCCGCCAGGAAGCACGAGACATGTATACGTATCGGGGCATTACGCCGGGAGACGTCGGCGATTTTCCACTTGACCACAATATGGGGGATGCGGATGCGGTTGTTCTGCTGCGTACGGCAAAGGACCTCAGCAAGCTGAAAAATAAGGAATGGGAGATGGGTTCCTGGGTAGAGGGACCCATGAGACCGGCCCTGCTTTACCGTATCGGCGCGCGCAAGTTCTCTTTCCCGGAGCATCCCTCCGAAGAGGACGCGGGACAGCTGCAACTCCTCCGCGGGCTCGGGGTGAAGACGGACAAGGTCGATTCCGTGCTGCAAATAAAGATTGCGCTTCAATTGAAGCAAAAAGAGACCGTGCTTGCGCTCCTGAAACAGGATTCGACTCTGCTCCAAAATCCGGAGATATTCTCCTTCATCTCCGATGCAAAAATGCTGCAAGCTCTGCTGAACGCCGGACTGGACGCCAAGAACGAAAAGCTCATGGAGGCGACCATCAAAAAGCGCGACGGGGCCATGCTGCGAACGCTTCTCAAGGCGGGGGCGACGCTCTAGGATCCGAACAAAACGCTGGAAAATGTCATGGGGCGGGATGACTACAAAAGCGCGAGCTTTATCTTCGCTCTCATTGACGCCGGGGCCAAGGTTGATGTGAACACATTGCCTGTGAAGATGAGTTCATTCTACGGCTCAAGGCTGCAATACCAAGCTAATGCAACGCTCCTTCACAAAGCAGCAGACGAGGCTAATCTAAGCGATGTGCAACTGCTCCTTGCTCACAGAGCTAACCCCAACGCGCCGGGCAAAAAGGCAGAAGACGATCAAAAAGCACCCTACGGCATGACTCCGCTGATGGCAGCCGCCAATTCCGCAACGAGGGAAAATGCTACACATCGCACCGAGATCGTGAAACGATTGCTGGACGCCGGAGCCGATGTGCACGCCAAGGATTCTGCGGGGAATGGCGTCATCTACTATGCCGCTCGCGGCGGACTTAGTGCGCATTTTGACGAGGATTTCACTCACCGCGTCAGTGAGAAAAGCGAGGCGGACATCCTGAGCATGGTGGAGCTGTTGCTCAAGGCGGGGGCGGACGTGCCCAAGGATATCCTCGCTCAGGAACTGAGGCCGGAGATATCCCCTGCCGGACGAGAAAGGCTGGCCCTTATGCTCCTCGACGCCGGCGCCGACCCGCTGGCAAAAAGTAAACAGAAATGGACCACTCTCATGATCAACGGCATTTACGGTCCTAAGATTGCCAAGCGGCTGCTGGATGCCGGAGTGGATCCGACCGTGAAATGTGGGGAGAAGGATGAAGAGGAATCCGCCATGAGCCTCGCTATGAAGGAAGGTGCGGTGGAGGTCGTGAAGCTGCTCAAGGAAAAGGGAATCGACCCCGGTGAATTTCAGATCGTGGATCCGGAGAAAATCGAGCCGCTGCTCAAGCTCGGCGCCCGCATCCCCAAGGACATGACGGATCGGATCATGGAGGATCTCAAAGG
>CANPYO010000038.1 GCA_947588645.1 uncultured Akkermansia sp. | reverse complement strand
CATCTCTTTCAAAAAGAGATGCTCAGGGAGAAACGGATTGTAAGAAGCTAATAAGCAATCCTTAAAGAAAATGTTAGCCCTCTGAACATGCCGTGAGTAAAAAGTGAGCGCACGTTGCGCTGGAAGGCCGCTTTCGCATCCCCGCGAGCTCCGCTCGCCGAACTCCCAAATCGTAAATCGTAAATCGTAAATGAATTAAATCGTACCTCGTACCTCGTACCTCGTACATAGGCAACCGCATTTCCAATGCGGTTGCCTTGGGTTCTTGCTTGCGGGGAGGGAAGGGACGTGGTAAGGTAGGGGGCGTGAAGATAGCGATATTGGGAGCAGGAGCAATTGGGAGTTACTATGGCGCCCGTCTGGCAGAAGCCGGGCACGAGGTGAATTTCATACTACGCTCGGCGTGGGAAACCGTGAAAGAGCGTGGATTGAGCATTACCTCCGTGGATGGGGATATACGGCTGGAGCAGGTGCATGCGATGCGGACACCGGAGGAATGTGGGCCGGTGGATCTGGTGGTGGTAACGTGGAAGACATGCTGCAATGATCTGTTCCCCTCTGCTCTGCCGCCGCTGATGCACGAGGGCACGCGTGTGCTGACGCTGCAGAATGGCATGGGCAATGCGGAACTCATCGGACGCGTAGCGCCGAAGGAACGGGTGTTCATGGGGCTGTGTTTTGTGTGCTGCATGGTTAAGGAAGCGGGGAGCATCACGCACCTGGAGGGAGGAGATATCCAATTTGCTCCTTTATTGCCCACAGAAGAGGGACTGCACGGCGCACAGGAGCTGGCGGAACTTTTCGGACGAGCTAAGATCCCCACCGAGGCTTTTATGCACACGGAGCAGATACTCTGGTGCAAGCTCACGTGGAACATTCCCTTCAACGGGCTCTGTCTGGCGCACGGAGGCATTAGTGTGGTGGATCTGTTTGCAATGCCCGGGGAGCAGGAGCGCGCACGCGGCATCATCGAAGAGGTGTGCTTGACGGCGAAGATGCGCGGTTACCCGACACCGGAGGGGATTGCGGACAAGCAGATGTACCGCACGGCGCACATGGGGCCCTTTGTGCCGAGCAGTGCGGTGGATTACAATTTGGGACGCCCGGTGGAATACGAAGCCATATGGGGCGAGCCGCTTCGGCGAGCGCATGAAGTGAGCGCTCCCGTGCCGCTGTGGAAGCAACTCTGCCGGGACATACGAGCGCGGCTGGGAATGGCATGATACACGGCAAAGAAGCGGATGAAATTACCAGTGAAAGCTGTTCTGCCATTTATGTTATGCCTGGCCGTTCTCGCGGCAGGTGGAATGGCGTTGCAGCCGCTGAGCCGGCGACTGGCAGCGTGGGAAACAGCGGCGCACCTGCGCACAGAGCAGAGCGCGGTTTTGACGGAGCGGGATGCACTGGGTGAGCAGCTTTCCTTTTTCCTGCTCGGAGGACTGCGGAGCCTGGCGGCTGAAATGATGGTGCTGGACGCCACGACAGCGTGGGCAAAACGCGATTGGTCGCTCGCTGAACGCCGATGGCAGATGGCTACTACACTCAACCCGGCGAGGCAAAATTACTGGGTAAGCGCCGCCCGTGATATGGCGGTGAACGCAGCGGCGCATGCCATCAACAACGAGCAGTTGGATGATCGCGAGCGCGTGGCTCTCTCCAAAACTTATTTTGAGCGTGGCGTGCGGTTCTTGAAAGATGGCATCGCACGCCATCCGGAATCAGCGTTGCTGTACCTCAGTCTGGGAGATACGTACGCAGATCTCAACCGCTTCCCCTCCTTTGCGCAGGCGGCAGATGCCTACCATCGCGCCGTGCAGCTCGGAGCGTCCGGTCTCTACCACCGGCAAGAATTCTACAACCTGTGCCGCATCCGCGGACGCGAACGGGAAGCGTGGGAGCTGGGGCGTGAACTGTACAAAAGTCCGACTCAACGCGTACCCTCACTGCTCTGCCTGCTTTTTGTGCTGCAGCAAAAATTGAATGTGCCGCCGGAGCAGCAGCTAAGCCCGGAGCAGCTCTTTGGCAGCACGGAGAGGGCGCGCCGAGATTTGGCTCGTTTTCAAAAAAACTCGCTTCGCTTCCCGGTGCAGGGAATCAAGGAGTATTTGACCGCCGAGAACGCTCCGGCGCAGTAGCGCGAGCGCGCGGATGGGTTTCCGTGTACACCTCCTTCATGCGAGATTTGGTAACGTGCGTGTAAATTTGCGTCGTGGAGAGCGAGGCATGCCCAAGGAGCTCCTGCACAGCGCGCAGATCCGCACCGGCATCCAGCATGTGAGTGGCAAAAGTGTGGCGCAACTTATGCGGGGAAATGTGGAAAGGAATATCGGAGAGGCGTAGGTATTTATCGAGCATGAGCTGGATGCTACGGCCGGTAAGCCGTTTACCCAGGCGACTGATGAAGAGAGGCATCACCCCGCTGATGCCGGCCATGTCGCGATATTTGCGCACAGCCGCGCGGGCGTAGTCCCCCACGGGGATGAGCCGCACCTTGCGACCCTTGCCGACGATGCGCAAGCACTCCTCGCCATCCGGCAGGGCGTTTGCATTCAAACTCACGAGCTCGCTGAGCCGCATGCCGCAGGAATAAAACAGCTCCAGAATGGCGGCATCACGGTACGGTAGCCAAGGCGGACTCTTTTTATCCGGCGGGATGCGGAAGGGCATGCTGAGCAACTCCTCCATCTGTTTGAGATTGAGGTGGACGGGCAAGGGGTGTCGCGCTTTCGGCAGGGCGACATCGGCGAGAGGGTTGACCGTCACCTCACCGTAGCGCACCAAGTAGTTGTAGAAAGAGCGCAGAGCGGCAAAGCGCAGACGGATGGTGGAGGATTTGAGTTGTTGCTCCATGGCCAGGTAGAGCCAACTGCGAAAGTGCTGCGGAGTACAAGCTTGCCACGCGGAGAACTGACCGCCCATCCACTCTCGGAACTGGGCAAGCGAGCGACGGTAGGAGTCCATGGTGAGCGGCGAGGCGTTTCGCTCGGCCTTCATGTAGCGAATGAAGCGCTCGACCAATCCATCCTCAGGTTTGTCGACGGAATTTTCCATGCTTCAGAGCATGCATAAATTATCCGTGAAGCAGATGACGCCCACGCACCAGATAATGCAGGCCGCTCCACGCCGTGAGCAGGACGCTGCCCCACAGGAAAAATGAGCGACACCACACCCCGCCCTCGCCGATAGAGAGAAATCGCAACGGTTGCGGAGCATTGCCGCCATACGCCAAATGAAAAAGGCATGCGATACAAAAACCGAGCTGCAACCCGGTCTTCCACTTGCCGGATAAATCGGCAGCGAGAGCCACTCCCTTCAGTGCGGCAAGCTGGCGCAACCCCGTCACCAGAAATTCGCGAAACAGGATGAGAATCGTCACCCAAAACGGGCACATGTCCACAGAGCTCAGATACACAAATGCCGCACATACCAAAATCTTGTCCGCAAGAGGATCGAGAAGCTTGCCCAAGTTCGTGACCAGACCGTATTTGCGAGCAAGATGCCCGTCAAAGAAGTCGCTCACAGCGCCGATGACGAAAGTCCAAAGTGCGATACACGCCGGGAGAGAAAGGGCAACAAACCAACCGCTGAACGGAGCGGATTCTGCAGCAGCGGAAGAAGCGGCAGCTCCCACGGCAAGAGCCGCCGTAAAAATGATGACCATGACCAGGCGCACCAAGGTAATGCTGTTGGGTAAATTCATCGTCCTCACTTATAGCTTGCAGCACGGCATTCCGCAAGCCCAAAATTTGCTTTGCAGCTCCGCTCGCCGAATTTTGCAAATCGTAATCGTAAATGCCCAAGCTCCGCCTGCCACCGGGTGGCGTCAGCCGCCACCGCCTTCCCGCCGCTTTCGAACCAACATCGCGCACGGCTTGCAAATACATACCTTGCACTTGCTTCGCCTTCCCGCGCAACGCGCGCTCACTTTCCAAATCGTAAATCGTAAATGAATTAAATCGTAAATCGTAAATGGATGTTTTTTTCTTGGGCCGGATGTGCAATTTCCGCGTCTATCCAAAAATTAGACTTGAGCCGTCGGAAACAATTCGCTACAATGGCGGCGCGTGTTTACGCCATATACGGATGGGTGGCAGAGTGGTTGAATGCAGCGGTCTTGAAAACCGCCGAAGGGCAACCTTCCGTGGGTTCGAATCCCACCCCATCCGCAGCACCTTGTTCGCCAAGGAAGATTCATTTGCGATTTGTAAAGTGAGCGCGCTTGCGGCTCGGAGGAGGGGAGGAAAGCGGATGGGACCGCCAATAAAGTAACCCATTTACGATATGCGGTTGCCCTGGCGTACGGCTCATTTGTCCCAATAAAATCTTCTCCAGGCTCATCCAACCCATTCCTTCGCGTGTGGAACGCGAGACACATCTCATGCCGCCGCGCAACGCGCGCGCACTTTGCAAATCGTAAATCGTAAATCGTAAATGAATTAAATCGTACTTCGTACATAGGCAACCGCATTTTCTAATGCGGTTGCCTTGGATGTGGGCGTACCGGGGATTAAGCAAAGAAAGAATGGGCTTGCCGGAGGATGATGTCCGCCACTTGGGGGGGCTTTATTTCGGAGGAGTTAATACGGAAGTGGGCAGTTTGGGCGTAAAGAGGGCTCCGCGCATCGAGGAGCTGTCGGAGGCGCGCTTCTCGATCCTGATCCTGCAACAGGGGACGGTTCTGGGCACGCTCGGTGCGGGAAAGGAGGTTGGGCAGATCCACATCCAGCCAGACAACGAAGCCGAGGGAGCGCAGGATGGCACGATTCTCCGGACGCAGGACGATGCCACCGCCCGTGGAGATGATGCCGGAAGAGCAAGAGGAAGGGTGATCTCGCAGGTAGTTCAGCAAAGCCGTTTCTAAAGCACGGAAATGGGGTTCCCCCAGCTCGGCAAAGATGCGCGGGATATCCATGCCCACCTGCTCTTCGATGAGCAGATCGGTATCCAGGAATGGGGCACCGGTAGCGCGGCTCAGCTCGCGACCGACGGTAGATTTGCCGCAACCCATCAGGCCAATGAGCACAATGGAGCGACGGCTGAGGGGCGGGGAAATCATCATGCTTGATCCGGCAGCGCAATTGTGCCCTCAAATACCACCACTGCCGGACCTGTGAGGGTGATGTGACGGTAACTCCCATCCGACGTCTTTTCAAAGCCTACAGAAAGGGTGCAGCCTCCCGCTACATCCAGCTGAATGGGGGAGGGAGCGCCGGTGATTTCGGCATGAAGCAGAGCGGTGGCGGTCATGCCGGTGCCACAGGCGAGCGTTTCGGCCTCCACCCCTCGCTCGTACGTGCGCAATTTGAGATGCTGGGGAGCGAGTACGCAAGCGAAGTTGGCATTGGTTCCGGCAGGAGCAAAGGCTTCGTGGTAGCGCAGGTGGGCGCCCAGCTTCATGATATCGATGTCCTCCACACTGTCCAGGAAGGCGACGGCATGGGGCACACCCGTGTTCACAAAATGGACGGGAACAGGCAGCGTCGCGGAGGGAGGAACCGCATTCAGCTTCATATCCTGGGGGTCGGTGAGCTGGATGGTAATGGAACCATCGTTATGCACATGACCGTGGATCATGCCGGCGAGGGTTTCGAAACGGAGATCCGCAGAAGGGGAAGCGGTAAGGCGGTGCACAAAGGCGGTGAAACAGCGTGCGCCGTTGCCGCACATTTCAGCTTCACCACCATCAGAGTTGTAATAGCGCATGCGCACTTCGCCGCCGGAAGTGGCGGGTTCCACGGCGATGAGCCCATCTCCACCGATGCCGAATCGGCGGTCGCAAAGGCGGGCTATTGTCTGCCTGGTGAGCAGAGGAGAAAGCGAAAGATCGCGGTTATCGACCATGACAAAGTCGTTGCCCGCGCCGGTCATTTTGGTGAAATGCAGGTTCATAATTCATTTACGATTTACGATTTGGGAAGTTCGCGCGCATTGCGCGGGGACGGGGTGCTTGGCGGCGCCTGCGCAAGATTTGCTATTTATTGATAACGTGTACATTGTGCAGATTTTCGATACGTATGAACGATAATACCAGTAGGTGAGAGCATTTTCTCTGCTGCTAACTCCTCTCCAATGCGGTTGCCTTGGTAGATCAGACGGACGGATGGGATCAGAAGGTAAAGACGGCGCCCACGCGCACTTCGTGCCAGCGCATGGTGCCGGTCTGAAAACTCATGTCGTAGGGGTAGCCGTATTTGGCGTCGGGCTTAGCGGTGGAACCACGGTACTGGTAGCCGATAAGGAGCATGGCATTGCGGGAAATGGGAAAGCAGAGGTTCACGTAACCGGCGTAAATCATGCCGACAGAAGTATGGCGTTTGCCGCAATCCCATGGGTTGTCGTAGTAGGAATCGCTCCAACCATAACCGAACTCCGTATCGATACTTTGCACATCTAAGCCGCACTTGGCTCCCACTTGCAGATCGCAAAAACGGTTCACCCGGTGAGAGAAGCGGTAACCCAATGCAAGAGTGAAGGAGGAGCGGTCGAAACTGTCTGTCCAAGGGACTGGAGGGTGGCCATCATGCGGAGTAACCCAGAAGTTTTCATCATCCCCGCCGCCGGCAAAGCCGATGGAAAGGGTAACGGCCTGGCGATTGGTGAAGTAGTAAGCTCCCTCCAGTTCGAAACCGAGCATGTCGCAGGCATACGGATTGTCCGGGCTGGCCTTGAATCCGTAACTCACGGAGATGTTGAACTCATAATTGGAAGAGTCCATGTAGCGGGGGTAATGCTGAACCGTAGGCGCTGAGTATCCGGGCGCAGCATAAGCCGGCGCCGAAGCGGGAAGGGGGGCTTCCCGGGGCATCGCCGAAGGTACGGTGCGGGGAGGCGTCGCCATGTAGGCCGGATTCTTCACCGGGCCACGCACGCTCGGATCATACACGACAGGGTAAGCCGGCAGGGAAGCCGCTGAGGCACCCCCCACCATCAGGCAAGCGATGAGTAACCTTTTCATGAGAGGCATCTTGGGGGATTATCGACGCGGGCGAGCTTTATCCTCCATCTTGTAACGGCGGATGTAGCTCTCGGGGACAAAGTGGTTGCACATGTCGGAACCGTTGAACTGCGATGTGTACGCAGTCACGTGATCCTTTTCCAAGGTGAGACGGAGTACGGCAACCCGAGGAATCGTACTCGTACGCTCGTAGGGAGGCACGAATGTGGAATGCACCCCGCCGCGAGAATCCACCCAGGAATCTGCGCGACCGGGCACCACATAGTTGGTCATGTATGTCCCGTCATAGGCCCATTCCATCACTTTCGTGGAACCTTGTTCGTAAATCTGAGTCGGCGGGCCGATGGTGGAGACTACTTGAGCGCTGCTCAGGCCGATGAGCTCCTGGCAGAACCGCTCGTTGTAGCAGGTCGTGCATGCAGAGAAGGCCACAGCAACAATCACGGAAGCGAGAATAAACTTTCTTTTGCTCATAGGGGTATTTTACGACAGGAGAGCAACGACTGCAAGAAAAAAGGCCAAGGCAACAGGGCAAACGCATTAGAAAATGCGTTTGCCTATGTACGATGTACGATGTACGATGACTCACTGGCACCACCCTGCCAGTGAGCCCTTCGGGCAAAAGCTGCGCTTTTGTCCAAACTGCCTTACGCCGTCGGCAGTTTTGTACGATTTATTAATGATGTGCGCGTTGCGCAGATTTTTTCGAATCATTAATGTGTGCTGAGATCCCTTTAGAACCATCATGATGATGACCACTGGTTGTCACGATTTTTGATACGTATAGACATTGATATCAGACCATAAGAGCATTTTCTCTGTTGATGACCTTCTCTCAAATGCGGTTGCCTATGTACGAGGTACGATTTGGAAAGTTCGGCGAGCGGAGCTCGCGGGGAGCAGAGCAAGTGCGAACGCGTGTTGATGAAGCCGTGCACGGACGTGGTTAGAAAGCGGCAGTTTTCGCATAGCCCGCGCCTTTGGCGCGCTATAATCTAAATCGTAATCGTAAATGGATGGGTTTTTCTTGGGACGGATGTGATCTAATGCGGTTGCCGTGGAAAAAAGACTTGCCAAGGGGGGGGGATATGCTAGTCTTGTGGGTAGATGAGGCGTTTGTTGAACATAATAGGGATGGTGCTGGTCGGGAGTGCATGGGCGCAGTATTTTGAGCCGCCGCCCATGAATCCGGACCCGGTAGAGGAGTGTGTGCCGGTCGAGGAAGAGGAGACGCCACCGGCGCAGGAGAGCGAGCCCCATGATTCGCCGGAAGACGACAACACCCAACCGGTGGCTCGCGAGAAGACGCGCGTTGCGGTGCTTGGGTACCATAACTTCAGCAACACAAAACCGGTAACGGAGATGTTGATGCGCACCTCGGAATTCCGTAAGCAGATGGAACACATCCGCGAGGCGGGATTGCGCGTCATCAGCATGAAAGAGTTTTTGGAATGGCGAATGGGGCATCTGAAACTGCCGGCCAAGTGTGTGCTCATCACATTGGATGACGGCTGGCGCAGTGTGTACACGGATGCCTTCCCCATCCTGAAGGAATATGGATACCCGTTTACGCTGTTTCTCTACACCAAGTACTTGAGCGGGCGCGGCGACAGCATGACCCCCGCAATGGTCCGGGAGATGCAGCAGCACGGCGCGACCATTGGCAGCCATTCCACCAGTCACTATTATCCCAGCACGTGGAAAGAAGGACTCGAACGCGGCGAGCAGGCCTTTGCCGAGCTGATGGATGTGGAAATGGGCGATTCCTTCAAACGGCTCAGCGAATTGTTTGGGCCAATCAATGCGTACTGCTATCCGGGAGGTTATGTGACGCCGGAAATAGTCAGGCAATTGCCGAGTTACGGATATGTGGTGGCTTTCACCGTCATACCCGGCAAGGTGGATGTGCAGGAAGATGTGCTGCAAGTGCACCGCTACATGGTGTTCGGCAATGATAGCTCCGTATTTCAGCGTGCCGTGGATTTTTCATGGAACGCAGCCAATTCTCAGCAGGTCGCCAGGGCGCATCGCAACTCGCCGGTGCCGCCTTTTCCGGTGTACCCGGCGCCCAATGCAGACGCGTACGAAGATCTTCCGGTCATTTCAGCACAGATGGGCGCCGTTCAAAATATCGATCTATCGTCTGTGCAGATGGCAGTAAGCGGCTTTGGTCGAGTGCCAAGCAAATTGGACAGCTCATCCGGTACCGTGCAATGGAATCCGCCGCTACGTCTCTACCAATCCCCGGTCGTTGTGGAGCTGAGCTGGAAAGAAACGGGTGGCACGCCCCGCAAGACCTCATGGTATTTCAATGTGAAACGCCATACAGAACTTCCTCATGAGAACCACGATGAAAACACCAGATGATACCACAACGACCGCACCTGACTCGCCGCAGCCGGCTCCCAAACGACGCGCTGCCGACAAAGCGAAAAAGGGTGAAGGAGAGGCCGCGCCCAAACCACGCAAGCCTCGCGCAACCGGAGGGCAACAAGCCAACGCTCCCGCCTACCCGGAACCCGAAGTGGTGGGTGGGCACGAGCCACTGGGTAAAACGCGCAAACGCCGCCACAATCGTCACCACAAGGAGGATGGCTCAACGGGCGCTCAATCCGTCCAGCGACATCCTGCCGTGGACGTGGATGAACTCGTTGCCCGAGCATGGAAAATTTTCAAGGGGGAGGTAACGGAAGAGGGGCTGGCGCTCATGGATGACCGCACAGCCGCCGAAACGGCTCGACGCGCCTTCCGCGTGGCAGAACTCTTCCTCATGGAGGCCGCCACCCACCGCTCGAAGGAATCATCCTGATGCGAAGCGTTCCGCATCGCCGACACAACTGACAAACCTATGCGCAAATTTCTGCGTTGGTGGCTGGTTGCGACAGCCGTGAGCATGCTGATCACAGGTCTGTGCATGCTGTTCCGGTCCACGGAAAATCCTCGCGAGCTCGCGCTGGGAGAGTGGCGCGAGCAGAGTGCGCGGGTGCGGGTGGAGGTGCTGCCGGCAGAGGCGCGTTGGCGTGGGGCAGGGCACGGCACATTGCGCTACGAGTGGCTGCAGACGAATGAATCGCCCTACCGCGTGCGTCTGGAGAGTCGTGGCAAAACCGTGGAGGCCGATGTTTCCTTTGTCGGAGATGACCGCATGCTCGTGGAGCCGGATATTTGGGATCTTTTACCGACGTCGGCTCAAAAGATGCTCGGGGATATCAACCGCCAACATGGTCGTCCTGAGCGAGAATTCCGCCTTCTTTTACGCCGTGAAGACGAACGAAAATAATCCCGTGCGCCAACCTGTGGAAATTATGGCTCCGGCCGGCTCCTTCGAGAGTTTGTCGGCAGCGCTTCGTGCCGGCGCGGGCAGTGTGTACTTCGGCGTTGGCAAGCTCAACATGCGTGCCCATGCCGCCGGCAACTTTTCCGCAGCAGATTTGCCCCGGGTGGCGCGCCTGTGTCACGCTTGCGGCGCACGCGCCTATCTCACCTGCAATGTGGTGATCTACGATGATGAGCTTGGTGAGACACAAGAGCTGCTTCGAGCAGCAAAGGAGGCGGGAGTAGATGCCGTGATTGCTGCCGATATGGCTGTGATACGCTTTGCTCACAGCATCGGACTCGAGGTCCATATTTCCGTGCAAGCCAATGTGAGCAACACGGAGGCGCTCCGTTCCTATGCGCAGTACGCGGATGTGGTGGTACCGGCGCGTGAGCTCACGCTAGGACGTGTGCGCACGATGGTTCATGCCGTACAAAGCGAGCCAATATGTGGACCGAACGGCAAACCGCTGCGCATCGAACTTTTTGCGCATGGAGCGCTCTGCATCGCCATCTCCGGCAAATGCGGCATGAGCCTCGCCGCACACAATCACAGCGCCAATCGCGGAGATTGCTACCAGCTGTGTCGTCGTCGTTACCGTGCCGTCGATGCAGAAACAGGTTTTGAATTGGAAGTGGATAATCAGTACATCATGTCCCCCGCTGACCTCTGTACCATCCGCGTGCTTGATCAGTTGCTTGACGCCGGTGTCTCAGTACTCAAGCTGGAAGGACGCGGGCGTTCTGCGGCGTATGTGAGCACAGTTACGGCCGTGTATCGCGAGGCCGCGCAAGCATGGGCTCGGGGCGACTGGAATGAGCAGCACGTGCAGGCGTGGGAAGAACGTTTACGCAGCGTGTTCAACCGGTCATTCTGGCATGGCGGCTATTACCTGGGCGAGTTGTGGGATGGCTGGAGCGGGGCACCCGGCAGCCATGCTGCCGAACAGCGCGATTTCACCGGAACCGTGCTCAAATTTTACCCACGTGTCGGCGTGGCGGAGATTCGTCTGAATGCCTCCGATCTACAAACCGACGCCATCGTTGAAATTACCGGTCCCACTACGGGTATTCTGAGACACACCATCACCGACATGCGCGCCGATGATCCTACCGGCGCCACTCTTCCCGTTTCTCATGCCTCCAAAGGCTCCGTGGTTCTCGTGCAACTTCCTCAGAAAGTTCGCCGAGGCGACAAAGTCTACACTGTACGGACAAGGAAGCTCAGCTGATCGAATGAACGAAACGACGCGGTGCCAGCCCCCGTCTGCCCCGCCTCCCCGCGCCCCGCGCGCATTATTTCCACATCGTACAAAACGCCCGACGGCCCCGTTCAGGGTGTACGCGTCAGCGTGCAGTAAGGGCGGATGGACAGCGCGCATGCGCTGCCCCGCAGGGGCGAAAGCGACCGACGGCCGTAAGGTCGATTAGCCAAAAGCACAGCTTTTGCCCCGGAGGGGTGAGGAGTCGTGAGGCGACTCCGAAGCAATAGGCAATGGGGTGCCTACGAGTCAAAACGCCCGACGGCCCCGTTCAGGGTGTACGCGTCAGCGTGCAGTAAGGGCGGATGGACAGCGCGCATGCGCTGCCCTGCAGGGGCGAGTAGGCAATGGGGTGCCTACGAGTCAAAGCCCCCGAGGGCTCGGAGGGGGATTGGACAAAAGCAGAGCTTTTGCCCGAAGGGCGAAGCGCCGATGGGGCGGCGCTGAGTCAACGTCCATCGTCCATAGTAAACGCATTTCATATGCGTTTACTACAGGGCAAACGCATTTGAGAGAAGGTAATCAACGGAGGCAACAATCTTATTAACTGATATCCATGTTTATACGCATCAAAAACCGTGATAACCAGCGGTCATCATGATGACCGCTCTAAAGGAATCTCTGCACACGTTAATGACTCGAAAAAATCTGCGCAATGCGCACGCTATCAATAAATCGTAAATCGTACATCGTACATCGTAAATGGGCAAACGCATTTTCTAATGCGTTTGCCCTGGCGTTTACTACATCTTCATTGACTCGCGCCGGATTGGATGGTATAACGGCTCCTGACCTATGGGGACACCAAATACGCATCAGGAAATAGCGCAGGCAATCGCAAAACTGCGTGAGGTGGCGGTTATTTCGCACATGAGACCGGATGGAGATGCCGTGGGGAGTGTGCTTGGTCTGGGGATGGCGCTGCAAGCGCTTGGCAAGAGCGTGCACATGTGGATCGAAGATGCCGTACCGGATCGCTTTGCGTTCTTGGAGGGCGCCCGGCTCGTCGCAAACCCGCCGGAAATTTTGCCCCCCGGGGTAGAATGCCTCATCTGTGTGGATTGCGGGGAACCCAAACGCCTGGGCGACATCGGCCGTGGCTTGGTCGAAGCCGCGCCCTTCACGATCAACATCGATCACCACGAAACAAACACCCTGTACGCCACCATGAATCTGGTGCAAGGGAATGCCGCTGCCTGCGCTTGTGTGATCATGCCGCTGCTGGACGCGCTCGGAGTGACGCTTACCCGTCCCATTGCCTCTGCGCTCTACGTAGCGGTCAACACTGATACCGGCTCTTTCCAATTCGATTCCACCACGCCTGAGGTCATGCGCCTTAGTGCGCGGCTTATTGAGGCCGGGGTCGATGTAGGGGATGTGAATCGCCGGCTCTACCAGGAACTCCCTCTGGAAGCCTTCCAAATGCAGAGCGAGGTACTTAACAACATGGCAGTGGATTCTGACGGCCTCATCGTGCATTACTCTCTTTCCCTTGCCCGACGTCAGGATCTCCACTTACGACTGGAGGATACCAAAGACATGGTCGACATCATCCGCGTGCTGCGCGGGGCAAAAGTGGCGCTCATCTTCGAGGAGCTGGAGGGGGGGCTTATCCGCATCTCGTTGCGCTCCAAAGACCCCGCTATCAGAGTCAATGACATTGCGGCGCAATTCGGCGGAGGCGGGCACCCCATGGCCGCCGGCATTCGCATGCGCGGGGCGCTTACCGAGGTACGCCAAGCCGTGTTACAAGCCATCCGAAACGTTCTGCATTCCCTTACATGATCACGCCTCCATCCGAAAGCCCGAGCGGCGTGCTATTGGTAGATAAGGACCCCGGTTTTACCTCCCATGATGCTGTGGCGCTCTGCCGCCGTGTCCTGAACACGCGCAAAGTGGGTCATTGCGGAACGCTTGACCCGATGGCCACCGGTATGCTCATTGTCGTCGTCGGTAAAGCGACCCGCTTTCAAGACAGGCTCATGAGCGAGGACAAAGTGTACACCGGCACCATGCAGCTGGGCATAGAAACTAACAGCCAAGATGCCGAGGGAGAAGTGGTTGCCACCAAACCTACCGCCGGCATCACTGAAGAAAACATCCGCCGTGCTTTCGAGCATTTCCACACTGCGTTTGACCAGGTGCCTCCCATGTTTTCTGCCGTGAAAATCAACGGCGTCCCTTGCTACAAACTTGCCCGCCGCGGCGAGGAAGTGCAGCGCAAGCCTCGGCGCGTACGCGTGCTGGATTACTCGATCACTCGCATCGATTTACCCGGTGCCCAAGTTGATTTCTCAGTGCACTGCACCAAAGGATTCTACGTGCGCACCTACGCCCATGACATCGGGCAACTACTGGGCTGTGGAGCCCATCTCACCGCGCTACGCCGCATTAAATCCGGACATTTCGATATTGCTCAGGCCATCACCGTGCCAGAATTGAAATCTGCCTCGCGGCAACAAATGATCGCTCGCCTCATCCCTGTGGATCAACTGGTTCCCTCCACCCCCTGAGCCATGAAGATTTTCCATTCGCTCGATGAAGTCCGCATCCTCAGGCAACCGATTCACTGGGCCATTGGATTCTTCGACGGCGTGCATCGAGGGCACGTGCGCGTGATGCAAAGCGCGAACACTCCGGAAGCTCTGAGAGGAGTTATTACCTTCCGGCAGCACCCGTTGGCTCTGCTGCGTCCCGATGATCAGCCTCTGCTCATCACCCCCAACGCGCGCCACAAAGGACAACTCATTGCTGAGTTGGGTGGGGCGGATGTGTTGCTCTGCCTGCCATTCGACGCTGAACTCGCCGCGCTTACCCCGGTACAATTTTTGGATGCCCTGGGAGCCGTGTGCCACATCGCAGGCATCTCGGTAGGAGAAAATTGGCACTTTGGCGCCGGGGGAACAGGGAACGCAGAACTTCTCGTCCGGGAAGGAGCACGCCGCGGGTGGCGCACCTGCATTTGCCCCTTGGAGCAGCTGTCGGGTGAACCTGTGAGCTCGCACCGAATCCGCGCCGCGCTCACCGCGGGGGATCTGCAGCTCGCTTCTTCCCTGCTCGGCCACCCATTCGTCCTTGCCGGCACGGTAGAACACGGGCAGCACCTGGCTCGTCGCCTGGGTTTTCCCACGGCCAATATTCCCATTCTCCCACACAGTATCCTGCCCCCCGCCGGAGCATATGCCGTCTCCGCCCGCGTTGGGAATTCCCTGCTCCCCGGCATCGCCAATCTCGGTTTGCGCCCCAGCATTGCCGAGCAGCGCAAACTCCCCCGGCTTGAAGTTCATTTCCCCGATTGGCAGGGTGATCTCTACGAATCCTTCCTATTGGTGCAGATCTGCCGCTTCATACGCCCGGAGCAACAATTCTCCTCATTAGAGGCCCTGCAAAGACAGGTGTTCGCCGATATTTCATCCCTACATCCTTGATTTTTCGGGCATTCCTCCTCCGAAGTAAAAAGCTGATATTTTTGATATCTGCTTATAATAAGCTTGTTACGTAATTCCTATTTTGCATGACTCGCCAAATTGTCATTTTCCCCCATTTTAGACTTGCCATCAACGGTAAATTGGCTATAATAGCTCCGCGTCTTCTGCCTACAGTGGGCAGAGGAACTTCAACCTAGTAAATCAAAGAAAAATATGAAGACCATCTCTGTTCTCGCTCTTACGGCGGTTGCTATTCTTGCCAGCTGCCAGCAGCAGCAGCAGCAGCAGGAACCCGTAGCTCCGGCTCCGGCTCCTGTTCCCGCTACCGTCACCAAGTAAGAGTTTCTAGGGAGAGGCAGGCGACTGTCTCTCCCGCGAAGATTCGCAAGCGCGTCGGAAATTACTTTCCGACGCGCTTTCTTTAAACCCATGGCAACCGCATTTCCTAATGCGGTTGCCTATGTACAAAACGCCCGACGGCCCCAAGCAGCCGCAGAGCGGCTGCTCATTTACGATGTACGATGTACGATGTACGATTTGGATTATAGCGCGCCAAGGGCGCGGGCTAAAGCACCGATGGGGCGTCTCGTAAATCGTACATAGGCAGGCTCCGTCTGCCACCGGGTGGCGTCAGCCGCCCCCGCCGCTTTCGAATCGCGTCCGATCACTGCTTCATCACATCCCGCTCGCATTTGCTTTGCAGCTCGCGAGCTCCGCTCGCCGAATTTTGCAAATCGTAAATCGTAAATCGTAAATGACTTGCTTTTCTTTGGACGGATGTGCCTTATCTCAATGCGGTTGCCTTGATCCATACGCGTCGCGTCGTCTCCCCGACGCGCTCGATATGAACCCACACGGTCTCCTCCGGGAGGAGCTCGCCACCAAAGCGATCTGCCCACTCCACGAGCAGGACCATCCCGCTCGTCAAGTATTCATCCCAACCTATTTGCAACGCCTCGTCCGGTTGCTTCAATCGATACAAATCAAAATGAGCCACCGGCAGAGATCCGTCCGTATGCTCGTGCACAATGCTGAAGGTGGGACTGGTGCCAACCTGTTGACATCCCAAGCCTTCCAGTATTCCCTGCACGAGACGTGTCTTGCCGGCGCCCAACTCACCCACCAACCCTAGCACATCCCCGGCTTCCAGATTCCCGGCCAGCTCTTTGCCAAGCGCTCGCATGGCCTGCTCTCCCTGCACGACAATCCCCTCTCGTTGAAAAATTTTTGCGCTATTTTTCATTTTTTAATAAATTTTACTTGCTAAAACGCGCGACATGTCTATAATGTGCCAGCCCGCACAAGCGGGTGCAACCAAAAAATAAAAAAACTATGGCATACGCAATATTCGCATCCGGCAGCAAGCAGTACCGGGTTACGGTGGGCGATGTAGTGGAAGTGGATCGTCTTCCCGACATGCAGAATGATGGTGAGGCGAAGTTCGACCATGTGCTGCTGGTAGAAGACGGGGAAACGACAAAGGTGGGCGCACCGGTCGTGGAAGGAGCCAGCGTAACGGCTCTGGTCCTTGATGCCGAGGCTCGTGGGCCGAAGGGCATCGCTTTCAAGTTTAAGCGTCGCAAGGGTTTCCACAAGAAGAAGGGGTTCCGCGCCGCTCTTACCAAGGTGAAAATCACCGCGATTCAAGCATAATTATTAACCCAAGACAGTTTTTTACCAGTCATGGCACATAAAAAAGGACAAGGTTCTGTACGCAACGGACGCGACTCACGCAGCAAGCGCCTCGGGGTGAAAAAATTCGGCGGTCAGTCGGTCATCGCCGGCAACATCATCATTCGTCAGCGTGGTACTAAGTTCCACCCCGGCAAGGGTGTAGGAATGGGACGTGATTACACAATCTTCTCGCTGGTGGACGGCCGCGTATTTTTCGACCGCGAGGGTCGCCGCGTCAACGTCGTGGAGGAGGTTAAGTAATCTCCACCTCTCCATTTTGCAGGGTCGAGCTCCCTACGAGCTCGACCCTTTTTGCGTGTACGTCAGGCATGACATACAACTGGGGTGAAAGTCCCAATGAGCCGCTGACAGGGCGGAATCAAATAGCCAGAGGCAACTGCATCACAGTAATGTGGGGTGGGGAGGAAGCCGGAGGCGAATCACAGACAGGACGAATAAGAACCGGATAGAAGGCCAAAGCGCACGAGGTGAGGCGGCACTGGATCATACGTGTCCCAATAAAATCTTCTCCGGACTCATTCAACCCATTACTCATGCGTTACCTATGGATGAAGGAAGTAAGCCAGCAAGACGGCAAACCATTGATGATTGAGCAGGGGGCATATCGTAATAGCAGATGTTTTCCTCCTGTCAACGCATCATCGTTTCGAGAGTTCCGCTACGCATCTGCTTCGCCCCCACGCGAGCTTCGCTCGCCGAACTTCCAAATCGTAAATGAATTAAATCGTACCTCGTACATAGGCGGCGTCGGCCGCCCCCGCCGCTTTCTAACCGCGTCCGATCACTGCTTCATCACATCCCGTCCGCATTCGCTCTGCTCCCCGCGAGCTTCGCTCGCCGAACTCCCAAATCGTAAATCGTAAATCGTAAATCGTACATAGGCAAACGCATTTTCTAATGCGTTTGCCCCGCCGTATAGCTCAAATAATCGTCTACCGCACGACAGATGCTTTCCCGCGCGCTCGGCATAGGGATCCCCAAAGCAAGCAAGTCGCAGTTGTCCATGGCGGTGTGTGCAGGGCGAGGAGCGCGGAATCTACCCATGTCACAGATTTTCTGCGGCTCCACGACAGGCATCTGAGACAACGCGCCCACCGAGCGGGCGTGTTCCAAGGCCACCATAGTGCCGCTGTACCGGCTCATCGGCTCACCGCTGCTTGTCACTTGCAGCACCCCGCTCACACCCTCCAGCTGCGGGCTGAGTATGGCACGCGCTATGTCCCCCGCATGCGTAGGCATGGAGTCCTGGTCCACTGCGGCAACCAATTTCTCCCCGCGCACTGCCTGCGCCACCGCATTTTCCACGAAAGAGGGTTTGCGGGGGTTACCGCACACCCAGGAAACACGCAGGATGAGCGCCTCTGCATTGCCCTCGCGCACTTGAAGCTCAGCCTCCATTTTAGAAAAGCCGTAGGTGTTGACGGGCTTACAGCGGGCATCCGCCGATTTGAGACCCGGGCGACGACCATCCAGAACATAATCCGTGGAAAGGTGGATGAAGCGTGCCCCGGTATGGCGACATGCAAGCGCCATGGTCGCCGGACTCATGGCATTCACCAAATGAGCGCGCAGCGCATCGTCCTCGCACTCCTCCACACGCGAAACGGCTGCACAATTCACCACCAACTCCGCTTCGCTACGAAGCACCAGCTCCCCCACCGCCGCAGGATACTCCAAATCGCACTCCGCATGCGTAGGGGTGATCAACTCGTGTCCTGCCGCTCGTGCGGCCCTGCACAGCATCTCGCCCACGCGTCCATGCGCTCCAAAAACGAGGATCTTCATGCCTTCTCCTTTTGTCTACCGTTCTTGAGCGATAAGCGCAACAACTCATCATACGCACGGGATTCCCCGCGCACGACCGCCTTGCGATACCAATAAGCCGCCAGTTCATCACTCTGCGGCGCTCCGATACCCTGCTCAAAACACGCGCCAAGCTTCAGCGCGGCAGAGGCATGTCCGCGGCGTGCGGCGTTTTCCAGGCAACTCACAGCTCCCTCTGGATCTTTAGCGCATCCCACGCCTTTCATGTAGCACTTGCCCATCAAATAAAACGCATCCGCATCCCCCGCCCTGGCCGCAGTGTCAAAACACGCCAGGGCACGCTCATAGTCCCGTGCCACGCCGCGCCCGCGCAGCAATCGCCGTCCAAGCTGCATACAAGCCGCCGCATCTCCGGCAACGGCTCGTTTCTCCAGGCTGACTTCATCAGTAGCCATAGCGTTTATCAGTGTGGGATGAGCTCGCAGACCAGCTCTTCCAGCTTGACATGTCGGGATTCACGCGTAGCCATGTGCTTGAGTTCGATATCCGGGAACTCTGTACCAATGATTGCCGCGTAGGTAGCGCCGCATCGCTCTGCATGGCGCAATTGCTTCGTCATCTTCGACCACGCCAGCGGAACGTCCACGCTCACTCCCGCATCCCTCAGAGTGGAAGCAAGCAGCAGCATACTCTGCCTCATCTCCGGCGCGGCCAGTATCAGGCACACATCGCATGTGTGCGGGGCAAGAGCCGCATCACGCAGGGCACGCGCCTCCGGACACGCCTCAATCAGGTGAGCGATGACGGCATCTCCCATCGCAAACCCCGTAGCGGGCATATCGACGGCTCCATCTGTAAGCGTCGATATGAGTTTATCATACCGCCCGCCGCCGGCCACTGCCCGCAAGCTGTATCCTTTATCGAAAATCTCAAAGACCAGCCCCGTGTAGTACGCCAATCCGCGCACTACCCCCAGATCCAGCTGCACGTACTCATTTAACCCTCGCGCCTGCAAGTCCTCCAGCACCTCATCATAGCGCGGCGATACTCCGGGGGGAGGATTGGCAATGAAATCGGTTATCTGTTCGCGTGTGAGCCCGAAAGCTGCCAGTTTTTCCGCTGACACCTCCGGGCGATCTCGCTCCAATTTATCGATCACGGACAGAAAATCCTGCGTGCGTTCCTCCGCAATGCCGTGTTCTTGCGCGTAATGAAGCCACACCTCACGATCACTCACGCGCACCACGAAGTCCGTCGACTTGAATCCCAGTACCCGCATACTGTCGATGGCCAGCGCCAGTAGCTCTGCATCCGCCCCCGTTCCTTGTTCACCCAAAATATCAACATTAAACTGCACAAACTCGCGCTGCCTCCCCTTCTGGGGTTTCTCATAGCGAAAACACGGCCCAATTTCATACCACTTCAGCGGCTTGTTGTAGTCCAAATGGCGCGTGCTGACAATACGTCCCAGCGAAGCCGTCAGTTCCGGGCGAAGCGATACATCTCGCTCACCTTGGTCCTTGAAGCGAAAAAGCTGCGTAGGCAATTCCCCTCCGCTCTTCTTCAAATACAAATCCGTCGGCTCCACCATCGGAGCTTCCCACTCCACAAATCCGTACCGATGCGCGACTTCCCGCCATGCACCAAATAAATACGCCCGCAATGCGTGCTCCTGCGGCGCTAAATCGCGAAACCCCGGCAACGGCTGATATCGTGAATCTGACATATCCTTTTTCGTTCGCCGCCATTATACGCTATTTTCATCCCATAAGCAAGACCCGCATGGCAACCGCATTAGAAAATGCGGTTGCCTATGTACGATGTACGATGTACGATGTACGATTTAGATTATAGCGCGCCAAGGGCGCGGGCTAAAGCACCGATGGGGCGTCTTGTAAATCGTACATAGGCAGGCTCCGTCTGCCACCGGGTGGCGTCAGCCGCCACCGTCGCTTTGTAACCGCGTCCGATCACTGCTTCATCACATCCCGTCCGCATTCGCTCTGCTCCCCGCGAGCTCCGCTCGCCGAATTTTCCAAATCGTAAATCGTAAATCGTAAATAACCAACAACTTATGCTTCATGATGTGCCGTTAACTGCCTATTGAGGGTGTTTTTCTCTCGGGACGAATATGATGCGTTTTCGTGGCTTGCCAAGGAAAAAACCGTGTGGTATACTGCCGGGCATGACTCTGGAAGCACTACTCAAACTATTAGAGGAGGACGCCCGACTAACGGACAAGCAGATAGCTGCTCGCTTGGGCGCTGATGAGCAGGAAGTATCCGCTGCCCGTGCGCAGTTGGAGAGCCAAGGGCGCATCGTAGGCTACCAGACGATCGTCAACGATGATTCCGTGGGGGTAGCGGCATTTATCGAGGTGCGCTGCACTCCGGAGAGAGAAGGCGGTTTCAACCGCTTGGCCGAGCGCATAGCTCGCTTTGATGAGGTGAAGAGCTGCTATCTCATGTCAGGCGGTTATGACTTGCTGCTGATGGTGGAGGCGAAAGATCTGATGGGAGTCGCTCGTTTTGTCACGGATAAGCTTTCCAGCATGGACGGCATCATTTCCACGGCGACACACTTCCGGCTCAAAACGTACAAGCTCTACGGTCTTATGTTCGATGAACCTTCCTGCACTGAGCGCATCAGCGTTGCTCCCTGATTATGGATTGGAACCACACGCTCTCTCGACAGATTGCGCAGCTGCCGCGCTCCGGCATCCGCGAGTTTTTCGATCTCGTCATCGGCAGCAAGGGCATCATCTCCCTGGGTGTCGGCGAACCCGACTTTGTGACCCCCTGGCACGTGCGCGAAGCCGCTATCTACTCGCTGGAAAAAGGTCACACCACTTATACGAGCAACTACGGATTGCTTTCCCTGCGCCGCGCTATTGCCAACTACGTGCAGGATTTCTTCCACGTGGAGTACGACCCTGCCTGTGAGATCCTCCCGACCGTTGGTGTGAGCCAGGCAATTGACTTGGCGCTGCGTTGCCTGCTCAACCCGGGGGACGAGGTGCTCTACCACGAGCCGGGTTATGTGAGTTATGCGCCCACGGTGTGCATGACGTATGCGCACGCCACCCCGGTGCAGACGGGTATCGAGGATCTCTTCGCTCTTTCGCCGCAGAAGCTGGAGGCGGCCATCACGCCCAGGACGAAGGTGCTCATGCTCAATTTCCCGACCAACCCTACCGGCTCCATTGCCCCTTTGGAAACGCTCAAAAAGATCGCGGAAATATGCTGCAAGCACGATATTTTTGTGCTCACCGATGAGATCTACTCTGAACTGCGCTACGATGGCGAGCCGCACACCAGCATTGCCTCTCTGCCCGGCATGAAAGAGCGCACCCTGTTACTGCACGGTTTCTCCAAAGCCTTCGCCATGACCGGCATGCGCCTCGG
>CANPYO010000037.1 GCA_947588645.1 uncultured Akkermansia sp. | reverse complement strand
AATACCGTGACGCTCGTGGGTCAAATCGAGGCTGGGAATGTGACTGTGGAGGGTGGGGTAGGTGACGGGTCCGCCACATTCACCTTCACCGGCAGCTCCGGAGACAGTAACAAGGCTGTGTGGGGAAACCTGACTGTTGGCTTAGAAGGAGTACCGTCAAGATTGAGTGTCAACTTGAAACTTAATTACGATCTGGAGGTGACAGGGACGACCACGGTGAACGAGAACGGCACGCTGACCCTGAAGAAGACGGCGACGTTGAACACCCTGACGGGGAAAGGTCAAGTGTATGCCGATGGTACTGACGGCAATGTGAGTGTGAAGGGAGCGTTGACGAGCTTCACCGGGACGATTGGAACCACGGGCGGCAAGCTGACGCTGAGTGAAGCTCTTAACGAATTCGCGGGCACGCTGAGCTTGGCCGACGGCGGTAGCATCAAGCTTGCTGCGGGCGACAATACGCTGACGACTGGTTCTGGCAAGTTGTACGTGGGCGCGAATGGCGGTAGTATCAATGCCGGGACGAGCCTGAAGGGCACGCTGGCAAGCGGGGCTGAGAGCGCGGGCACGTTGACGCTTGCCGGCGGGAGCTTTACCCTGAGCGGATCGAGCAAGGGGATTGTCAGCTTGAGCGAGGGCGCTGGCGTTACGTTGATAGGCGATGGTGATGGTTTGACGGTGGCAGGTGTCGGGGGCGGTGCTGCTGGTTCTTCAGGCACGAAGGGCACCCTGGGCGGGAAGATCACCATCGATGACGCAGGCAGTGGCACACACGAGTACGCTGGTCAGTTGAGCACAGACAGCAAGTTGGAGCTCACCGTCACCAGGGGCACGCAGACGTTCACGGCGGCAAGTCAGACGATGACAAGCGCCACGGTGGGCGGCGGCTCGTTGACGCTGGCGAGTGGTACGACCGTGGAAGGCGCGCTGACCGTGGATAGTGGCACGCTGAGTTGGGAGGGCATGTTGACGGCGGGTGCGCTGAAGGGCAGCGCGGCGAGGCTTGAGGTTTCCGGGCAGAATCTGAAGCTGAACGGTGCGACCGATGTCAGTAGCTTCAAGGGTACGGTAACTCTGGACGCCCTGACTGTGGAGAATGGTACGCACAGCTTGGGCGGCGGCACGGTGAGCACCTTGACGGTGAGCAATGGCGCCGAGCTGACACTGAGCAAGGGGGAAGGCGACGACACTGCCGAGATGAAGGTGAGCGGATTTGGAGAAGGAAGCACCGGCAAGATCGATGGCGGCAAGCTGACGCTGACGAACAGCGACGCGATTACAGGCTACACCGGCGAGATTACCAGTGAGTTGAACTTCACCGGTGCGAACGCCACGCTGAGCAACTACACGGGCAAGAACGTGACGGTGGACTCGGCAACGGGTGGCAAGCTGACGCTGAGCAAGATGGCGGAAGCAGTGGCCGCGGGTGTGGAGCTGACGACTGTGACGCTGACGCAAGGCACATTGGCGTTGACGAAGGGCGGAACCATCGGCACTCTGAGTGTGGGAGACAGTGCGGAGACGCGTGCGCTGGAGCTGGGCAATGCCACCACCGCGATCAATGGGATGACGAACAGCCTGACCGGTCTGACGCTGAATGGCGGCACGCTGGCGCTGGGCAAAGGTGAGTATAACTTTGGCAAGCTGGACATCCAGGCAGCAACGGATCTGACCATCACGGTGACACGCAAGACGGAAGAAACACAGGGAGCACTCACAAAGGTCGCCATCAATAAGTTTGGCGATGGTGAAGGTCTGCTGACCCTGAAGTTTGGTGCGGATAGCGGCATCATTGAATTCATGAAGGGACTGGAAGAAAAGGACGGCAAGAGGAGCGTTAAAGTCTTCCAGCTTGTAGATGGTCTCAAGTTGACCGATCACGTCGAGCTCAGTCAGGACAACTTGACCTTGGAAGATCGCGAGGACATCTATCTGGACGCAGATACCGGTGACTTGGTATTCGAGTCACTGGCGGGCAAACCGCTCAACTGGAAAGGCGAAGGCTCTTCAGGTGATAACATCTGGGAATCCTCGGCTGGAGATGATCATGACTGGGCGATTACGGGCGCCGGTGAAGATCGCTACACGGCCTTCACGGCGGGCGACAGCGTCATATTCGGAGAGGATGCAGCTAAGGCGCACGGAACTGTGAAGGTCTCCGGTGAGGTCAACGCCGGCAGCATGACGGTGAGTGGGAACAACTACACGTTCAAAGAGAACACAGGTGACACTGATACGCTGACCGTGGGCAGCCTGACGTTGGGGACCGGCACCAGCACCACCTTCAGCGTAGGTACCACGGTGAAGAAGGGTGAAGATGAAAGTGCTGCAACAGGTGCGCTGACGGGTGCGGGCAGCATGACGCTGCAGAGCTCGATGAGCATCGAAGGTGATCTGGTGGCTTTGGCTGAGGATGGCAGTAACTCAGACAGCGCCTACTCGGGTACAATCACCTTGGAAGGCGGCAGCCTGATGGCGGGTGGTACGCTGGCGAATGCCATCGTGGTGAAGACCAGTATCGGAGAGAACACGCTGACCGGTAAGGATGGCGGCAGCTTGACGGCGAGTTTGAATGGTGGCGCGGGCGCATCGCTGACGGTGGGTGGCACGCTGACCCTGAGCGGTTCGTTGGAGAAGGGCTCGGCCGGTGCGGGCGGTGTGTTGACGCTCGGTTCGGGTGCTACTGTGACGACGGGCGAGACCGGTTTGAGCGTGGCCGGCGTGAGTGGCGACCAAACGGGTGCCACGTTGAAGGGCACCGGCACCATCACCATCACGGGCAACCAGGAGACGAACAGCTTCGCCGGCACGGTAGGCGAGGAGGGCACAGGCCTGAAGATCACGCTGGCTGACGGCGCGAAGCAGACGTTCAGCGGTGCAACTACCTTGGATGAGGTAAAGATTGACGGCAATGAAGCGACGTTGACTCTGAGCGGCACGAACAACACTATCACGGGAGCGTTGAGTGGCACGGGTACGCTGGATGTGGATGCCAACACGACCATTGAGACGGTCGGTACCATCGGCACCTTGGATGTGAGCGCGACCCTGACGCTGGCTGACGGTGTGTCGTTGACGGCGGGTACGCTGAGCGGCACGGGCAATGTCGCAGGTACTGAGAGGAATACGGCAGAGAGCATGACCGTCTCCGGTTTCGGCAGCGGCTTCACGGGCGATATTAAGAACGTCAATTTGATCTTCCAAGGCACGCAGGCGAGCACGTTTGGCGGCAGCTTCAGTGGCGGCACGCTGGCGGTGACCGGCGCGGGTCCGTTGACCATCGATGGCACGAGCAAGACCGTGACGGCGACCAGCACGAGCATTAGCGGTGGGCTGATTGTGGGAACGACAACGGGTGCGGTGAGCCTCGGCGCGGTGAGTTTGACCGGCAGCGGCAAGCTGACGGTGAACGGTGAGGCTACGATGAGCAGCTTGACGGGGACTGACACCACGACTTCCATCGGCGGCACGGGGACGCTCACCTTGGCGGGGAGCGG
This sequence comes from uncultured Akkermansia sp., assembly GCA_947588645.1. Taxonomy (GTDB): domain Bacteria; phylum Verrucomicrobiota; class Verrucomicrobiia; order Verrucomicrobiales; family Akkermansiaceae; genus Akkermansia. The sequence goes on along the minus strand of CANPYO010000037.1, from coordinate 18,385 downwards.
GAACAGCAGCTTCGCCGGTACACTGGGCGCGGGAGACTCTGATGCGTTGACCCTCACGGTGAATCTGACCGACGGCACCACGCCCAGCCTGACGCTGACCGGGCAGGTCGGGCGGTTGGAAGGTACCAACGACGGCAAGGGCAGCATCACGTTGAAGAGCGGCACCTTGAGCCTCGGCAGTCTCACAAGTGGCAGCGCTAGCTCGAACACCATAAGTTTGGAGAAACTCACCTTGGAGGCAAATACCACGGTGGATGTGTACACCTCCGGCAAAAAGCACATTAAAGACATTGATCTGGGCGAAGGCAGCCAGCTGGTGATTCATGGATCAAGCGCAGCGGGAAATGTAGGGGACTGGAATTATAACGGTAGCGATTTCTCTGGCTACGCAAGTGGTAAAGGCAGCATTGTTCTCAGCGGGCTTGGAGATTACGATAACGGTAAACATTTTGATCAAAAAGACGGTCGTAAGTTGCTCTTCGGCTTGCTCAATAGCGCTGAGTCTGATGAAGAAACTTACATGATCGGGAATCTCTACCTGCGCAAGGAAGAGAGTACGGTAACACAGCTCGTGCTGAGTGGTGAGATAGGTAATTCCTCCTCTCATCGTCTCGGTAATGTGCACAATATCTGGGTGGAGTATGAAAATACCCTGTATGTCAACAGCGATGCTTTGGGTACAAAGAAGTCGAAGCAACAGACGCTTCACTTGGCAGGAAGTGGCACGTCTGGTGATTACAATGCGGCTTTGGTGATTGCAGAGAGTGGTCACACAACGGATTGGAACATCCAGTTGGAGGACGATGCCGCGATCGGCGTGAAAGACAGCGCCACCTTCACCTTGAACGGCAAGTTGAATGCTACCGATAGCAAGGGGGACAGTGCTACTAGTCACATCCTTTCCCTGAATGGTCAGGGTACGCTGGAATTCGGGAGCAGCTTCACGACCGAGACAGGAAGCGGAATCATCGACGTGCAGAACGGCACGCTGAAGCTGGGTTACACCTCGCCGGACGACTCGAATCCTCTGGCGAGTTACGGCATCAAGCTGAGTGGACAAACCGCCACGCAAGGTGTGCTGCAGTTGGTGGGAGGGACTGGCAAGACGTACCAAGTGGGCTACTTGGAGGGCACCGGTACGGCGAACATCGCTGTGGATGGTACCGAAGGAGCGACGCTTGTGCTTTTGACGAGCGATAATAGCGAGACAGGTAAGGTTTCCGCGGCGGGGGTTGGTGCGAACGTGAGTCTGACGCTGAGCGGCGCGGGCAAGCAGACGCTGAGCGGCGCCTTCGATGGCCAGGACATCACGGTGGCGAGCGGCACATTGGTGTTGGGCGATGGCAGTCACAATGTAGATGCGACGGGCAATGTGGACGTTACGGGCACGCTGGTCTTTGGGAACACGACAAATGCCATCGGCAAGACACTGGGTGGCTCGGGCACGCTGCAACTGACCGTTGACGAAAGTGGTGCGACGACCCTGAGCGTCGGCGCGCTGAACGGGGATGTGACGCTGGCGGGTAAGGACGACGTGTCGATTGACGGCAAGCTGGCTCTCACCATCACGACGGGAGCGGAAGATACCTCTACGGGCGCCACCTACACGAAAGACTTGAACCTGAGCAGCCTCACGATGTCGGGCACGCGCACGCAGGTCTTGACCGGGAGTGTGACGGCTGCCACCACGAGCGTGAATGGCGGCAACTTGACCGTGGGTGCGGATAAAAAGACAGTCAGCCTCGGGAATTTGACCGTCGCGGGCGACGGCAGTGTCCTCACGGTGGAGGATGTTGTGACGGCTACGAGCCTTAGTGGCGGCAGTGACACCGCCGGTAGTATTGCGGGCAATGGCACGCTGACGCTGGATGACAATGCCGGCACGGGAAGCTTCGGAGGCAGCATTGGGAGCAGCTTCGTGTACAACGGCAGCACTTATGGTGTGAGTACGTTCGGCTTCACGCTGAGTGGCAATGATGCCATCGGCGGTGAGTTGACGGTACAGGGCGGCAAGCTGACGGTGTCGAAGGATACCCAGCTGGGCGTCGTGAAGGTGGAAGACGGCGAGCTGGTGCTGAGTGCGGCGGAGACTGTAGGAGCCGTGACGCTGAGCAACACGGGCAAGCTGACGCTGGGAGCGGGCGCGACGCTGGCGAGCCTGAGTGGTGAAGCCGCTACGGACGCGAATGTGGTTGCCGAGGGACACTCTCTCACGCTGAGCGGGGCGAGTACGTTCGGGGGAACGATCACGGCGGGAAGCCTGACGGTCGGGGAGAACAGTACGCTGGCGAATGTGACATTGACCGGCAATCTGAAGGTGACGACTGACAAGGATCTGATGCTGACGGGTACGCTGACGGCGGACAAGCTGGATGCGAGCGCGACGGGCGGCATTACCGGTGATACCGGCACGTTGACGTTTGCCGGGGTGACGGGTGGCTCGGAGAGCACCACGTACACAGGTGCGATCAGCGTGGGCACGCTGGAGTACAAGGGTGACGCGGCGGCGACGCTGAGCAACTTCAGCGGGGCGAAGGTGACCGTGAACAGTGGGGATGGCAAAGGCACGCTGACGCTGAGCAAGCAGACGGACGGCGCTGCCGCGGGTGTGAGCTTGAGTAGTGTGACGCTGAGCAACGGCGGGTTGAGTCTGGCGGCGGGCAGCGCGATTACGAACCTGAATGCGACGGCAGGGGAAGGCAGCACGCGTCGTGAGTTGACGCTGGTGGCTGGCGACGGCAAAGTTAATACGATCACCGCAATGGAGGGCTCGCTGACGGCGTTGCATGTGGCGGGTGCGTTGACCTTGGGGGATGGCGCTTACAACTTCGGAGCGATCACGTTGAACGGCGATGTGGATCTGAGCTTTGGGTTGACCTCTGATGCAGAAGGATCAGCGAAAGGCACGGCGATCACGCTGAAGAGTTTGACGTCGGATCACACGCTGAATGTGGTGATTTCGAGTGAGATACTGGCGGCTTTGACGACGGCAGCCGGCAAAAGCGACACATTCGAATATGGACTCTTCACGGCTGAAGGCGGCGCGGTGAACTTTGCCAATGTGAAGGTGAAGCTCGGCGAAGAGGTGACTCTGGACCCGAACTGGGATCTGTACGTGGATAAGAGCGGTCAGCTGGTCTTTGCCAATCAAGAGTCGGCGGGTATCTTCTGGACGGGCGAGAGCGGAGACGGACAATGGACGGAGCATGATGAGGTGGACTGGAAGTTCAACTCGGGGAACGCAACGGTGTTCGAGAATGGCAAGAAGGTCACCTTCAACAGTAAAGGAACAAGTCATACCACAGTCACCTTCAGCGGTGATCTGAGTGTGAGCAGCATGACCGTGGCGGATGTCGCCTACACGTTCAATGCAAAGGATGGCGGTAGCCTGACGATTGGGACCGCGGAAGATGGCGGGTTGCAGCTAGATGAGGGGGCGGCAGCGACGTTCAATGGTACGGTGACGCTCAAAGGAACGCTGACGGGTAATGGCGGCTTGACCTTGACCGGCGGGACGATGACGATTGAGAAGGAGCTGACCTCTGACCAAGACGATTCTTACGGTGGAACGATCACGTTGCAGGGCGGCAGCCTGACGGCGGGAGGTAGTCTGAAGACAGCCATCACGGTGAGTACCGGGGAGAACACGCTGACCGGTACGGGTAGCAAAGGCTTGACGGCGGAGTTGAGCGGCGGCAGCAATAATCTGACGGCGAAGGGTACGCTGAACCTGAGCGGTACGGTGGGTGAGCTGACGCTGGTGGAAGATGAGGTCGCCGCTACCACCATCGTGGATGGAGTAGGCGCAAGTGAAAAAGTGCTGACTGTGGCGGGGGTGAAAGGCGACGCGGGCACGCTGAAGGGTACGATCACCATCACCGGCACGACAGGTACATTCTCCGGCACGGTGGGCAGTGCTGATGATGGGCTGGAAATTACGCTGAGTAACGGCGCGAAGCAGACGTTCAGCGGTGAAACTACCTTGGACAAGGCGACGCTGACCGGCAGTGCTGGACTGACGCTGGGCGGCAGCTCTACAACGACCCTGAAGAACCTGAGCGGTGAGAACGGTAGTACCTTGGCGCTGGGCGGAGCTGTGACGTTGAAGGCTGCCGATAACTTGGAGAGTGCGCCTAACAAGATCGGCACCTTGAATGTGGCTACACACTCTCTGACGCTGGGTGATGGTGCGCAACTGACGGTGGGTACGCTGAACGGCACCACGGGTAGCATCAGCGGCGCTACGGAGGGTATGGGAACAGAGTCCATCACTGTCTCCTCGTTCGATGGGAGCTTCACGGGTGGTATTACGAAGGTCGATTTGACCTTCGACGGTGGAAGCGCGAGCACATTCGCGGGTAGCTTCGATGAGGGCACGCTGACGGTGAACGGCACGGGTGCGTTGACCATTTCGAGCACGGAAAAGACCGTGGATGCGACCTCGACGAGCATCAACAACGGTGGGTTAACTGTGGCAACGGAGGTGAGTGGAGGAGATATTCTGGTGAAGCTAGGCGCGGTGAGTTTGGGTGCGAGCGGCACGCTGACGGTGAACGGTGCGGCTGAGGTGAGCAGCCTCTCCGGCACGAGCGGAACCATCGACGGCACCGGGGCGATCACCATCAAGGGCCAGGGCAACACCTACGGCGGTGCGATGAGCAGCACTGGAACGCTGGCGGTGACGATGGATGGGGCGAGCGGCAAACAGACGTTCTCCGGAACCAGCTTCAACGGTGTGAGCTTCACAGCGAAGCAGGGTGAACTTGCATTCACGGCGAGCGGGGAGACGACGCTGGGCACGGTAGTGATGAGTGGAGGCACGGTGAGCTTCACGGGCGATGCCACCATCTCGACTCTGAGCGGTGGCGAAGGGACCTTGACGAGCACGGGAGCGAATAAGAGCCTCACGCTGACCGGCACATTCGGCGGTACGCTGAGTGTGACGGGAACACTGAAGGGCGCCGGTGCGGGCTTTACCTACACGGGTAACAACGGCACAGCGGGCACCTTGGATACGACTGGGACCTTCACCATCGGTAAGGGTGCTCAGTTGACCGTAAACACGGCTCTGATGGGTAGCGGCAAGGTGGCGAAAGCTGAGGATGATGAAAGCGGAACCGGCACGCTCGTCTTGGCTGCTGCAAATGGCACCTTTAGCGGCACGATTGAGACCGCGCTGAAGTACACCGGCAGCGGGGAGTACACCATGGAGACGGGATCCTCCGTGACGGGCGCCATTGAGGTGGCGTCTACCGAGGATGGTACGCTTGCGTTTGAGAGCGCGCTGACGGGATCTGGGGGTGCGGTGAGGGACGTGACGCTGACGAGCGGTACGCTGAAACTGGCGACCGGTAGCAAGGTAAACCTGACGGGCACGACAGGCGGTAAGCTGGATGTGACGGGTGCGGTGGAAGCGAAAGGCTTGGGGACTGGATTGCTGAGCAAACTCACCTTGGCACAAGACAGCACGCTGGATTGGGCGGATGGGATCAACAAGCTGACGTTGGGCGACATTGATCTGAGCGCCGGCAATGCCAAGATCAAGCTCTCCGAGCTGAAAAAAGATAGCACCGAGACCCTGCTGTCTTACAACGGTTCAGAGGCCCTGAATTTGAGCGAGCACACCTTGACCATACAAGTCTCGGATGAATTGCTGTGGGGCATCGCGAAGGCGGGTGTAGCGGGTAAGAGTGAGTTCACCCTCTTTGAGGGCTTGGAGGACGAGTCCAAGGCGGTCACAAGTGGCCAGTTGGCCTACGAGGTCTTTGGCACCACCTACGCGGAGAAACTGAGCCACTTCGACATCAAGATTGATAACCACGGCGTGCTGAAACTGGTGCAGAAGGATGTCAAGCTGTCCTACGACGGGAAAGACAATTTCACGTGGAACGCAGAGGACAGTGATACCAAGCTCGAGTGGACGAACACTCTCACGGATACTGATGGCAACTGGCAGAACAATGTGGATGCTGTGCTCGCGAGCACAAAGACCGAGGGAGCTGTTGAGGTCACGCTTTCCGGGCAGGTGCACGCTAAGTCGCTCGAGGCGATGCAGGGCAGCTATGTCTTGGGTGTCTTGAGTGGCGATGCTAGCGCCAACACGCTGACGATCGATAACGACTTGACGGTGGCAAAAGGCTCGACGCTTGAGTTTAACGCGAAGGTCACCGTGGGAGGCGGGCTCGTCCTCCAAGCTGAGGGCGCCAGCAAGGGCACGGTGAAGGTCGGCGGTACGATGGATGTGACCGGAACCTTGACGGGCGGCGGTACGCTGGAGGTGGCGGACAAAGGCGTCTTGACGCTGATGAGCGCTCTGAACAACGGATTCACGGGCACACTGACAATGAGCGGTGGCACGGCAACCCTGAGCGAGGGCGGTACGCTGGGAGCTCTGTCGATGAGCGGCGGTACGCTGACCATTGGCGGTACAGACAAGACCCTGGGGGTCGCGAGTCTCAGCGGTGGTAGCGGCAGCATTACCGGCGGCACGCTGAAGCTCACAGACGCGGAGGGGACATTCGGAGGAGCCATTGGAAGCAAGTTCACGTACGATGCGAGTGGAAACTTCGAGCTGAGCGGAGACTTTACCGGCGAAGCCCTGACGGTGAGTCAAGGCACGCTGAAGCTGATTGAGGCCAACAGCGCGATCGATCTGAGCAGCGCGACCGTTCAGGTGGCATCGGGAGCAGCTCTTGAGCTGGGCAATGACACTAATACGACGGATGTGACCGTGCAGACGATTACGGCAGGGGACATGGCGGGAAGCCTGACGCTGAGGGGTAAAGACACCAACAAGGTGGATGGCAACGTCGCGCTGGCTGCCTCTGCTACGTTGGCCTTCGGGGACGCGACAAACAACACGGTGGCAGGCGATGTTACGCTGAGTCAGGCAGGCTCCACGCTGAGCTTCGGCGCGGGTGTGAACAGCATCACCGGTACGCTGAGTTACACGAATGGCAGTCTCTCATGGAAGGGCGGCCTGAGCGTTGGCGCGCTGAGTGGCAGTGTAGCTATCAACGAGAATGCCAAGACCATGACCCTGACGGGCGGTGAGGCGTCAGCGCATAACCTGCAAAGCAACTACACCGCGAGTGTGGCGCTGCGGAAACTGACCGTGACAGGCGGTACGCATAAGCTGGAGGGTGGCTACACCGGCGGTATCGACATCACAGACAAAGGTGCGAAGCTGACGTTGAGCGGCGAGACAATTAACGTGAGCAGTGCGAGCGTGACCGGCACCTTGGATATCGCCTCCGGCACACTGGGCCAGTTGTCCGGCGAGGGTACGGTGAATGCGACGGGCGACATCACGGAATTCTCCACCGATGCGGTACAAGGCTTCGGGGGTGAGCTCAACTTGGGCGGGCATAATGTGACAGGCGGTGAATCTGCACTGAAACTCGGCTATCTGACGGGCAGCGGCACGCTGACGCTGGGCAGCGGTGACGCCAACTCCCTGACGCTGACCGCCGGGAATAGCCAGTTCGATGGCACGCTGAGCACGAGCGACAGCAGCGGGAAGGCAAATCTGACCATCACCAACGGCACGCATGATCTGAGTCATAACAGTCAAGATCAGAATCTCGGCACGGTGACCCTGAGCAGCGGCACGCTGACGATGAAGGGGAGCATTGAGACGTTGGGTGGAAGCAGCGGTACCCTGGCTCTCTCGGGGGCATTGACGGTGACTTCCGTGGGCGGCACCGGGTTGATCCTGAACTTGGGGAGCAGTGAGTTGACGCTGAACGGTGGCACGCTGAACGCGAGCAGCATCACCTTTGAAGCCGGCGGATCGCTGAAGCTGGGCGTAGGAGGAACAGATAGTGGCGTGACGTTCGCGGCGGGTATGGCGAGCCTGAGCTTTACCTCTGCCTTGACCGTGAACTTGGATCAGGCGCAGGTTATGGCGCTTACCGCCGGAGAAGATGGCCGGAGCTGGACCTACCAACTCTTTACGGATCTCAGCAGCACGACGGTGAGTACAGATCTGAGAGATAAGCTCAACTTCGTTGTCGGCAGTGGCTCTTACGCGGGGCATGACTGGCAGTCTGCGTTGGATGAGAACGGTCTGCTGACGCTGAGTTTGGGGGCAGGGACACTCACCTATGATCCTGCTGATTCCACAGAGACGTTCCAGTGGACGAAGGAGTCAAAAGGTTGGGAAGGGGACGCCATCTTCTACAACGGTGACAGCGTGGTCTTCACGGATAGCCAACCTGATTCGGCTGGCAAGGTAAGCGTGGGAGATGGCGTGGAAGCCGTCGACATGACAGTGAAGGATGGAACCTTTACCTTCGAAGGCTCAGCTCTGACTCTGACGGGAAATCTCACGGTGGGAGATAGCGCAGAGCCGAGGACAAGCGCTACGGTGACTTTCTCGAATGAGCTGACCGCAAAGGATGGAGTCACCACCGTGAACGAGGGAAGTACCTTGACCTTGAATGGCACGACGAATTTGAAGAGCTTGGCCGGTACAGGCACCGTTGGCGTTGGTAGCGCCGGAGGTCAGCTGACGCTGAGTGGAACTCTTGCCAATTTCGCGGGCACGCTGAGCTTGGCCGGCGGCGGTAGCATCACGCTTGCTGCGGGCGACAATACGCTGACGACTGGTTCTGGCAAGTTGTACGTGGGCGCGAATGGCGGTAGTATCAATGCCGGGACGAGCCTGAAGGGCACGCTGGCAAGCGGGGCTGAGAGCGCGGGCACGTTGACGCTTGCCGGCGGGAGCTTTACCCTGAGCGGATCGAGCAAGGGGGCTGTTGAGTTTGGCACGGATGTCGCAGTCACTTTGACCGGCGATGGTGATGGTTTGACGGTGGCAGGTATCAGTGGCGGTGGTGTTGAGGCGAGTAAGGCAAGCACCCTGGGCGGGAAGATCACCATCAATGATGAAGGCAGTGAAACACACGAGTACGCTGGTCAGTTGAGCACAGACAGCAAGTTGGCGCTCACCGTCACCAAGGGCAAGCAGACGTTCAAGGCGGAAAATCAGACGATGGCAAGCGCCACGGTGAACGGCGGCTCGTTGACGCTGGCGAGTAGTACGACCGTGACCGGTGCGCTGACCGTGAATGATAGCGGTACGCTGAGTTGGACGGACACGTTGACGGCGGGTGCGCTGAAGGGCAGCGCGGCGAGCCTTGAGGTTTCCGGGAAGAATCTGACGCTGAACAGTGCGACCGCTGGCAGTGACTTCAAGGGTACGGTAACTCTGGGCGCCCTGACTGTGGAGAACAGTACGCACAGCTTGGGCGGCGGCACGGTGAGCACCTTGACGGTGAGTCAAAACGCCACGTTGACGCTGAGCAAGGGGGAAGGCGACGACACTGCCGAGATGAAGGTGAGCGGATTTGGAGGAAGCAGCACCGGCAAGATCGATGGCGGCAAGCTGACGCTGACGAACAGCGTGGAGATTACAGGCTACACCGGCGAGATTACCAGTGAGTTGAACTTCACCGGTGCGAGCGCCACGCTGAGCAACTACACGGGCACGAACGTGACGGTGAATTCGGCAATGAATGGCAAGCTGACGCTGAGCAAGATGGCGGAAGCAGTGGCCGCGGGTGTGGAGCTGACGACTGTGACGCTGACGCAAGGCACATTGGCGTTGACGAATGGCGGTACCATCGGCAGCCTGGATGCGACAGGCAGTGCGGAGACGCGTGCGCTGGAGCTGGGCAATGCCACCACCACGATCAATGGGATGACGAACAGTCTGACCGGTCTGACGCTGAATGGCGGTACGCTGAAGTTGGGCGGAGGGAGCTTTAACTTCGAGAAATTGACGCTTAGCGGTGAGGAGACAACGTTGAACATCACGGCAACTGCCAACGAGGGTGTGCCGACCAGTAGCACACTCACGAAGATCACCATCGGAGAATTCGGTGACGGAGAGGGCATGCTGAAGTTGGCTGTTGACGGGGATATTCGCAACGTCCTGGCGGGTCTCACGGTTGAAGTGGGTACTAAGCTTCACAAGTTCCAAGTCTTCAGTTACACCGGGAAGTCGTATGATGATGACATAACGAAGCACGTTACGCTCACCATTGAGGACGGCGTGCTGGAGGGTCGTGAGAACATCTACCTGGATACAGATGGTTCGCTTGTGTTCGAGGAGAAAATGACGGGTGAGATCACTTGGAAGGGCGATGTCAATGAAACGTGGGGCGATGCCGACGAAGAGTGGGAGATTGTGGGCCACGATGGGAAGGCGCACAGGACCGCTTTCGAAAGTGGCGATCTTGTCAAATTTGATGAAACGGGCACCGAGAAAGACGTTAAACTGGGCAAGGCGATTGAGGTGGCGGGCATGACCGTGACGGTGACGGGTGGTAGTGGAGGGGCAGCATACACCTTCAGCGACGACGGTGTTGCCACCAACACGCTGACCGTAAACGGAACCCTGACGGTATCCGCGGATGCGACCGCGACGTTTGACGTGAAGACCGGGGTGCAGGATCTCGTCGTGGAGAATGGGACGGGGTCGAATAGCAAGGTGACGGTGGCAGACACGATGAACGTGAGCGGAAGCCTGACCGGCAACGGCGCGGTGGACGTGGAGTCGGGCATCACGCTGACGGTGGCGGGAGATCTGAAGACCGAAGAAAGCGCGGGCTACACGGGCACGATCACGCTGAAAGACGGTACATTGAATGCCGACAGCACGTACGCTGTGGATGTGCATGTTGGTGCGACAGGCGGCACGTTGACCAGCAATGAATCAAAAACACTGACGGCGAAGTTGACGGGTGAGGAGGGCGCATCGTTGACGGCGAATGGTACGCTGACCCTGAGCGGTTCGTTGGAGAAGAGCTCGGCCGGTGAGGGCGGTGTGTTGACGCTCGGTTCGGGTGCCGTTGTGACGGGCGCGACCGATGGGGTGAGTGCGCTGAGCGTGGCCGGCGTGATCGGCACGACGGGTACGCTGTCGGGCGATATCAAGATCACCGGCACGAGCGGCGCATTCGGCGGCACGGTGAATAATCTGAACATCGAGCTTGACGGTAGTGCAACGCAGACGTTGAGCGGTACGAATGTCGCGCTGAGCGGCGCTAAGATTGGTAGCAACGCTACTCTGACGCTGGGCTCTGGCACGAGTACAAACGTGACCCTGCAGAATCTGGACGGCAGCAGCGGTACGCTGGTGCTGGGCGGTAATGTGACCTTGAACGCTGCTAACGATGCAGGTGCAAAGGTAGAAGGAGCAGATGATGGAGCAGATGATGGAGCAGAAAATAGTTATACTAACCTAATCGGCACGCTGACCGTGGGGGATCATACCTTGACGTTGGGCGAGAAGGCGACGTTGACGGTTACGACGCTGACGAATACCACGACCGGAAGCATCACGGGTGGTAAACTCACGGTGTCCATGAATAGTGGTGTCATTGGCGATAAGATCTTCGACGGGAGCATCAACAGTAACCTCGTCTACTCGGGCTGGGCGACAAATAGCCTGACCTTGAATAACTGGAGTTCTGGTAGTCACCACCTGGATGTGGTGTGCGGCAAGCTGATATTGCCCGGTGTGACTCAGTTGACGAACATGAAAGTCCGTATTTTTGGGGAACTCGTGATTGGAACGGAAGGAGAGGGAGGTTCTGACACCATATGGGTTGGTGACAGTGGTATAGCTGAATGGAACTTGGACGGCACGTTGAGGCTGAACGGCAACATGTGCAATGTGGTGCGTTACAGTAAGGTTATCCTAGGTTACTCCGCTGGACTCTACTTCACGGGTGGGACGGGGTATGACGGGAACAAGGTTGAAGGCGTCGTTGAGATGAGCAAGGACGAAGACGCCGGTAAGAGCAGTACGCTGGGTTGGGCGACCGGAGAGAAAGGATTGACCGTGGGAGGCTTGAGTGGCATCGGCACGCTGTTGACGGGCACGCACCTGACGATCAATGGCGAAGGAGGTGATTTCACCGGCGGTATGGAAAGCATCACGCATATCACGATGAATAGTGAAGGCAAGAAGCAGGCCTTCACCACCGATCCTAGTAAAGTTTTTGGAGATAATGACGATTCTCTGACGGTAACAGCCGGCGAACTGGAGTTTAAGAAAGCAGAAGATGCAACTTCGCCAGGGCCAAGTATGGGGGTGAAACAAGTGGAGGTGTCCGGAAAGGGGATATTGACCTTAGGCGAAGGTATTGAATTCTATCTGGGCGCCGACGAGGGCGGCGTGCACGTGGACAAGGGAGGCGTGTTGAATCTGAAGTCTGGCGTGTCGGTAGATTCTATGCTGGGCAACTTGACGGGTCAGGGTACGGTAAATACGAATTTAGGCTCTCTCACGTTGACGTTGGGCGAGGGAGGTTTCGAAGGTACGCTGAATATCGCAGATGGATTGGCGGCTGTGGATCTCGAGGCCGCGGATGGGGGTAGCGAGATGCGTTTGGGCAATTTGACAGGCTCGGGCGCAATGCGGCTCAGTAAACCTGGAGAGGGTACTAGCACGCTGATCCTGACAGGAGAAGGAGCTACCTTCGATGGTACTCTGATGGCTGGTATATACCCCTCCGAGATAGCAGCTAACTTGACTATCGAGGCCGGCGACCATGTGTTCACCAAAACAAACCTTCTTGCTGCAGTGAGCGTGAAGAAAGGTGCCACTCTGACGCTGGGAGGTGGCAGTGCGAAGAGCTTGACGGTGGAGAAAGACGCGACGTTGACTCTGACCGGTGAGTTGGCGGTCACCGGTTCGTTGGTGAGCGCTGGCGAGGGTGATGGTACGATTGCCGGCAGTGTGTTGAATTTGAGCTTCGAGGAGAACCAGAATGATGCGTATGCGGGCAGCATCACCAGCGAACTGAAGTTCACCGGGAAGAATGCCAACCTGAGCAACTACACGGGTAGCATCGTGACGGTGAATTCGGAGACGAGCAACAACGGTACACTGACGCTGGGCCTTGAGGATCATGCTTACAGCTCGGTGACGCTGAGCAACGGCGGATTGAGTCTGGCGGCGGGCAGCACGATTACGAGCTTGGATGCGACGGCAGGGGAAAGCAGCACGCGTCGTGAGTTGACGCTGGCGGCTGGCTCCGGTAATACGATCACCGCAATGGAGGGCTCGCTGACGGCGTTGAATGTGGCGGGCGCGTTGAAGTTGGAGAAGGGCAATTACAGCTTTGGAGCGATCACGTTGAGCGACGATGTGGATCTGACCTTTGCGTTGAACGCTAGGGGCGACGGAACGACGATCGCGCTGAGCCAGTTGGTGGAGGGCGAAGGCCAGATCAAGCTTCAGATTTCGAAAGAAATGCTGGACGAACTGGAGACGCTCGCGAGTGAAGGCTATCGGCTCTTCACGGGTGAAGGCGTGGGAGATCTGAAAGGTCGTTATGACTTTACGTTGTCGGAAGGAGCAGTAAAGAAGACGGGCTATGACCTGTTCTTGGATGATAGCGGCAAGCTGCTCTACGAGGATGAGAGGACGGCGGGCATTATCTGGACGGGTGATGATGGGAAGGATACTACGTGGGAGAACACGGGCGATGAGGGTGGTCACGACTGGAAGTACGTCAATTCGGGGACTGCGGTTGCGTACTACGATCAAGCCAACGTGACCTTCGGCGCCGAAACGGTCAATACAATCAACATTAAAGGCAACGACATCCATGCGGGTATCATGAAGGTGGAGGCGAATGATTACACCTTCAATGGCTTAGAAGAGAATTCTGAGCTGACTGTCGATAGTCTGGTGTTGAACGGGACGGAAGGTGGCAAGACCACGACCTTTGGCGTGACGACGCATGTGACCAAGACACTGACCGGCAAGGGCAACTTGACGTTGACGGGCGCGATGGATATTGGCACGAAGCTGGATAACGCCTACACGGGCACGATTACGCTGAAGGGCGGTACGCTGACGGCGACGGGCGCTGCGAAACTGGTGGTGGATGCCGCGGGAGAAGAGAAGACCAACATCGTGGTCGGTGGAAGCACGGGTGAAGAGGACACGCTGACGCTGACCCTGACGGGTGCGAGTGCAGGCGGCCTGACGGTGAAGCAGCATGTTAACCTGAAGGCTGATGCCGATGTGGTAGGCAGTGCGCTGAGAGGTACGCTGACGCTGGCGGATGACGCCGTTGTGACGGTAGGCGAGGAGGATGGCACCGCGCTGAAGGTGGCCGGTGTGGCGAACGAGGGCGTGGGTACCAGCGGTACGCTGGGTGGCACCATCGAGATCACGGGGACGGGCGGCGTCTTTGCCGGTGAGGTGGGTATTGCGGGTAAGGGTCTGACGATTACGGTAGGCAGTGGGGCAGGTCAGGAGTTCTCCGGGACTACTACGTCCATCGAGAAGGCGACGGTGAGTGGAACAGGCACCCTGACGCTGGGAACAGCTACGGTGAAGGACGCTGACGTGCAGGCGAAAGGCAAGTTGACCGTGGCGGGCGGAAGCGTAACAAAGGCCGCGGTGGCAGGTGAACTGAGCATGGGCGGCGGCACGCTGAGCGAGCTCACGGGCACAGGTCTGTTGACGCTCACGGGTGAGGTGACGCTGAGTGGTGAAAATACGATCGGCGACCTGGCAGGCGGCGCAGAGACCAAGCTGACGGGAAGCGGGGCTACTTTGACGCTGGCGTTTGCCGACGTGGAAGACGGTTCGAGCACGGCCACGTTCTCCGGCGACCTGAACACGAACCTGACCTACACGGGATCGGGAAGCTTCACGGTGAAGAAGTTCACGGGCGGGAAGCTGACGATGAACAGCGAAGGCGGTAGTTTGACCGTTGGAACGGAGGAGACAGGCGCGGTGTCCTTCGGTGGAGAAGGTGGACATACCTTGGAGCTGACGAAAGGCGCTCTGACGTTGGAAGGCGAGACGGTGAGCGTGAATGATAGCCTCACGCTGGGAGACAGTACTTCGCTGACCTTGAGCGGTAGCAAGAGCAATACCCTGAACAGCGTCACGCTGAATAGTTCGAGTGCAGGGCTGACCTTCGAGGCGGCGACCGAAAAGAACTCCATCACGGGAACGCTGACCTTCAACAGTGGTACGCTGGATTGGAGTGGCACGCTGGAGGTTGGTGCGCTGGCTGGTAGCGGGACGATCAACAACGACGACGCTACCCTGGTCATCAAGAACGGCAGTGGCAATTACAACGGTACGGTGACTCTGGAGCAGTTGACGCTGAGCGGCGGTACGCAGACCTTGAACAATACATTCAGCGGCGCAATCACGATGGATGGCGCGTCTGAAACGACCCTGACGCTGGGCGGCGATAGGAACTTCGTTAGTGCAACGAGTTTGGCGGTGGGCAACACGCTGACGCTGAGCGGCACGACAACCATTACAGGTGAGCTGGCAGGCAGCGACGCGGAGGGCGCGTTGGTAGGCACGCTGGATGTGCAGGCTGATACGACCATCCAGGGGGGTGGATCCATCGGTGCCTTGAAGGTGGATGGAAGTGGAGCTGGCAAGAGCGTGACGCTCGACGATGGCAAAGATGGCGCCGTAGTCCTGACGGTGGGTGACCTGAGTGGTCACGGTGGAGTCAAGGGTGCGGCGGTTGCTGTTGAGGGTACCAAGTTGGTGTTGCAAGACAGCGACAACGGCGGTGAATTCAGCGGATCTATCGGCGTTGACTTCGAGTACAGCAGCGAGGCTGAGGCTGGCGATGGCTTCAAGCTGGAAGGCGAGTTCAGTGGCAGCAAGCTGACGGTGGGGAGCGGTGCGTTGACCCTCAGCACGGAGACTGATCTGACGAGCACGGCGGTGACCGTGAACGATGGTACGCTGACGCTGACCGCGGCGACGACTGTGGGAGCGACGACGGTGGACGGCGGCGAGTTGGTGTTGGAGAAGGATGGTGGAACTACTGTCACGCTGGAGAGCCTGAACAGCACCGGAGCCTATGTGAACGGCAAGGTGACTGCCGAGAACCTGACGGTGAAGGGTGGTACGTACAGCGGTACGCTGACGGCGACGACGGGCTTGACGGTGGATGGAGATGCAGCGCCGGAAGAAGGCAGTGCGACGTTTACCTTCAATGGGACGACGGGTGAGGGCAATGTTGGCAAGCTGGATGTGGCGGCGGACAGTGTCCTGTCCTTGGGCGAAGGAGCCGCGATGACGGCGACGAGCTTCGGCAGTGGTACGGGCACCATCAAGGGCGATGGTACGCTGACGCTGCACGATTCGAGTGGCGAGCTCAGTCAGTTCGGTGGCAAGATTGAGAGCAACTTCGTGTACAACGGTGATTACGAGGAAGCAGGGAAGGCTGGATTCACATTGCAGTCATTCGGAGGCGCTAACTTGACGGTGCTGGACGGCACGCTGACGGTGACCGCGGAATTGACCGACGGCACCACTGATGTGGTGGTGGCGAAGGATGGCACGCTGGTGCTGAGTGGTGAGAACAACACGCTGAAGAGCCTGAAAAAGGTGGAGGAAATGGGCTGGCAAAGCGGTGTCGTTGACGCGAGAGGGAAGAGCCTCACGTTGAAGGAGCAAAGTGACTTCGGTGGCACCCTGTATGCAGAGAACTTGACCACGAGCGATAGAATATTGGTCTTCCTGGGTACGGCGGAAATCACCGGAACGCTGACCGTCGGAGAGGGTCAAAATGGTTACGCGCATGGGTTGAGCATTGGGGATAAGGCGACGGTCAAGACGCTGTCTGGCTCGGGTGACATCGCTGGTACGGGAACGTTGAGCTTTAAGGCCGTAAGTGTTGGTGAGACGAAGTCCGCCACGTACGAGGGGCGGATCGGCGTGGACGTGGTTTACACGGGTGACGGGAAGGCAGAGCTGAGCAACTTCCAGAGCGCGCGCAATACCGTGACCGTGGACAGTAGCAGTGGCGCGGGCAAGCTGACGCTGAGCAGCAAGGGTGAAGGAGGCGTTGAAGAAGGCATTGTCGATACGGATGTGGAATTGATGAATGGCACGCTGGCGCTGGCGAAGGGCGGCACGATTCGGGACCTGAAGGCGGTCTCGGAAGGCGTGCGTGCGCTGGAGCTGGCGGGTGACACGAGCATCGGCACGATGAGCGGAAGCCTGACGAAGTTGACCTTGCAAGGGGGAGAACTTGGATATGAATGGTACACGCTGACGCTGAAGAATCAGCAGAGGTATGAGCTTGGGGATTGGGATATTCAGGGGGGTATGAGGCTGACCCTTGGCGACGCCGTGTTGACCGATTTGACGATCGCAGTAGGAGACGTGACCGGTCTCGTCGGGGCAGAGAAAGAGGATGGTGGGTATGAGCCGCCGGCTGCCTATCTGGACATCGATCTCAGTAAGGCGCAGCTGACGAGGTTGTACAGAGAGGCACAACTCAGCAGCACCCATGAGGCGGTGTACAAGCTCTTCGATATCTCGGGTCGTGACCGGAGCTGGGTGAACATGGTGAGCCTTTCGGTTCTTTTTGAGGACGAGGACGGCAAAGGCTATGATCTGTACGACCTGTACCTCGACACGGACGGCGCCATCCACCTCGAGATTGTGGGCAACGAGCTGATGTGGAGCGGCTTGGACGATGGATGGACGGACGAGAGTGTCAGGGACGAGGACGACTGGCTCGTCGGGCGCGGGGTGAACACCGTGAGGTTCCAGCCGGGACGCGATGTCGTCTTCAGCACATTGGGCAAGACGGAGCCCGACATCAACTACGACGGTACGATCAAGGTGAACAGTATGACCGTGAAGGATGTGGCGTACACCTTCACTGCGGCGGGTGATGATGATACGATCACGATCGGCGATCCCGAAGATGGAGAAACTAAGGACAATGAAGGGGTCCTCGAGCTGGATTCGGATGCGACCTTTGGCGGTGAGGGCACGGTGACCGTGAACGGCAATTTGATCGGCGACGGTGCGTTGACGGTGACGGGCGGTACGTTCACCCTGAAGACGAAGCTGAGCGACAATGCGCGCAGCGGGTACACGGGAACGGTGAGCGTGAAAGGCGGTACGGTGAAGCTGGAGAAGGGCGGCGCGATCACGACGCTGACGATGAGCGGCGGTGCCATCTCGGTCACGAGTGGTGATTTGGCGGTGGATGCGCTGAGCGGCACGGCCGGCACGATCAGCGGCGAAAACGGTACGCTGACGCTGAAGAATGATGAGGGCAGCTTCGGTGGAACCATCGATATGAACCTGAACTTCACGGGCGGCGACTTCACGCTGACGAAGTTTGGTAGCGCCAAGAACCTGACGCTGGGCAGGAGCAGCCTGCTGACGATCACCGGCTCGACCGGTGAGATCCTGACGCTGGGTAGTGGTGAGAGTCACAAGGTGGATGTGGCGAGCGGGGCGATTCTGACGCTGGGTGGTGACAAGGGCACGAACTCGGTGAGCATCGGAGGCACGCTGACGCTGGCGGGCACGCTGGAGATGAAGGGCTCGACGAGCAACAGCATCGTGAAG
>CANPYO010000036.1 GCA_947588645.1 uncultured Akkermansia sp. | reverse complement strand
AGGCATCAAGCTTTCAGAAATTTCTTTTTTCCCGTTTTTTACGTCCCTTCGGTGACTTTATTTTTGAGGCAATGCGACATCGTACATCGTACCTCGTACATCATAAATGGCCTTGCTTATCTCGCAGATCTGCGTTATGATGTGGAAACAAGGATATGTCGAGTACATTTGGAGAGATATTTCGGGTCACCACGTGGGGAGAGTCCCATGGGGCAGGGGTTGGCGTGGTGGTAGACGGTTGTCCGCCCCGAGTGCCGCTTACGGCAGAGGCTGTGGGCGCAGAGCTGGCTCGTCGGCGACCCGGGCAGAGCGAATTGACAACACCTCGGAAGGAGGATGATGCGCCGGAAATACTCAGTGGAGTGAGCGATGATGGACTGACGCTCGGCACGCCCATCTCCATCTTGGTGCGCAACACGGATGCCCGCAGCTCTTCCTACGATGAAATGCAGCACACTTATCGACCCTCGCACGCGGATTACACCTACGATGCGAAGTACGGCATACGCGCGTGGGCCGGTGGCGGACGAGCGAGCGCGCGGGAGACGATTGGGCGCGTGGCGGCCGGTGCTGTGGCCAAGGCAGCGCTGGCGCAGCTATGCCCGAAGTTGGAGGTGCTGGCATGGGTGGAGCAGGTGGGTGACATACGCTGTGCACTGCCTGCGCAGCAGGTGAGGGGCAGTGTGGTAGAAGCCAATCCCGTGCGTACGGCAGATCCCGCTGTGGCCGAGGAGATGCAGCGAGCCATTACAGAAGCGCGCAGCAAGGGAGACTCCTTAGGCGGTGTGGTGGCGTGTGTCGTGCGGCATGCGCCGGTGGGGCTGGGGGATCCCGTCTTCGATAAGTTGGAAGCCACGCTCGGTCACGCCATGTTGAGTATACCCGCCTGCAAGGGGTTTGAAGTGGGCAGTGGTTTTCGCGCGGCCATGCTTACGGGTTCGCAGCACAACGACGCGTTTTATATGAGCGGTGATCAGGTTCGCACGCGCACCAACAATTCCGGAGGTATTCAGGGCGGTATCAGCAATGGTGAGGATATCCTGATGCGACTCGCCTTCAAACCAACCGCCACCATCATGCTGGAGCAGGAGACCGTGACGGATGAGCGACAACCCGCCACTCTGCGAGGCAAGGGACGCCATGATCCTTGCGTACTGCCGCGCGCGGTACCCATTGTGGAGGCCATGGCTCGCCTGACGCTGCTGGATCATTTACTGCGTCAGCGAGCGCAGTGCGGAGACAAGTGGTGTGTCACGCATTCCACACGCGAAGAAATGGGGTGAATGAGCCCGGAGAAATTTTATTGGGACACGTGTGCGATATCAGTCAACAAGAGCCTTTCCTCTGCTGATTAACTTCTCTCAAATACGTTTGCTCTGAGAACGGATGTGATCTTGAGCAGGGACTATGCGGTGGCCGCCAAACGGACGGCAACTGGGGAGCAGAGGCAGCGGCTCATGAGTTGCTCTTGCACGGCGAAGAGGGCTTCGCGTTCTGTTGGGGTGGCGTCCGTGTACCCGTGCAGGTGGGTAAGACCGTGTACGATGTAGCGCAGGAGTTCTTCTGATTCGGGGATATGGTGCTGCGAGGCGTAACGGGCGGCCGTTTCATAACTCACGATGATCTCGCCGTATGGAAAGGTGATGACATCCGTGGCCGTTGGGTCATTGAGAAACTCCGCGTGCACGCGCGCGATGGCGGAATCATCCACCAGCGAAACCTCGATTTGACGCAGCGTAGAGAGAACGTGTTGAGGACCGCGTGGGGCTGCCAGCAGATTGGGCAGGAGCTGCTGCAAGACCTGTTCGCAGGAGGAGATCCACTGCACCGTGGGCCAGGTTGGGGTTCCGTGGAGGAAAATGCCGATGCGCGGGAGCATAGCGGGTTACTCGGGTTGATCCTGCTTTTGCAGTGCGCGAGCCTGACGAAAGAAGCCCCGAAATTGCTCACTGCACAGCTCTGCGAGCACGCCGCCCACCACCGGGCACTTGTGATTCAGTGGCGGATTGCTATCCAATAGATTGATCCACCCGCCGCATGCGCCACCCTTGGGATCAGCCATGCCGAACACCACGCGAGAAGGGCGGCAGTGCACCAGCGCGCCCGCGCACATAGGACACGGCTCTTTAGTCACGTAAACCGTGCACCCTTCCAATCTCCAATCGCCCACAGCAGCCTCTGCAGCGGTGAGAGCTATCATTTCCGCGTGCGCCGTGGCATCTTTGAGCGTCTCCACCTGATTCCACCCGCGCGCAATGACTTTCCCTTCCTTCACAATCACGCAGCCGCAAGGAACCTCGCCGTTACGCTCCGCCTTGGCAGCCTCCTGCAGAGCCAGCTGCATGAATTGCTCGTCCTCGGTCATGCAGAGCAGCGGCAGAAATTAGCGCAGCGTGATACGCGGATCCGTGTCCAGAACTTCCTGCAGTTCAGCCCAGCCGTCCGGGGTTTGATTTTGGAACATGTGCAGGTAGAGAGATACCGTGCCTGCGGGATATTTCTCGAAGAGATCATCCACACCCTTTTTGAGCTTTTCGGGGTCGAGAGAATCAGGCAAGTTATCGACCACACCCTGGCCATTGTGCTCAATCCCCAGCGTATTGAGGAACGAGACGAGCATGTCCGTATGCTTACGCACTAACCATACCTGCAGCAAGTGATCTCCGATCGTTTCTGCGGGTTTCCAGGCCAGCATCTTCTTGAGCCAGGCAAATTGCTCTGCCACTGGTTTCTGGCGAACGTAAATGGGGCGTAACTTTTTGAGCGCAGCGAGTTCGGAAACAGCAGCGCGATATACGTTACGTTCCTGATTGCGCATCCATTCCAAAAAGACGTTGAGCGTCTCTTCGTCGATCTTCTCAAAGATGGTATAAGACTTCATGGTGTGAACGGGTGCTAATAAAACACAAATTGGGGAGTATAGCAAGCAAAAACATTGATTTCCGCGGGCGATTTTCATCCACTTGACATGATGAACGCCATCGCGTAGAATAGCGGCATGCAGACGCTTGCCTATCTCGGATCCCCTACCCAGTGGTTTATACTGGCAGTTATATGCTTGATTGTTTTCGGTGCTTCGCGCCTACCGGAAATCGCCCGTAATTTGGGTAAGAGTCTGGGTATTCTGCGCAAGGCAAAGCGCGACTTTGAGCAGGAGCTGATGAATGCCGAACATCCCTCCCCCGCCGACCCTCAAAGAGATGCTTCTCCGGAAGCGGAAGCACAAGCCGTCCGCACTACCCCTGAGGATGAGGGGAAAAAGCAGGCCTGAACGGCGTTATTTGGCGGCAGCATCCAGTTTCGCTTGCAAGGGAATTAGGTCAAGATTGTCTACCCACTTGGAAAGTTCCGTTTCGCTGTAGGAGAACAGGGCATCCTCTGCGAGCATGCGCCCAAGTTCGACCCCGCTGATAAGCTCGCAGAGTACATCTTCGTCCCCTCGTCTCAGGCACTTGATTTCCCCTGTTTTGACTACATAAATTCCGTCCAAGGGATTGAGCGAACACTGCTCAAAAATGGCTTTTTTCAGTTGTTCTCGATCGAGGGTCATAGCCGGAAGGATCACGGGCGCATTCTAGCGGAGCTCGCCTCGCATGTCAAGTACACGCTTCAGAAAACCCATGGCAAACGCATGGAAAACTGCGTTTTCCTATTTACGATGTACGATTTACGATGTACGATTTGGATTATAGCGCGCCGGAGGCGCGGGGAGGCGAAAGCGACCGACGGCCGGAAGGTCGATTAGTTAAAAGCACAGCTTTTGTCCCAACGGGATGAGGAGTCGTGAGGCGACTCCGAAGCAAGCGCCGATGGGGCTGCGCTGAGTCAACCCGGCATGGCGTAACTCCTGATGCTTTCTAGCCAACAACTCACCCTGTTCCAAAAATTCCGCTTTGCTTTTGTTTCGCAGGAACGCGCGTAGCGTGCTAGCATTCAAATCGTACATTGTACATCGTAAATAACCAACAACTTATGCTTCATGATGCGCCGTTAATTGCCCATTGGGGGGTGCTTTTTCTTGGGACGGATGTGGCTGCCCTAGGAACGCTTTGTGTTAACTTGACAAACGGAGGTAGGATGCGGTATGATGGCGTCAGCATGAAGTCACGCATGGACGAGCTGGAGGAGTGGGGGATGGATGTGATATTCGACCGAGCGCATGGATTTCGGGCGTGGACAATGCGCTGCGCGCTTCGGGTGGCCAGCTGGTTTTTCTACATTATCGTGAAGGTGCGACTTTTTCTTTTCCGGCGGAGGTTGTGCACGGTACACTATTTGGGAACATTTGTGGTGAGCGTTGGGAATATTACGGCAGGGGGGACAGGAAAAACGCCGGTGGTGGAGCTTTTGGCGGGCACCCTGGCAGCACGAGGGAGGAAATGCGCCATACTGACCCGCGGCTACAAGAGCGCTGATTTACCTAAATCGCAGATATGGAAGGATGCACGAGGCCGACGAGTGCGAAATATTCCGAAAATAGCCAGTGATGGAAAGACCCGGTATCTCTCTCCACTCTACGCGGGGGACGAGCCGTTTATGCTGGCGCGCAATTTGGATGGCGTGGCAGTGCTGGTGGATAAAGATCGGGTGAAATCGGGTATCTTTGCCATCGAACAGCTGGGATGCAACACGTTGATATTGGATGACGGCATGCAGTATCTCAAACTTCGGCATGAAATAGATGTGGTGCTGGTAGATTGTGGTTTTCCTTTCGGAACAGGGGCTCTATTGCCGCGCGGCACCATGCGCGAGCCACGGGGATCATTGGCGCGGGCAGACTACATTATCCTGACGAAGAGTGGGGGTAAGCCACAGGATGAGCTCATTGCTACCATACGTCGCTACAACAAGGTGGCTGACGTCATCGTGACAAATCACGCACCGGATTATTTGGAAAATGTGTTCACCGGAGAACGGATGCCGTTGACAGAGCTCAAGGACAAATATGTGGCCTGCCTGAGTGGCATTGCCCGACCGGAGAGTTTTGAGGCGCTCGTGGAGCAGCAGGGGGCGCATATCGAGATACGACGTCGCTACCCTGACCATCACTGGTTTGACCAGGCAGAGATGGATGCCTTTGTGCAACGTTGCGCAGATCGCGCCATCGATTTCATCGTGACCACCGAGAAGGATGCCGTGCGTTTTTTGAAGCCGGAGGAAATGGATGTCCCTCTCCTCTTCCTGCGCATCCGCATAGAAATCCTGCAGGGGCGCAAGGAGTGGGATCGCCTGGTGGATCACATTTGTGGCCTTTCTGAAACCCAGCCTTTGCCGGAGTGGGGGGATGTGCTGTAGGCGCCTGGCGGCGCCTACGTACGAAGTACGAAGTACGATGTACGATGTACGATTGAGGGGGCTGAGATTACTTTTCCGAAGGAGGCAACAGTTTACGCACCCGGCCGTAATCGGCATCCCTATGCTCGGAGTAGAGCAGGGTGTAAACGCTGGAGTCTCGCTTGTGGTAGGCATCGCCGCGACTTTCAGCCAAGCTCGCTGCGGTATCTCCATTGGCGCGGGTGCGGGTTGCGTCAGCACCCAGTTGCAGCAGCTTCTGCACGGTTTCCGCATTGCCACGCATAGCCGCCAGCATGAGCGGAGTAAAACCGGAATTCTCGGTTGCGTTGATATCCATGCCTGCCTTCACCAATTTTTCCGTGCATGCGGGCAAGCCGCTCCAAGCCGCCCAGTGAAGCGCAGTGAAGCCGTCGTTGTCACGCTCGTTCATGCGGATACCCGGGACAGAAAGCAGAGCATCAAGGTAGAAAAGGCGCGTTTGATCCTTTTTCTTCGTTTCGACAGGGTCGTTAAAGTTCACATATACCGTCCACATGAGCGGAGTGCGTCCGGTATTGTCGCGCGTGTTGATAAAGCCTGCGTGCTTTTCCATACCGTCAGCCAGTTCGCGGGCGAAGGGGAGGTCGCGACCATCTTTCACATCCTCCTTGCGGATAAGAGAGACGAGAGAATCTGTCACCGCCTTTGTTTCAAACACCTCCATCACCAAACGGCTCAGGTAGCCCAGCACCCCCATCACTGCCATCAGGATCACCATGTCTTGCACAATTGGTCCCCAATGAATGCTGCGCGTTTCGGGTTTGTCTGTCGTATTCATGTGTGTGGGAAAAGTGAAGGTTAAGCTTGAAGTTCCTGGGTGGCGAGTTCTTTTCTTTCCTCGTCTTCATCCGGTACATCTTCTTCCGGATGATCCGACACGAACATGTTCTTGGTTAAGATGATAGCCAGCGGCGAGATAACAGCCAAAATCAGGTAAATCGTCCACATGAACTCCGGCGAACACCAGTAACTCACGTGACCCGTGTCAATTTTCGCTGCGATACCGTCGTAGCACATGTAGGACACCAAGAGGCCGCCCACCACGCCATTGATGGGTTTAGCGATGAACATGGGAAGAGCGGAGAGCGACATGTAGGAAGCCACTTTGTCCTTTGGCGCCACGCGCGCCACGTATTCAGTGAAACGCGGGGAGAAGAGAAGTTCTCCGAAAGCGAAAATAATGATTTGCAGGAAGATGGCCACGAAGTAGGCCTGACTCACGGTATCAATGCCGGGGAAGATGAAATAGCACTCCGGGGGGATTGCCATCAAGATGAGCGAGAGAGCAGAAATGGACATACCCCAGATCATCAGCTTTACCGTGGAAAAATATTTGAGAACAGGGATGATGACAATGAGGCCGGTGATGATGATAAAAGGATTGAGCGAGTTCATGAAGCCCAGCTGGAAATCATCGCCGATCGTGCGTGTGTAATACTGCGGCATGATCATGAACTGCAAGGTGAACACGAGGCGCACCCCCAGCGTAAGGACAAGGAAAATGAGCAACTTTTGGAAAGGCCGCTCGCGGATGACTTCGCCGATGAGTTGCAAGGGACGGCGCGAGGACGCCTTGGACGTGGCGATTTTTTCCTCCGGGACGGCGTAGAAGTTCTCGTTGACAAAGCGCGTGAAGATGAAGGCGATGATCTCGCAGCAGGTGCCGAAGTTGACCACCATCTGCAGCCCGTCCGGCCCGGGAAACCATTTGCGGATCGGATCCACAATGGCGACACCCGCCAGCAGCGCCCCGATGTTCATGAAGAGGTAATAAAAGTTAAACCCGGTGGGCCGAGCGCGCAGCGTGGTGAAGCGGCGGATGGAAGTGGAGATGCACGGACTCATGAAGGCGGAACCGAAACTCATGATGGCAATGCCGCCGATGACGATGTAGCGCGAATGGTCTTGCGAGAGATCCAGCAGGCGCATGCCGAAATCCGAACCAAGACCCAAGATAAGGCGTCCGAGGATGAGCAGGCTGAAGCCCACCAGATAGGTGCGCTTCAGGCCGATGATGTCGCAGATGGTGCCCACGGCGAACACGAACAGGGAGAGGAACAGCGTGTACATGCCCACCCAAAACGGCGCATCCGCATCCCGAAAGCCGCAGTAGTTCTTCAGGAAGAGGGCAAATACGATGATGAGCGTGAAATACGCCAATCCATCGAAGAACTGAATGAAATTGGTGAGCCAAAAATTGACGCCGCACTCGCGCAGCACACCAAACTCGGAAAAATATCGCACCAGCGGGTTGCGGCTCTCAGATGTCGTATCAGTCGTATCACTCATGGCTCTCTAAATATCTCAGGCTTCCAGCACAGCTCCTTTGCTGGCGTTCATGGCGAGCTTACGGTAGCGTTTCAGCCAGCGGCTGGGAATATCCTGCATGGTTGGTTTCCAATTTTTGCGGCGCTCGGCAATTTCCTGTTCGCTGAGCTCGGCAGTGAGCGTGCGCGCGGGAATGTCGATGGAGATGATGTCGCCATCTTTCAGCAGGCCGATGATGCCGCCCTCAGCCGCCTCCGGGGAGACGTGGCCGATGCAGGCTCCGTGGGTCGCGCCGGAAAAGCGGCCATCGGTAATGAGAGCGACGGAGTTGCCGAGGCCTTTGCCCATGATGTAGCTGGTGGGTGCGAGCATCTCCTGCATGCCGGGACCGCCCTTGGGACCTTCATTGCGAATGACCACCACATCGCCGGGCTTCACTTTGTCGGAAAGGATGCCGGCACAAGCCTCTTCCTGGCTCTCGAAAATAACCGCCGGACCGCGATGCACAAGCATTTCCGGCAGTACACCGGCTTTTTTCACGATAGCGCCTTGCTCCGCTAAATTTCCGAAGAGAACTGCCAGACCGCCATCCTTGGAATAAGCATCTTCAACAGTGTGAATGACCGCCGGATCCTGCGTGGAGAGCCCCTCAATCTGTTCGGCCAGAGTTTTGCCGGACACCGTTGGCACCTGTGTGTGAAGTGCGCCCGGGATCTTGTTGATTTCTGCGAGGATGGTCATGATGCCGCCCGCGCGCAGAACATCGTGCATGTGGTAGCGGGAGCTGGGCGCCACCTTACAGATATTCGGCGTGCGCTTGGAAATTTCATCGATACGGCGCAGGTCATAGTTCAGGCCTGCTTCATTGGCAAAGGCAAGGGTATGCAGCGCCGTGTTGCTGGAGCCACCCATTGCCATGTCGCAAGCAAACGCGTTGTCGATACTCTCCATGGTGACGAGATCGCGGGGCAGGGGACCGCCTGATTTTGCCATTTCGACGGCTCGGCGCGCGGCGGCTTTCCAGAGCTGTTTGCGTTCCTCGGAAGTGGCTCCGATCGTGCCATTGCCCGGCAGCGCGATACCCAGCACCTCGCACAGGCAGTTCATTGAGTTAGCCGTGAACATGCCGGAGCAGGAACCCGCCCCGGGACAGGCGTGACACTCCACATCGTGCAGCTCATCCTCAGAGATTTTGCCCGCTGTGCATGCGGCGACAGCCTCGAACACGCTGTTGAGATCCAAATCCTCACCGTTGCGACCCTTACCCACGGCCATAGGACCGCCGGAGCAGAAAATCGTCGGGATATTGCAGCGGATAGCGCCCATGAGCATGCCGGGGACAATCTTGTCGCAGTTGGGGATACAGATGCAGGCGTCGAACGCGTGGGCGCTCAGCATGGTTTCGACGCTGTCGGCGATCAGTTCTCGGCTGGCGAGGGAAAATTTCATCCCCTGGTGCGCCATGGCGATTCCATCACATACGCCGATGAGATTGAATTCAATGGGGGTGCCTCCGGCTTTGCGCACTTCATCCTTGATGAGCTCTGCCACCTTGTTGAGGTGCACATGCCCCGGTATCACTTCGTTAAACGAGTTGCAAATGGCAATAAAAGGCTTCTTGATGTCCTCATCCGTCATGCCTGTGGCGCGCATCAAGCTGCGGTGCGGAGCCCGCTCGATTCCGACTTTCGTTCTGTCCGACAACATAGCGTGGCTATACTACCACATACCCTCCCGGTTTGCTAGTAAAATTTTTAGAATACAAACCTAAATTGTTTACAATAAGTGGGTGATTGCTCGTTACGCTCGGCGTCGCCGAAGCAGGGGAAGAAACGCGGCGAGGCTGGTCAGCAGCGCGCAGAGAGCCACGGCCCAGTCACCAAAGCGGGCATAAAGGGTGAGACCGGCTCGCGTGTCTACCGGGAGCACGGCATAGCTGTAGCCGGGCAGGTGAGGGGTGCCATCGCCTTTCAGGAGGGCGTGGATGACGGCACCGTTCGGCGCAATGGAGCAACACACGCCCATGTTGGCAGCGCGAACCATGGGGCGCCGCAGCTCGATACAGCGCAGGGCGGCAGCGCGCGCCTGCTGCACTCCGCAGGAGGATTTGCGGAACCATCCGTCGTTTGTCACATTGACGATGACCTGAGCCCCAGGGCGGGCAAAGAGGCGCAGCAGGTCGCCCACGGTATCTTCATAGCACACCGCCGGGATGACTCCGATGCTCTGCCGAGTACCGGGGAGCGGGGTGGGGATGGGTTCAGTGCCACAGCCGGGGCGAATGCCTTCGCCCACCTGGGTGCCGGTGATGCGCGAGTAAGTCTCGCCGATCCATTTGACGTCCTGAGCGAGGGGAATATACTCGCCGAATGGCATGAGATGCTGCTTGGAAGCGGATCGGATACTCTCGAAGTCGCTCGGTATGCAGGCCATGGAATTGAGCAGGCCTTTGCACTGAGCGCCGTCATCGTCAATCTGCAGCAACATCTCGTCCACACCCGTAAAAAGCACGAAATCCTGCCCGCCCAGTTCACGCACGCGCTGACGAGCCAGCGGCAGGGCATCGCCGGTCAGCAGGTACTGTTCGCTGATACGATCCGGCAAGCGCTGCAGTGTATCTTCTCGGCGCAGGAAGGGAAAAGGGAGGGCGCTTTCCGGCCAGACCACCCACACGGGCAGTTGCAGGGTCAGCCCGACCTCCTCATTTTGTTGAGCACGGCGCATGGTGTCGCGAGCGATCTCGTTGAAAGCCTGCACAGTGGAGTCCAGGTAGAGGCGGTACTGAGCGGGGGAGCGAGGTTCGGTGATGTGCTCTGTCTGATCTTTGTTAATTTGCACGGCGAGTACCGGCAGGGGCAAAACATCCGGGCGTTGAAGCATTTTGTTGGGGGCGTATTCCTGAGCCATCCACAGCCCACCGCTGAAGAGCATAAAGAGTAGAATCACCGCTCCGTAGAAATCCCAAGGTCGGCAACCAATTCCGACGCCTTTGAAATGCATCACCGTACGCCGCACTGCGCACCAGATAATCACCGCGGTAGCCACGGGGATGAAGGAGAGAGTTGAGCTACCGACAAACTCAGCCCATTGCACGAAGGAGAGCCCGCCGTAGAGGGCGGAGCCGAGGCTGTTCCAGCTGAAGCCGAGTGTACCGTGAGCGCGGAGCCACTCGATGCATACCCAGAGCGAGCCCAAGCCGATGGCGCAGCGGAGAGTGGAGAGCAAATCTGCTTTCGCCCAGGCAGACCACTCCTTTTTGCGCTCAATTTGCGGGGCGTCATTGCCGATGGGAGCCGGGGAAAGGAGAGGCCGCAGCAGGGTGCCGGCCAAACTCGCCCACAGACCCGGCAGGCAAGCGTACACAGCCATGAGCGGGACGAAGGCAACGGCCATAAAAAGCGTCTGGGGGATGCCGAAGACATATCCCACCTCGTGGATCCACCAAAAGCTGACACAGTACCAGCCCATGCCGTACAGCCAGCCCATGGCAAAGGCGCGCTTCCACCCGATTGTTCTTCGCCAAAGCACGGTGAGTAGGGGAAGCAGGGCTATCCATACCAGATTTCCCCAGTCGTACGGGGGAAAGGCAAAAGCCATGACAACACCACCTGTCAGAGCCACGAGGGCATCAATCCACCACGATCGATTCGTGGTAGAGGGAATGTTGGAGTGAGAGAGATTTAGGGCGTCTACCTGCTCATCCGGCCGCGCATTCATGTCCTCATTCTGCCGTGAAAAAACCTATCTTGCAACAAAAAAGGGTTGCATTTAGCAAAAAAATCAGAAACAATATCTGCGGGCCGAAATGAGCCCTGCACATTATGGCAGAAAAAGACGATAAAAATGAGAAAAACGTACCCGGTAAGTTCTATGTTGATAGCAGCTGCATCGACTGCGATCTGTGCCGTGAATCCGCGCCGGACTTCTTTGCCCGTGATGATGACGAAGGTGTTTCTTACGTGAAGAAGCAGCCCGGTACGGATGATGAAGTAGCCACCTGCACCGAGGCTCTGGAGGGATGTCCTGTTCAGGCTATCGGCGACGATGGTGAGTAATCTATCTTAACAAGCAGCATGACCTCGGGAGGCAACTGCCGCCCGGGGTCTCTCGTTACCTGCATGCCTCGCGAAGACCAGCCACCAACGCCTCGCCGCCGCCGAATCACATCGGTGGGTCGCAGGCGTCGTGCTGCGCAGACTGCGCCTCAGTCTCCTCCCCCTGCACCGGGCAAGACTCCGCGTTACAACATGGTACGCTATCCGGATGACACTCTGCGACCGGAGCGCTACGTCTCCCGCCGAGCCGGCATGAAACGTCAGGCCGAGGCTGATATGTTCGGAGATGTCGCTCCTCTGTCCACCGGTGCGAATATGCGCGGCATTACATCCATTCTCACTGAAGTGGTGAGTCGGCTGGATTTGAAGGAGGAGCAGTTTGCCCCGGAGTTTTTGGCGAAAGTATGGCAGCGTGCGATGGGAGATTTCGTGGCATCTCAATCCTCCCTGATTTCCGTACGAGACGGCTGTGCAACGATACGCGCCCCCCATCCCACCGTGTGCTTTGAGTTGCGCCGCCAACGCCAAGGACTCATTCGCACCCTCAACGAAGTAATGGGGGAGAATTGTGTCCGTTGTGTCAATGTGCGCAGCAAATGACAGGGCGGGCAAACGCATTGAAAATGCGTTTGCTATTTACGATGTGCGATTTATTGATAATGTGCGCGTTGCGCAGATATGTTCTGGATAGCAGATGTGCTCAAAAATGAGAGAGGAACAACTTCATTTGCATCGCGGAGCGTGCAGCTATTGCTGTTTTCGTATTCGGAAATAGGCACGTGATCAACCGTTTGGAGAGTTTTCTCGGTTTTTCCTCTTCATCCAAATGCGTTTGCTCTGCGGTAAGTGACTTGCGTATTGCACTCAGAAGAGAGCTCGTGTATAATGTGGGCATGATCACGACAGAAACACGCCATGGCTTTCCGGTGCAGAGGGTGGAGACACAGCTGGGCACACTGGAGGTATCGCAGTATGGGGCGCATGTGTTAGGATGGACACCGAGTGGCGGCAGACCGGTATTTTACATGAGTGGAGCGGCCGTGTATGCCGAGGGCAAGGCCTTGCGCGGCGGCATTCCCATATGCTGGCCGTGGTTTGGCAAGCACCCGACGGAGCCCAAAAGCAACCCTTCCCACGGGCTTGCTCGCATCAGCATGTGGCAGTTTGAGCATGGCGAGGAATCAGCAGAGGGTGAGGCAAAGCTGAAGTACGCGCTGCGTCTGCCGGAGCAACCGGTAGCGGAATATGAGCTGCACATGCGTCGAGATACCTTGGAGATTGTTCTACGCACACTTCAAGCGCCGGCAGACATGGCTTTTTCAGCGGCTCTGCATTCCTATTTTGCGGTGAGTGATTATGAGCATGTCAATGTCACCGGTTTGGAAAACGCTCCCTTCACGGAATACGCGGACGATGCGGCGCCGCACAGCGAAGCGCCTCTGATTCCAGCCGGGCACATCGACCGCATTTATTACCCTGTTCCCGCCGAACGAGAGATTAGCATCGAGGATGAGACCTGGGGACGCCTTCTGTGTATCAGCCGCAGTGGTTCGAGGTCCTGCGTGGTGTGGAATCCCGGGGAGAAGGGAGCAGCCGGCATAGCTGACGTAGAGCCAGGCACGAGTCATTCTTTTCTGGCGGTGGAAGCGGCCGTTGTGCCGGACGAAAGACTCTCGTTGCACGTTGGGGAGAGCCATGAGATGCGCATGGTGTTGAGTGTGCATGCGTTATGAAGCTGGATTCTCAGACGCCTCACGCCGAGCTGGAGAGACTTTTCATGCGGCTCACGCTGGCGGAATTTTTGAGAAATACCCCGATCAACTTGCGACAGTTCGCGCGATACGCGGTTCTTTTTGTTTTGTTTCCGAGCATGGTGCTCGGGTTTCGTGCGGGGTTAGGGATCATGCTGGCATTCTGTGCGGGCATGCTGGCCGCTATGCTTGCCGGGCAAGATGAGTGGGCATACGCAGCGGTGAAGCTCTGGTTGCTTGCCGGAGTGGTGGTGTACATCGGGGTGGTGATCAGGACGACTCTGTCTGCTGCCAGACGCATGCGCGAGTCGCGCTCCCCGCGTCCGGCGGAACGGCCTCTCACGACCTCCTCTTCTCCGACGCCCTGTGGTGTATTACCGATGCCTTGGCAGAAAGAGCGGGATGGATTTGCAGCCCAGATGACGCTGTGTGCCGATCAGGCGGGCGTCTACGCGCTGATGATTGAATTGCAAGATTGCGGGCGAGGCCGACTGATGGCGGAGGGAACGCGTGGATTGTGCTGTCCTCGTCGTTCCGGGAGAGGAAATCATCTGGAGCTTCTTGCGCTGTTGAGGTTGGAAGCCGGTGAGCACATCCTGCGTTGGCGGTTTGCAGGCGCTGATACGCACTGTCCACGCGGTACAGTAACCCTTCTTTGCCGTCCGGGGAACCACTCCTGAGAAATGCTGAAAAAAAGCGCACCCTAGATGGGCGCGCTTGAGAGAACTGCAAAATCAACAGGGATTTAATAGCGTATGCGGTAATTACCCGGTTCCCTGGGAGTTTCCGGTTCCCGGTCACAGGGAGGAAGCATACTGTTAAGATGGCGTTTTTGAATCGTTTTCTTCAGCCCTGCATCATTTTTCTCAGTGAGATCTTTGGCTTCCTTGATCGCCTTTTGCCGCTCCTCTTCGGTCTTGGCCGTTGCCTTATCGTGGGCGTCGAGACTAGCCTTTTGGCGGTCAGATGCCACATCCCTCAGCGCTCCTTCCGATACATCACTGGGCGTCATATCCGGCGCGGCCATCAGGGAGGGCACGGCCGCTGTCATCAAAATGGCGGGTATGAAAAAATTCTTCATGGCAATAGGTTATCGACAGTATAAGTGAATTGAACGCCAAGTCAAGATAATTTTTTGGAGCGTATCAATTTTCCCCGCATCCGTCCTGCATCCGTCCCAAGAAAAAACACCCCCAATAGGCAATGCAGCAATCGCAGACCGCTGCCTATGTACGATTTGGATTTTAGCGCGCCGGAGGCGCGGGCTAGTTTCCTAAATCGTACATCGAAAATCGTACATCGTACATAGGCAAACGCATTTTCTAATGCGTTTGCCCCGGCTCTGCGCTGACAAGGATCATGATAAATGGCGCAGACGCAGCTGCCCACAGGCAGCATTGATATCCGCCCCCTTCTCGTAGCGCAGTGTTGTGGGAACGTGATGAGAGAGAAGAGTGTGGCAGAATGAGCGGCACGCATCTTCGGAGGGGCGTTGCCAGTCCAGGCCCTGCACGGGATTGTAAGGGATGAGATTGACCTTTGCGTGAAGTTTTTTTGCCAGGGAGACAAGCGCCTGAGCGTGCTGCGGCGCATTGTTTAGTCCGGAGATGAGAATGTACTCCAGCGTTATCTTATGCTTGGAGCCTGCTTGCCACGTCTCCAGAGCGGGAACAAGTTCGGCGAGAGGCCAACGTCGATTCACCGGCATGATGCGTGAGCGAACCTCGTCTGTGGCGCCATGCAGAGAGACAGCCAATCGAACGGGGAGGCCACTTTCGGCCAGTTTCAACAGACCCGGGACATTGCCGGAGGTGGAGACGGTAATGTGGCGTGGACTGAGGGCGAGGGCATGAGGGTCGGTGATAAGGCGTAGGGCAGGGATCAGGTTTTCGGTGTTGGCGAGGGGCTCGCCCATGCCCATGAACACGAGGTTGTCCACGCGAACGCCGGCCACTCGCTCAGCGGCAAAAATTTGGCCGATGATTTCGCCGGTGGATAGGCTGCGTTTGAGACCGTGCAATCCACTGGCGCAAAATTTGCAACCGAACGCGCAGCCCACTTGGGAAGAAACGCAAAGTGTGAGCCGCGTGCTCTGCGTGCCCGCATCACCTACGGCGGCCGGGATGAGTACCATTTCCACCAACTCATCATCTTGCATGCGGCAGAGCAGTTTTCGGGTCAGACCGGTGGAAGATTGCGAATGATCCACCACAGTGAGGGGGCACAAGGAGTAACGCTCGGCAAGGGCATGGCGCAGGGCGGGGGGCAAATTGCTCATTTGCTCGAAGTCAGACGCCCGCTTATTCCAAATCCACTCCATAAGTTGGGTGGTGCGGTAGGGACGAGATTCGCCGAGTTCGGACAACGCATTCGCCAGAGCATCGCGGGAGAATCCGCAAAGTAGGGGGTGAGCCGGGGGCATGGTCGAGGGAATCAGAGCAGGGTGTCCACGTAGCTCTTGGCATCAAAGAATTGAAGCTGATCTTCTCTCTCTCCGATGCCTGTCAAAACCGGGGAAATGCCCAGCTCATCCTGCACGGCGACAGCTACGCCACCCTTGCCAGAGCCATCCAATTTTGTGATGATAAGACCGTTGAGCGGAGCAGCCTTGTTGAATTCGCGCGCTTGCAGCAGGGCGTTGCTCCCCGTGGTGGCATCCACCACTAGATAGCAGGCGTGGGGCGCGGAGGTGTCCTGCTTGGCAAGAGAACGACGGATTTTCGCGAGTTCCTCCATGAGATTGTGACGCGTGTGCAGGCGGCCGGCCGTGTCGCAGATCAGGAAGCGCGTTCCCTCGCGCAGAGCGCGGGCGTGGGCTTCATAGCACACAGAAGCGGGATCTTGGTTAGGTTGACCTTTGTAGAGAGGGATATGCAGGCGCGTGGCCCAGCGTTCCAGCTGTTCCTCCGCAGCTGCTCGGAAGGTGTCCGCAGCTGCCAGCAGCACAGATTCTCCGCGTCGTTGCAGCATGTGGGCGAGCTTGGCACAAGTTGTTGTTTTACCCGCACCGTTCACTCCGATGAGCAGGATGACGCAGGGACGACCATCTTGAGGCGTCGGCAGAGCGGGCGTTGTTGCAGGAAAGGCGGAGCGGAGCTGGAGCTTGATATAGTCCACGATTTCGCATGCATCGTGTTCATCGCGTTCTTGCAGTTCTCCGAGCATGCGCATCACGCGTGCCGCCCCGATGTCGGCGGAGATGAGGTCGGCCTCCAGTTCATCCCAATCGATGGTGGGTTCACCGAGCAGTTTATCGATCAGTTTGTTGAAGAAGTTAGCCATGGTTGTTGTTAAGCTTCAGGTTGGTGAGAGTCCGGCGTGAACTGCATGATTGCCGTAGCGATAATGCCGTGGACGAAGGGTGCGCTTTTGCTGCCGGAGAACTCGTTCGCGAGAATGCAAGCTTCCGAGATGACGATGCCGGGATCGAGCTTGCGCTGCATTAAGTCGTAGAAAGCGATATAGAGGATGCATCGATCCACGATATTGAGTCGATCGGGCACATAGTTGCGCAGCAGAGTACGCAGCAGATCTTCCCATTTTCCGCGTCGGGAAAATATATCCCGCGCCAATTGTTCGGTGATCGGGCGGCGTTTGCGCAAAGTTTCCGTGTACTGCGCTAGGTCAGTGTGCTCGTTGCGTGGTTTGATTTGTTCCGGATGCGCCAGTTGTGCACAACTGGCAGCGGATTTTTGTATGCGGCGCAGAATCCCGGCATAAGCTTCGACAGCTTCCCGCGTTTCGCCCTCCAGATCACGCAGAATACATTGCACCAGCTCACACATGCGGGTACAGGTGCTGATCACTGTGTCGCCGTGATCTTTCAATGCTGAGACATCCTGTTCGCTTGACACAGTATCCATGTGTCGGCGCAAGTAGAGTCGGTGTTCAGGCAAAGTTTGCATGAGCCTGAGCAGTTCTTGTGCACCGGAAGGAAGAGCTTGCAGATTCGGCTGAGCGGAGACGGAGGCGCAGAAATTTTCTGTGCGGCGTTGCAGAGGCTCTTGCAGATCGTTGAGCGAGCGCGTTTCGTGCAGAGCTGCCTTGGCCAGCACCTTAGCGTAGCGTTTAGCGTCATTCTCAGAGACGAGGAGCCAATAGAGGTCGAAAGGGAAGGAATCTTGTGCAAGTGGATCCACGCCTTGAATCTCCATAGCGTAGATGAGCAGCAAAGTGGACTTGCGGATTTGTCGTTGGTTAAGCATATCCGAGTGAGGTTCAGTTGGATTGCGTTACCTGAAACATGGCTATTGCCGCACGAGCAGCTTCGCGCCCGCGATTCAGTTCATTGCCCAGGCATCGCTCCTGCGCCTGTTGTTCATCTTGGAGCAGCAGCACCTCGTGAATCACGGGCACCAGACTGCTGCATGCCGCGCGCAGCAGCTCGCGCGTGATAGCTTCGCCAATCAAATCCGCGTGCGCCGTACTTCCACGCAAGATCACACCCAATGCAATGACCACATGTGCGCGGCGTTCTCCGGTTTGCGCGAGTTCGCGGTTCACCATCACAGGCACTTCAAAAGCGCCCGGCACGCGCACCACCTTCACCACAGCTCGTGGGGCGTAGTGCGCCAGCTCCTCCTCACAATTTTTCAGCAGGCCATCCGTGAAAAGCCTGTTGTACTCCGATGCTACAATGGTGACGCGCATTTCGCGCTGTTCCAACTGCGGAATCATATTGCTTTCTCTGGACATAGCAACTTTGGGTGTGTACGGCAGGATGCTTGCGCATCCGTCGCGGAGCATAGCTCACCTCCCGCGTCTTGTCAAGCTTGCATTGCGGCACGGTAGAGCAAACGAATTAGAAAATACGGTTGCCTTTGTACGATTTACGATTTGAATGCTAGCGCGCTGCGCGCGAGATTGCCGAGCCGGTCGTGGGGAATTCTTGAAATGATGATGCGTTGATAGGAGGAAAGCATCTGCTGTTACGCTATGCAAGGGTTGACTCAGCGCCGCCCCATCGGCGCTTGCTTCGGAGTCGCCTCTCGACTCCTCATCCCGTTGGGACAAAAGCTGTGCTTTTGGCTAATCGACCTTCCGGCCGTCGGTCACTTTCGCTTCCCCGCGCCTCCGGCGCGCTATAATCCAAATCGTACATCGTACATCGTACACCGTAAATGAGCAGCCGCTCTGCGGCTGCTTGGGGCCATCGGGCGTCTTGACTCAGCGCCGCCCCATCGGCGCTTGCTTCGGAGTCGCCTCACGACTCCTCATCCCGTTGGGACAAAAGCTGTGCTTTTGGCTAATCGACCTTCCGGCCGTCGGTCACTTTCGCTTCCCCGCGCCTCCGGCGCGCTATAATCCAAATCGTACATCGTACATCGTACACCGTAAATGAGCAGCCGCTCTGCGGCTGCTTGGGGCCATCGGGCGTCTTGACTCAGCGCCGCCCCATCGGCGCTTGCTTCGGAGTCGCCTCACGACTCCTCATCCCGTTGGGACAAAAGCTGTGCTTTTGGCTAATCGACCTTCCGGCCGTCGGTCACTTTCGCTTCCCCGCGCCTCCGGCGCGCTATAATCCAAATCGTACATCGTAAATCGTACATCGTAAATGAGCAGCCGCTCTGCGGCTGCTTGGGGCCATCAGGCGTCTTGCCGAATCGTCAATGGTTTGCCATCTTGCTGGCTTAATTCGTGTCCGGGAAAAATCGTGATGGAGTGGCTGGAGAGTTTCCTTCCCTCTTCATTCCAACGCATTTGCCACGAGGGAGAGGACCGCCCCTTCATCAAGGACGCCCTCGGATCAAGAGGTTACTTGCGCAGTCTCACATTACCACGGGGGCGAGTCTGAGAAATCACTTGTTTGAACCGTTTGCGGCTTGCCGAGGCAGACATGCCGTGCAAGATGGATCGCAGCAGCGCAATCACGAGAAGGAGAGCTGCTATGCCCAGCACGATGTAGTGCCACCAAGCGGGATTTTCGATACCAACCTTCTTGAGCCAATCGGGAGGAGTAACCAGGAAGGTTGTGACCTCTGCGGAGTGTTGTCCCTTGTCGAGCTTAATGCGCACTTTTTCAACTCCTCGTCCGGCGGATCCGGCAGACGGTGAGTCGCCGGCTTTCCCCATGGCCGTGGAGCCCTCATGCGGGCGCTCAGGCTCCTGCTTTTGTGCGGCGGGGCGGGGCGTGGTCACGGCAAGCGTGTCATCGGCGGGCTTGGTCGAGGTCGAGGTCGGGGCGGTTGAAGAAGGGGCGGACGACGGATCGTCGGGCTTGAGGGAGAGCGTTCGACGGCGCTCCTCGTCTTTGTACAGAGCTGCCAAGTGTTGCGGGGTCCAGTTTTCCCCCATGGCAGTGGACTGAGCGTCTCTGGAAATAGGCTTGAGGGTCCAGCGATTGGTGGAGGGCATGCGCGAGAAAAGCGACACGCGGACGATGCGCTTACGGCTCTCATCTGTTTCGACAAAGAGCATGGACTTGTCTTTTAACTTCTTTCGCAGGGCATTTTCCAAACCGAAGACATCGTGCACCATCTGGCGAGCATCCGCATCTTTCGGGGGATCCCATTTTGCTTCCTTGCTGAATTTTCCGGCAGCGATCGCGTGCGCATCAGCTATGCCTTTTTTACGGGGCACAGGCTTGTCGTAGATCACCGCGATCAGAACTGCCTCTTGCGTTTCCGAGTTGAAGTCCACGAATACTGTCATGCCGTCCTGTTTCCATGTGCGACGAATTGTACCGTCATACATCACCGAGGATTCGTAATCTTTGCTCAGCGTGACGTCGGCCTCATCGCGGGTCATGGGCATATGAAGCTGACTGAGCTCGATAGCCCACGAGGACGCGAGGTGCATAGCAATAACACCTGAAAGCAGGAGAAAGAAGCGTAAGAACGACATAAGATGTGAATGATTTTCGTTGCCGATGCGTAAAAGGAAAGCTCCTTTTATATCATTCGGACTCGCTTGTCAAGCGTTTTGTTATAAAAACAAATAAAGATTATTGCTTCCAGGAGCCGGTGCCGACAGGCAAGCGCCCCTCACCGACAGGTTGGTAGCGCGTGGATGCCGTATTGCCAAGCAGGTGGACGCCGAGAGCATCGTGCCAATACTTGCTCATACTCAATCCTGTGTAGCAACCATAGCTCACGCATTTGGCATCGGGGGCAAAGGCCGCGCGCGAGATGTGAAGGGCGATGTCTTTCTCATGAATCCATTGCTTGGAAGAGCCGATAATGCTGTTGCTGTAATCGAGCATGAAGGCGTGGGCATTGGAGTGACCAAAGTAAATGAAAGAGGAGATGAGTCCTCTATCCCGTCCGGCGCGGTTGATGGCGCGGCAGGCTTCATCCGCGGAATCTACCAGGACGAGATGGGCAGCATATTTACGAGCTGTCTCGCGAATGCGGCTCACGTAGTCCACTCCCTCCTCGCGGCTACGGGAGACGTAAGCAGGACGGTAAACGATCCAGACGAATTGCTGTTTCGGATCCTGAGCGCGCTGCATTTGCATGCGTACCGTGGAGGCTCGCACAAAGTTGGCCCACCAATTATCATGTTTGGCCGGTCCGCGCAGATATTCCCATGATTTGAGAGCCACGCCACCGGTCAATATCACCTCCACTCCGCTAACGGGAGAAAAACCGCAGCAGAAAGCCAGCAGACAAAGCATGAGCCAACGCGCCATGCGAAAGAAGGTACCCCTGCCTGCGGCAGATGTCAAGCGATGAACTCGTCAGTCCAGGGCAAACGCATGAGAATATGTGTCCGCCATTTACGATTTATGATGTGGGACGTGTCCCAATAAAATTTTCGGCTCTTCAACCCATTTCCCATGCGTTACCTATGGATGAAGGAAGTAAGCTCGACAAGATGTCAAACCATTGGTAATCGAGCAAGGCGGTCGACGGCCCCAAGCAGCCGCAGGGCGGCTGCTCATTTACGATGTGCGGGAGTGTCTATCAAGCGGATATAACACTATTATGGGCTATGGCTAGCCCTCTCAACTATTTATCTTTGATAGACCTCAACATAACGGAATGCGGGGAGAACAGACGTTTCAACAGGCGTTAAGCCCACGTACGGATATGAACATTCCCGCATGGAGCCTCTTTTGAGGCTCCGCCCGTTATGTCGGGGATCGTTGCGGATTTTCTCTCAATGCTTCAGATTATGCCACCTCAGATTAGTAAAGTTCGTGTTACAATGTGTTTGGGCGTCTTGGTTTGTTATAGAGAAATGACTCTAGCATACTTTGAACTTCTTGGCACCCTTTTTTGTGCCAAAAAACTGTTGCATTTAATCTTGCAATCCACAGTTTTTGCTTGACGAAACGCGAAAAAATCGGTACAACTTGCTCCGTCAATCGTGATTTTTCGCGGTTGGTTTTAGGTTTGGGAGCCGACGTTCTACGCGCGTCGGCTCCTTTTTTACGCCTCCGGCAGTGAGTCCACAACGCGTCTCAAAACCTCCGAGCGTGTTCCCTCTTTTTTCCGCTCTTCGTATAATTTTGTGGAATGACCCAACAAAGCAATTCTACAGAGTCGGCAAAATATGCGGTAACAACCAAA
>CANPYO010000035.1 GCA_947588645.1 uncultured Akkermansia sp. | reverse complement strand
CGGTGGCGTCATGGAGTCGCCTTTCTCCCGAAAACAGCTGGCTCCTGATTATTATTGGGACCTCATTTGTGTACGTTACATCCCTAGTGCATTGGTTCTGTACACGCGAAAAAAAGGCATTGACGACAGAAGAACGTTTGGTGATTGAGAGAATCGAAAGAAAGACAAGGAAATAGCTCTCCCAGGCAGGGTAAACGCATTTGAGAGAAGGTCATCAACAGAGAAAATGCTCTTATTAACTGATATCCATGTTTATACGTATCAAAATCATCACAACAACCGGTCATCATAATGATGGATTTAGAGGAATCTCTGCATACGTTAATGATCCGAAAAGAATCTGCGCAACGCGCACATTATTAATAAATCGTACATCGTAAATCGTACATCGTACATAGGCAACCGCATTTTCTAATGCGGTTGCCCTGCTCCCCCAAGCAAATTTGCATTGAAACATAATATGGCATTGTAGTAGAATTTCCGCAGAAGATGATGAAGACTATCACGCTCAACAATGGGGTCGAAATGCCGACGCTCGGCTTTGGGGTGTACAACATCGGCAACAGCGAGGTGGTGCGCTGCGTGCAGGAGGCGATTGAATGCGGGTACCGGCTCATCGACACGGCGCAGTGGTATGGCAACGAGGATAGCGTAGGGCGTGCAGTGGCAGAATGCGGACTGCCGCGCGACCAAATCTTTATTACCACCAAATTGCAAAGTGGGCGAGGCGTGGCGGAAAGTGTGGAGGAATCCCTGCGCAAGCTGCGTTCAGAGTACATTGACCTGCTGCTCATCCATTGGCCAATGGGGAACGATACGACCATTTGGGCAACCATGGAGCGCCTTTATGAATGCGGGAAACTGCGTGCCATCGGACTGAGTAATTTTTATGGGAGGGACTTCGAGGACATTCTGCATCGCTGCGAGGTGGTGCCGCAGGTGATTCAGCAAGAGCTACATCCTTTCCGCCAACAGACCGCGCTGGTGGAGCGTTACCGGCAGCTCGGCCTCGTACCCCAGGCATGGTCGCCGCTTGCTTGCGGACGCGAGAACATTTTTACCAATCCCACGCTCATGCGTATCGGCGCGGCGCACGGTAAAACTGCGGCTCAAGTGGCGTTACGCTTTCTTGTGCAGTGCGGCATTTGTCCCATCCCAAAAACGACGCATAAGGAGCGCATGGTTGAAAACAGGGCCATTTTTGATTTCTCTCTCAACGCGGATGAGCTGACTGATCTCCGCGCGCTTGACCTCGGGCATGGGCTTTTCGGCTGGTACGATTGATTCAGCTTGCTCCGGCGCAGCTTTTATGTCATGATGGCGCGGCGCTATGAGAAGAAACGACCGCGAGGTGACGGATTGGAACGAAATTCTGAGCATTGTCCAGCGGTGCGAGCTGTGCCACATTGCATTTCACGGCGAGGAGTATCCCTACGTCGTCCCTCTCAACTTCGGTTTTCAGACACGCAACAAACAGCTCTTTCTGTACTTCCACGGCGCGGCTGAAGGGCGCAAACACGAACTGCTGCGCAAGAACCCAAAAGTCGCCTTCGTGATGGAGCATATGCAGGGCATCAGTGGTCCTGAAAACGGTGTTGCCTGCCGCTGCTCCGCTTTTTACGAATCCGTGATGGGCGAGGGTACGCTGGAGTACATTCACGGCGAAGAAAAAGATGCTGCCCTGCGCTGCCTCATGCAGCACTACGCCGCCGACTCCCGCGCACTCTCGCATTTCGACTCTGCTGTTCTGCAGAAAACCGCTGTCCTCCGCCTTGCCGTTCATTCCCTCACCGCCAAGCGTCACACCTAGGGCAACCGCATTAGAAAATGCGGTTGCCTTGGCGCCACACCGCTCCAGCTTGATTTGCCTGCACGCTATCGGAGCCTCGTCAACTTGTACCAAGGACCGACGATGAGAAAAATACACGGTGTCTCACTTTAGCGCGCCGATGCCACGAAGGATACCTATCATGCCCTCGGCAGCGAGATCGCTGACGATTTTGCCCTCATCACTAAAAGTATAAAAGTTCATGATGGAACAGGAAATCTTCTTCCCGGCGGGAGGAATGCCCATAAACTCTCCGTCATGCGTACCGATAAGCGTCCAATGTACAGCCACCACATTGCCCTCTGCCACCATTTCTTGCAGATGCCACTGCACATCTGAAAAGCCGGAACGCATCCAGCGCACCACGGAGAGGTAACCCGAGCCACCGTACAGCGGCTCCTCAGAAGCCGGGGTAAAGAAAGGAGCATCATCTGCCACCAGCTCATCGGCCAGAGCCTCATCACATGTGTTGATCATCTGCTCAAATTTCCTCATGGCTGCTTTATTGCGCTCAACGTGGGAGCCGTTACATGATGGCGAGCAATCGGCTTGCTTGGGCTCGGGGACAGGCTGTCCCTCCTGCGCAGTGGCCAAGCAGAGGGATGAAACGAGGCAGAGAAGGAGGGTCATTTTCATAGGGAGTTTTAGGGTTCGTTGCATATCTTATCAAATGAACGCCGGAGAAGGGAGAAAAAATCAACAATCCGATCGCAAATAGCACCCCGGGCAGTTGCGCACAAAGTGACCGGGTGAATGTTCGATAAGTTGAGGGACAGTGTCGGTGAGGCACAGCTCCGGGTGACCTAAGGTATTGCGCTCGCGAAATGAACAGCCGCGGATGGGTTCGCGCAGGTTTGGCGGCAGTCCCGGAATAGTCGGGAGCAACTGTCCACGCTGAGCAGGATCCGGGACGGCCGCAATAAGGGCGCGGGTGTAAGCATGCAAGGGATGGGCTAGCAGCTCCTCTGTGGGGGCATGTTCCAAAATGCTCCCAGCGTACATCACTTGGATGCGGTGGG
Organism: uncultured Akkermansia sp.; assembly: GCA_947588645.1. Taxonomy (GTDB): domain Bacteria; phylum Verrucomicrobiota; class Verrucomicrobiia; order Verrucomicrobiales; family Akkermansiaceae; genus Akkermansia. Next base: position 19,837 of record CANPYO010000035.1, on the reverse strand, counting down.
CGTAGTGCCGTACCACACCCAAATCATGAGTGATGAGAATGATCGATGTGCCGAGATCCTGCTGACGGGCGCGGAGCAGATCCAGCACCTGCTTTTGCACCGTTACATCCAGAGCCGTGGTAGGTTCATCCGCAATCAGGACACGCGGGCGCGTGACAAGAGCCATGGCGATCATCACCCGCTGGCGCATACCTCCGGAAAACTCATGCGGAAAACAATCGGCACGACGAGCGGCATCCGGAATACCGGTGAGCTCCAACTCGCGAATGGCGCGAGCGCGCGCTTCCTTGCGGGAGAGGCCACAATGGATGACGAGAGGTTCAGCCACTTGGTCACCGATGCGCATGCAGGGATTGAGCGACGTCATGGGATCCTGAAAAATCATGGAAATGGCATTGCCTCGGATACGGCACAACTCCCGCTCGCTGAGGCGCAGCAAATCCTTCCCTTCAAAAATGGCCGTGGCCTCCGGATGAATCCAAGTGGGAGGCTTGGGCAGAAGCCCCATCATGGCACTGCACGTCACTGATTTGCCGGAACCGGATTCACCCACCACGCCCAGCGTCTCGCCGGCATGCAGGTCAAAGTCGACACCGTTCACCGCATAAGTCACTCCGCCTCGGGTTCGAAACTCAACCCTCAAGTTGCGCACTTGGAGCAAGGGCGTATCCATCAGTCTGACACTTTAAGGGCGAATTGAAGCGTACGCAAGGGGCGGTCCTGCAACTGCAAGGCTCGCACCACCGCGCGCAAAACCTCCAACGAGGCAGCGGCATCATATAGCGCATGGTGCCATGTCTTCCCCGGCACTAATTGATCAACTGCCGACACAACACCCAATGCCTCACACACCGAAGAAAGAGTCAAATCCCGGAGGGTGGGGATGCAGTGACGCGCCAGAGCCAACGTATCCAACCATGGTCCAAAACCATGCGCCGGAAACACGCGCAGAAAGCGTCGCTCCGTAGAGGGATTATGCCCTACCACCACGCGACCGGCGAGGAAGTTTCGGAACGTGAGCCAGAGCGAGAGCATGGTGGGGGCGCCCTCCAAATCCGCTGTGGTGATGCCATGCAAGCGCGAAGCCGACCAACGAACCGGGCGCTCGCAGGCCAAGTACGTGGTAAAAAGCTCCACCGGAGCAAACAGCGAAGGCGCGCACAGCATACCCACCTGGATCGGCAGATCCGTCTCTCCCGGCGCAGCACCGGCAGACTCAAAATCGATAGCCGCATAAGGCAACTCAGCAATGGGGCGCTCTGTCATTTGCTCGTCCATGTCAGAGCCTCCTGTATCTCTTCCAACAGGGCTGCGTAATCGCAAGTGGTGAATTTGCCATCGCGGTACAGCTCGCGACCATCCACCACAGTCAGGCAAACTTCAGCGCCGCTCGCCGCATATACCAGCTGCGAGACAATGTGATGCACCGGCTGCATATTGGGAGACGAGAGATCCAGCGCGATGAAATCCGCCTTCATGCCCGGCTCCAGAGAGCCGATGCAGGGCGCATGCAAAGCCGCAGCGCCGCCCAAGGTGGCGAGGTCAAGAACCTCCTGCGCCGGAGCAGCCATGGGCGAAAGAGCATGCACCTTCTGCAAGAGAGAAGCCACATACATTTCGCGCAACATATTGTGCGCATTGTTGCTGGCCGGGCCATCCGTACCCAGCCCCATAGGCACCCCCGCAGCTCGCAAGTCGCACACAGGACACACCCCGCTGGCAAGTTTCATATTGGAAGCGGGATTGTGCACACCCGCACAGCGACTATCCGCCAGCAGACGCATATCCTCATCATCCACGTCCACCAAATGAAAGAATGTGGCATCCGGCCGAAGCAGTCCAAGCTGTGCGCAGTAGGTTACGGGGCGCAGCTGATGCTCTGTCAGGCACTGCTGCGTTTCCCAAGGCGTCTCTGCCAAATGCATACCGAAAAGCGACCCGGTTTCATCCGCCAAATCGCGGCACTCGCGCAACAATTCCGGCGTGGTGGTGTAAGGCGCGTGCGGCACCACAGCCTGGCGGATGCGCGGATGATCCGCCCACTCCGCACTGTACCTGCGTACGAGGTCAAAATAAGCCTCCTTATCCTTTGCTACGAGAGTCGGGAAAAACTTGGTCGTACTCTCGCCAAGCACTGCGCGCAATCCCATCTCATCCGCAGCACGAAACACGCTGTCCTCGAACATGTACATGTCGTAGAAAGACGTGGTACCACTGCGTATCATTTCCGCCATGCTAAAACGAGCGCCGAGTTCAACGAGATGAGGCGTCAGTTTGGCTTCCTGCGGGAAAATGTCCTTCTGCAACCAATCCTGCAGCGCTTTGTCATCCGAGTACCCGCGCAACAAACTCATGGACACGTGCGTATGCGCGTTGATGAGCCCTGGCATGATGACCGCGCGCCCCAAATCCACCCGTCGGGCATCCGGATAGAGCGCCGTGAGCACGTCCGCATGCCCCACGCATTCAATCGCATCGCCTGCCACCGCCAGGGCGCCTTGGCGTATCACATCGCGCCCGGAATTCTGAGTGACCACATAGTCGGCGGTGTACAGGGCGTCGGGGGTCGTCGTCATCATAACCAGAAAAGGATGGCGCAGGTGAGAATAATCGCAGCATAGGAAACGCCGAGCGCCGCCAGCATACGCGTGAGAGAAAGGCGCTCGGAAAACCACGCCAACCAATCGCGCAGCAAGTAGGGTTTTGGAACCCACAGTATCGCCACGCACAACACGGGGTACCACCACAACGGGATGAGGATGCGCGTAACCGGCTCCTTCAGGTACGCCGCAGTGAGCGGCACTATCCCCAGCAACAGCAGGAATAAGCCGAGAGCCCGACCGGTCAGATTCTGCTTCGATTGTGTGCAGAGCACGTAGCACACCACAGGACACGCAATAAGCAGAGGCGTGCGCAAACCTTCAAAGTCAAATAATTCCATACGCAGTGGATTGGCGGGGGAGCCCCAAAGAAGAAGCGCTATCCACACAAAATCGAAAATGAGAAGCAACTGACCGACTCGAACGGACGCCACGGCCGCACGCGCGAAACCTAATGTCTCTGCCGGACGGAACAGCGCTGCCAAATGCGCTAGCAAAAGTACAATTCCCATGACCAGCCCGGCCACGCCGAGAGGTATTTCTTCGTAGGGATGAATCCAATATTCGTTCATCATGGATCAGAGAGTAATGCCCAGCTGCTCCGGCAGGGCGCTCCGTGGGCGCTCCGTTAAAATTTCCCCGCCGTGGGAACCCACCGCCACCGTGTGCTCAAAATGTGCGGCGGGCAGTCCATCCTGCGTCACAGCCGTCCATTTATCCTCCAGTACCTTTACTTTCCAGGTACCCAGCGTAATCATCGGCTCGATCGCCAAAATCATACCGCGCTTCAAGTGGGGAAGACGGTGCTTGGGACGGTAATTCGGGACGGATGGATCTTCGTGCAAGTGGCGTCCCACGCCGTGCCCCACATAATCTCGGACAATCCCAAAGCCAAAGGGCTTCACGTAATCCTCCATGGCACCACAAACATCTGCCAGGTTATTCCCCTGCTTCGCCTCGGCTATGCCGCGGTATAGCGCTTCTTCCGTGACGGCCAGAAGGCGGCGCACCTCATCCCTCACATTGCCAACCGGCACGGTGAGCGCGTTGTCGCCGTACCAACCATCTACAATCGCGCCAACATCCAAGCTCACGATGTCGCCATCCTCAATGACGCGATCGCTGCCGATTCCGTGCACCACCACCTCATTCACCGAAATGCAGATGTGTCCAGGATAGCCGTAATAGCCATGGAAGGCGTTACCGCATTTTTCACGCTCAAAAAGCTCTGCTGCATAAGCATCCACCTGGGCTGTCGTCACCCCGGCGCGCACAAACTTAGCCACTTCGGTGAGAATGAGCGCCGACACCTCGCCGGCTCGGCGCAACTTGTCGATCTCGTTGGGATTGCGGGTAGATATATGCTCCGCCATGAGCTACGTACAAGGTTAGAACTTATATCCGGCATTCACTCCCACGGTGAGCTGGAAGTGATCCGCAATGCCCATGCCGGTATCGCGTTGTATCTTGCGCGCGTTGTTGCCGGTCCATGAACACTGAACCCACGGAGTAATGCCCAGGCGAGCATCGCGCCCCAATTTGCCACCGTGCGTGAAAGGCTGCAAGGCCACACGTACCCGATAGGCATCGATACCATCCACTCCACCGCCCCAATAGCTGAAAGACGGAGCCACGCCGGCGGACACCTCCAGATCAGCGCCAAAACGCGACTTGTTCATGACATTTGTGAAGCGGTAACCTGCCTCTGCGTCCACGTAGTAACCCGTGAGGCCGTAAAAACTTGCGGCAAGCTCCGCATGCCCGAAAAAGCCCTTCTGGTGGTCATTGAAGCGGGCAGTCAGGACAAATTCCTGAGTCGAACGGTGCGAACACTCGTCAAATCTTCTTGCCATCAGACCCTCCAAACCACCGCGCTTGAAATTATATCCGATTTCTACCAAAAAATTAGGCAGCACCTCTTTCCCGATGGCGTACCCTGCCTCAAATTGCATGATATCCCCCAACGGACTAGAGGCATCCCAAATCACCCCGGCCATGCCGTGCAAACGATGTTGAATCCCCTTGCGGAACATATTTTTGTTGGCAAAAGTGTGAGAAGCGTACAAGTGAGATGTACCGTATTTGCTCAAGTCATCTGTCACCCCCATGCCGCGCACCTGATAGTTGCTGGCGTAGAGCATCAGGTCTATCACCGTGTTGGGAGTGGAGGAGGGTGAAGTTTCCGCCGGGGCTACCAGCGCGTCGTATCCGCCGGGAGCGGGAGAAGGTTCCATAAATTCTGCCGGCAACTCCGATGAGCCATCTTGATAGCTTACCTCGTCATACGTGATCTGCCCATCCGGTATGGCGGGCGGAGTCTCCACTGCCAAGGCTCCCGAAATGCCTAGAGCCGCGAACAAAAAAAATCCCTTCGTCATACCCCGTCAGTTTAATCCCTTCCCTCCTCTCTGGCAAGCCAAAAAACAGACTTCTCAGAGCAACCGTAAATCCGTCCTAAGAAAAAAAGTGCTCCCAACACGAAGCCCTAGGCGCCGAACGGCGCCTACGTACGATGTACGATGTAGCAAAGCCGGGGACACGGCTCCGCAAAATTCGAAACCTTTCTAACCACCCCGCGCACGGTTCCCTCACATCCCGTTCGCTTCTGCTTTGCATTCCCGCGCCGCAGGTGCGCGAACTTTCCAAATCGTGCATCGTACATAGCAACCTTAGTTGCATGGGCGCCATCGGAGTTTCATTCCATGGAGCCGACCCGTCACTCGTCGGTATCGTCATACGACTGCATGTTCTCGCAGAAATCCGTGAAAAAGTCGCAAATGAGAGAGTCGCCATAGCCCTGCGAAGCGATAATTTTCTGCGCCGCTGCACGCACAGCGGTGCATGCCTCGGCATGGGCAAGAAACAGCTGTGTCTTGAGCTCAGTCACCTCCCGCTTTTGTCCTGCGTCGAGCTGCTCCGCGTGTACATCGTAGGAAACGGTCTTTTCGCTCAAACCACTCTCCCCCATCATCAGTGCCATCATCAGGAAATAGGCGGAATCCCGGTCATCGATATCTTCCGCCAATTCGTGCAGCTCTGCCAATGCGTCCAATTTCTCCTGCGCACGCGTCTTGAACTCATCGTAGCGCACCCACTGAGGAGACATCTCGGCTATTTCCTCTCGGACAGGAAGCTCGTTTTCCCGCTGCACCGGGAGGTATGTTTGCGACTGGGCATAGAAGGGGATTTTGCGTAGTTGCACCTTCTCCGGGACGGCATGGTTCTCCTCATGCGGCTCATTGGGGCGGGAATCCGCCTGCTTCACATCGCACTGCATGGTCCTGGAGTCGTAGCTCCACACCCATGGGCGCCCCTCGCATGAGTCGAGCTTCAGGTACACGCCCCCATAACCATCATGGTGCCATTCATTCCCGCGCCCTGCTGTGCATTCCTCAAGGGAGCGATCCCCCGTTGTGGTCGCATGCCTGTGGTCTCCTTGACCGCGACTCTTGTTCTCCTTCGGCGCTCGCCCATCCATGCTGTACCCCAGCAGCGCCAATTCATGGGATAAATCGATGATGAGGGCCTTCATCTCTCCCCCGCTGTCATGACGGGTGAGCACCACAGCAGCATCGCACGCGTAACCGCCCGTATAGCGCGTGTCGCTCGCGGCGTAGTAAGTGGTGGCGCAAAGGGAATCTCCCATCGTCTTCCACACTTGGACGCGGTATATGCTCTGCCCGTCACCCGAGCATACGCCGACATGTGCCCGCACGCTGTCACCGGCAGAAATCAGCGGACAGGTGGTAAAATGTCCATGGTCCGCAGCGAGTATCTGCCTGCCAAGCTCCTCCTGTTGCTGTTTATCCTCCCTCCGATGGTCGGCACGAGGATCGAAGCCCCCCGCCACGCACGCGAAAGCAAATCGATACTGGGCAGAACTATCGACGGTTTTCTCATCCGATACGTTCTCAATGGGAACGGCAATAAGCAACTCACCTGCCCCGTTGTATAGCGAAAATTTGCCATCTGCGTAATCCACTGTTTTCGGGTTGGTTTTCGCACCGCCCGGGTGGTGATAAATGCCCGGCATGAAATGCTGCACAACGCGCTGTCCTCCCTGCCTGCTGCACACCACCAGACCGTGAACAGACACCCCGCTGCCTCCCGAGGTCAGCAGAATCTCCACTCCATCAGCCACCACCGCAGAACGACACCAAGGCCACTCCGCATCTCTTTGTAGCGGCACAGGATTCGCCGTACCGAATGCGGCGGTGGCAATGAGCAGGAAGAGCAGCTTCTTTACCATATCGACTGCATGAGAAAGAATACGTGACTATTTCTCACGTGAAGCCGCTTCCTCCAGTTTCGGGCGGATATTTTTCTCATAGTTCTCCATGCCGGCGCGCAGACGAGGGGCAAGACCAGAGTTTGGGGCGGCATCAACGGCTCGTTGCAGATCTGCATACATCTGCGGGTACTCACGCCTCAGCGCGTGTATCTCCGATTTGATGCGCCAGGCCAGTTGCGCCACCTCAGGTTGCAAATCCGGGGTGTTTTGGATAAAATCCTGCATGCGCTGCGCCTGCATTTGCAACCCCTCCGGACTCATATCATCAATACTCTGCGCAAGTTGAAAGAGAGCTCCGAGCTGTTGCTTGTAAAGCTTCGGAGCCACAAGCACATTTTTGAAACCTAGGGTATTCTCAGGATCGAGCTCGTTAATTTCATTCACGATGTCCGTGTACTTGAAACGCAAATTTTCCGGAACAACCCGCATAGCTTCAGCCAAGGCCTCAGCGCGCTCCATACCCTGCTTTCCTTCGACTTGTGCCAACAAAATATCCCTCTGTTTGCGCAATTCCTGCGCCTTTTCGAGAGTCGCGATGAACTCTGCAGGGGTTCGACGCGTGCCCACCACCGTGGCGAAGGGCAAACCATTTTCGTCATGCAGCACCATGGTCGGGAAACCGGAAGTGATATGGTATTCGTCGAGCATTTGCTCGTTGGCGCTTAGCTTCTCTTTATCGGAAGCCTCCTCAGGCCGTCGGGGAAAAATCACCTCGACCTCCACATAGCGATCCCCGGCTTGATTCTTGTACTCATCAGAAGCAAATATTTTCGTACGCAGGTGAATGCAAGCAGGGCACCATTCTTTGCCCGTAAAGTTCAGGAGAATGGTGCGTCCATCCCGTTTCGCAACCGGAAGCGCACTCTCCAGGCTGTCCATCACAGGCATTTCTCCGCCGTACACTCCGGCGGCCAGCAGTATACTGAGAATCACTCGTTTCATCGCTTTCTTACCTCCATTTGGGAATCGGCAAACGACAGTCGTCAGCCTACCGTCCGCAATATATCACATCATGCCGACCTCTTCAAGAACTAATCACGGGGCAACCGCAGTCGCGGAGAGAGGGATAGAGGAACTAGAACCTCTATCCCCGGTACATGGCGGCTCGTAAATAGACTAGGGGGAAAGCCCCGTTACGATGTCAGAGCTTCATGTGCCCCGCCTGGGTGGCGGCTCCGCAATTGACTCGTATGGTTGAGAGGGCGGGAAGAAATTCCCAACCCGTAACCGTGTGAGAAAAAACCAACGGTCAGCTCATTGTATGACCAAAAATAAAAGGAGTCAATCTCGATGACACGAAAAATCGCGGCAAACGCATTAAAAAAAAGCGGTTGCCTTGGGATTGTCGGCGGGAATGTCGGCCGGATCGGGGGGAGAGAATTTGGAATTGGTACTCCACATGTGGATGGCAAAAACCCAGTAGCCGATGCAGAGCAGAATACCGATCAGCTGGAGGATGCGACCAACCAATCGGCTATCCGTGAGATGTGCCACAACGAAGATAAAAAGCCCGACTCCCACAGCAATGCTCGCCATAATGGCAGTGCCCGCGAGATCATGCTCCGAGTTCACAAAGTAGAAAACTGCAGGAACCACGGCAAGCATGGCTGCGGCGCCTCCGCAGTCCCAGCTGTTGAATTCGTTGAAGTCTTCACTCATGAGAGGTCAACGGGATAGGCGCGTGCGCCGAAAATACAGGAACCGACACGCACCTCGGTGGCACCCTCTTCAATAGCCTCCTCAAAATCATGGCTCATGCCCATGGACAGAACCGGGAGCGGGAATGGTCCCCTCGAGCGCAAATCTTCCGCCAATCTGCGTAAAGCCGCAAAAGCAGGGCGTGCCAACTGAGCGTCTTCCACCGGTGCGGGGATACACATCAACCCTCGTATCTCCACATGCGCCAAGGCAGAGATCTGTTCCCACGCCGCCATCAAATCGGCAGGAGAGAAGCCGTGCTTGCTCAACTCGCCATCGATATTCACCTCCAGCAAAATCGCCGCAGTTCTCCCCAGCTCGCCGGCAATGCGCGAAATAGTCTCCGCCGTGCGCAGAGAATCCACCGCTTCGATGAGTGCTACGCCTGCCTCCAATGCCTTGCGCACCTTGTTGCGCTGCAAAGGGCCGATAATGTGCCAGACGGCATCCTCCGGAAGCTGCGGAATTTTTTCCAAGGCTTCTTGCAGACGATTTTCGCCGAAAATCCGCTGCCCGGCATCATAGGCCTCCTGGGCAGCAGCAGCGGGAAAAGTCTTGCTCACTGCCAACAGCTGCACACTACCCGGAGTGCGCCCGGCGCGAGCCTCTGCCCGCGCAATACGCTCACGTACCTCTTGGAGTCTCTCCGCTATTGACATGGTGCACGTAAAAGGGAGCGGGGGAGAGAGAGCTTGCGGCTCATCTCATCCCCCGGGTTATGGAATCTATCAAGCCTGCGGCTTTTCAGCGGCCGGCTCCGTTTCAGGCAGTGTAACGACAACTTCCTCGCCGAAAGCAACATCCTCCGCATTTTGCTCATCGCGATCCGTTGCCTTAGCGGCGGGCTCTGCAGCGCGCTCATCGTCGCCGTGTTCATTCCTTTCACTGGCTGCACTCACACGCAGCTCACGCCCCATGAAGGGCTGCCCGTGCAGCTCCTCTGCGGCACGCTTGGCATCCGTAAGTTCCTCCATTTCCACAAAGGCGTAGCCCTTGCTGCGATACGTGCGCGAGTTGTAGATAATCTCGACGCTTCGGACGCGTCCAAAGCCCTTAAACAAATCCTCCAGCTCCGGCTCAGTGGTCTCAAAAGAGAGGTTACCCACATAGAGGCGCCCATTCTCGGTGGGCGGAGTCGACGCGGGACGGCGACGTGACTTCTTAGAGGCAGCGGCAGGATTGCCCGTGTGCAGCCCCCGAGGTTGAGCCACGCGCACCTTCTGAGCCGGCTGGTTGTTCGTGCCTCTGACTGATTTGCCCTTCCCATCCTTGCCCTTGCCTTTACCGAAGCCGAAGAAGGAGAGAACGCGCTTAAATAACGAAGGTTTAGGCGCTTCGGGACGCGGCATGCGGTGACGATAATTGCGATTGGAATGATAACGGCGGCGGTTACGGGCACCCTGCCCCTGCCGGCCTTGCGTGTAATGTTCTGACATGGTCTTTTCGGTATGTTCACAGCAATCGAATCCGCATACGATACCCGGAACTGCGCTGTGCTGTGTGTATTGGTGTGATTTGTGGAGCGCTCCCCTGTCTGTATTCAGACTTGCATAACCCCGCTTAACGGGTAGCCACACTCCGTGCGCATAAATGATACACCTCTCAGCTTGTCTGGCAAGCCTTATTTACGTCAGTCCGTCCGTTTTCAGGGCTTTAGTTTTACCAGCCAAAGCCTTAATATGATTTTGTTAAGGTTTGTCATCCTCCGGAGCCATCGTGTGCGGCTCAGCGGATGTCCGGCGCAGCGTATGGATGACACGACGGCGCAGAACGTCGTTGCTCTCCTCCACTGTCCGGCGATCCAGATAAATGTTGTACGGAGCTCGATCAATGGTGAGTCGGACAGAGCCATCCGGGGTAGGAGCATCCAGCAAGTCGGCGAACTGGGTAAAAGATCGGACGAGTTCGCCGTTCACGTGAGTCACCCGACAAAAGCCGAGCGTATCATAACCGAGGGTGGCCGGCATAGGTATCACAAAGGTGAGGGCCACAGGCTCCTGAACACCCTGCTCCACGAGCTTTTTTTCGCCCTCGCGCACGCGCACAAAGGAGATGGGAAGTGAACCGGCTCGACGTTCCAACGTATCCAGGTAGTCTGCCGTAAGGGGTTGGAAAAGAAGACCTCCCCACATGATGTAGCGCGGCGGAGTACCGGGTTTTTCTCTGCGCAGCAGCGATTTCTCCACAGCATCGCGGTTCAACGGCACTGTCGCCTGATATGCCTCGCCGTTGCGCATCATGCCCAATGTCACGCACTCCCCGCAGGGCTTGAGGCTGCGAATCAATCCCGACACATTGATGACACCGTAAATAGGGTGTTTACAATTGCCCACGGCATCCAGCGGCACGCCCTCCACCGACACCAAAACATCCCCGGCGCGCACACCGGCTGCGGCGAGTGAGCTGGATGGTTCTACCTCGCTCACGTAGAGTCCGCCCTGCTTGGGATCCAGCTTCAGGTACTTGCGAAAGACCGGGTCGTTGAGCGAAACAAAGTTACCACCCAACACAGGAACTCCGGAAACCTCCGGCTCCTGCAATAAAAATCGTCGAATAAGCTCAGCATTCACCACATTCAGGGATTGATTGCTGGCTTTGTAACTCACCACCATCCCGACAACGCGCCCATCCTTGAGCACGGGCAGTCCATCTTCCATGTTCTGAGGCAAGGGGGAGCCCGCGCGCATCGTCACAAGCGGCACCTGCGCTTCATCCGTGTTGGCGCTCTCAGCCCTCACATCCGCCTGCACCGGCGTCACATCATTAACCAAGCTGTGTACCTGCGCCACATCACCCAACTTCACGGGCGCACCAACCTCATGCGCGCGAATGCCATCGAAGATACTCGCGTCTTTCTCGTGCTGCACTGTGAGCAGGGCCAGCCCCAAATCGGCATCCACTTTGACTACCCGAGCCGGAACCGCTTGCGACTGATCCGGCAACCGAATCTCCACATACGTCGCAGTCGGTAAATTTTCCGACGTTGTCAGAACTCGCCCGTTCCCCAAGTACACACCCATGGACGAATTCGTCTTGTCGCCCTCCATCTCCCAGGGGCGAAGCGGGCTGTATGCGCGGCTCACCACAAAAACCTTCAGCAGGCCGGCAGGCTGCTCAACGGAAGGCTGGAGAAGAGCCGGAGTCGGGTTCTCCTGAGACTGCTGTTGAGTAGAAGACGGCTCGGTGGCAGATTCTGTTTCCGCCTTGCGAGGATGGTCATTTGCCGTGCGCGGCGTCGGCTTGCACGCGCCCAGGAGGGCCACACCCAACAGCGCACATCCAAAAGTAATCTTTCCCATCATTTTCATCAGTTGTTTTCAGTGTTCATCCAAATGAGCATTATCCGGCACATTGTACATGGCACGGATACGATCGTGAGCCGCTTGCAGCGCAGCATTCTCCACGACAAAGGGGCGTTCTGCATTTTTGAACTCAATCACAGTGAACTCCGATTCCCGTTCCCCATTTTCGGGAAAAAGCAGACTGTAAAGGTGGCGCAGCCCCTTCACTTCAACCCCATTTACCTTTGTGACAATGCCGCTGCCGAAGAAGTCGAACTTCGTATTCACTTCGTCCCGCAGCACATTGGTCATCACCACGATATCCTCCTTTTTCAGCGCGCCCCCGCGGCGTATGTAATCATCCATTTCCACGATAAAGTCATTCGGATCCAGAGAATGGGCGCTGATGACGTCAACCTGCAACGGCTGAAACACAAGCCCGGCAAACTGCACGTAACGCGGCATGCGGTCGAACTCCCTGCCCATGATGCTGTTGGCCGGCAGAGGTTCCGGGGAGATCTTTACTTCCATTTCCTTGCCTGCGCGCAAAATACGGAAGACGAGTTCATCCCCGCGGAAGGAACGCTCAGCTATCTCTTCCAGCTTCACCCGCTCACCGTCCAGCTCAATCATGGCCGAGCCATCCACGGCATGCCCGTTCACAGCCAGCACCACATCTCCGACCCGTAACTTGCCGTCGCTGCTGCCGCCACGCACCACATCCGCCACGACGGCGCCCATAGCATCGTCAGCCAGCTTGTAGTGTTTGCGCATAGCGGGATTTTCTATGGGGAAAAAGTCTGCGCCTATTTCCACATAGTGGTCGTAATGACCGTCCTCCACATCCTTCAGGAAACGGCGTATCACCGGCAGAGGGATCATGTAGCCCGTGGCGTTTGCCTGTCGCAAGCCCTGGAAGGCCACGCCCACCACTTTGTCATCCATCAACACCGGTCCTCCGCTGTTGCCCGGGTTCACAGCTGCATCTATCTGCACAATCAAGTGCGATTCATTCTGAGGATGGGCATAGGCTATCGTATCAATGCGCGAAATGATGCCTCGCGTCACAGACAAACGATCCCCTCCAATGGGGTAGCCTATCGCCCGCACCTCATCCTCCAACTTGGGCATGGTCTCGCTGAACTCCAGATACGGCACATCCTTGAACGCCGCTGCATCCGCCACTTCAACCAACGCCAAATCAGCGTCATGCGCCACATATTTGACTCTCGCTGGTATCTTGCGAGCATCCGCATACGGCGATACGTGGATGCGCTGGGCATTTGCCACCACGTGCGCATTTGTCATGAAAAGCCCCGGCGCTACCATGAAGCCCGTGCCTGTTCCGCGCCCGAATTGTCCGCTGTTCCACGGCGTTCCATAATCCGGAACACGGTTGGCTACTTCTATTTTCACAATGCCGCGGTACGCTGCCGTCACGTCTTTCTCTCTTTTTGGCTCCGCTTGCTGATCCTTCGGTTGCTCCGCCAACTGCTTGTCCTCCGGCCGGGGTTGTGGAGCAGGCGTCGGCACCACTTCCTCTCGGTTCTGTGGCACAGAGCCCCCTTCCTCCTCCGGGGTCGTTGGCTTCGCAGATTCTTTGTCAGAAACGTCCTCCCCTTTTTTCGGATCCGCTTGCTGTTCCTTCGGCTGTTCCTCCAACTGCTGCTGATCCTTCGGCTGTTCTGCCTGCCGCTTGTCCTCCGGCTGGGGTTGTGGAGCAGGCGTCGGATCCGCTTCCTGCCGGTTCTGTGGCATAGAGGCTCCTTCTCCCTCCGGGGTCGGTGTCTCCGGAACAGCCGAAGCAGATTCTTTATCAGGGACGTTCTCGGGCTCTGCAACAGGCTGAGGTGCAGGAGCCGGTGGCAGGGGGAAGGGATTGGGCGCCTCTTGCGCAGCGGTCAGTCCCACCATCGCCAAAATCACCAATATGACATCATGCCGCATCATAACCTCTCCATTTTCATACCGACCCATCTCCAAGTCAAGGCAAAATCGGGACTGCAACTAACAGAATATATCCACCCGCACTCACTCTCCTTCCCCACACAACGCGCGCACTATCAACAAATCGTACATCACACATCGTACATCGTAAATAGCAACCGCATTCTCTAATGCAGTTGCCCGGGGTTATGGGACTTGAAAAGAGGGGGAGATTGTGATAAGGTACCCGCGTAGTGGCGTTGGATGATGAATATCTGCACCGCCGCGCTATGGCTGAAGGGCAGCGAGTAGGGACGCGTAAGAAGAGGGGTGGCTCCAAGCGTTTCGGCGGGTGGCGCAGAGCGTTATGGCGCCTGCTTCTCATGGGGCTGGTGATGGTGGCGCTGTGCGCCGGATTGGCGTACGTGGTTTTCGCGATGGTGACATCCAAGTACAGCCGCTGGGCGGACGAGTTCAACCTGGAAGACGTCAACAACTTGGATCACCCTTGCATCATCTACGATTGCAAAGGGCGTGAAATCGGGCGGATCTTTGACGAGAATCGCAGCTACGTGACCATCAACGACATCTCACGCAGCATGCTCGATGCCCTGGTCGCGCAGGAGGACAAAACGTTCTGGACCCACAAGGGATACGATCCCATGGGGATTTTGCGCGCCTTGAAAGAAGCTGTATTCTCGCATGGTCGCGCCAACCAGGGAGCGTCTACCATCACACAGCAGTTGGCGCGCAACGCTTACGATCTGGAGCGTCGCACCCTGGTGCGCGGCGGCACGCGCTACGAACGCAAAGTCGTGGAAATTTTTCTGGCGCAGCGGTTGGAGAAACGCTACGACAAGAACCAGATCATCGAATTCTACCTGAACCGCATCTATTTCGGACGAGGCTACTACGGCATCCGAGCGGCCGCCTTGGGCTACTTCGGTAAGGAACCGCGCGACCTCACTGTGCGAGAATCCGCCAGTTTGGCTGCACTCATCAAAAACCCCGAAAACTACAACCCCATCCGTGACCCGGAACTCAACATGCGCTGGCGCAATGACGTGATCGACCGCATGCAGCGCTCCGGCTACTTGAGTCTCAAGGAGGCTGAACGCGTCAAAAAACAGCCGCTCGGGGTGAATCCGAAACCCTTGCGCCGCCACACCTCTTTCCTGCATGCTCTCGTGCAGCAGAAAGCCATCAGCCTCTACGATAACCCGGAACGCGGGGAGGAAATTGTGAAAAGCGCCGGCATCCGCATCCATACCACCATCGATGCAGACTTGCAACGTGCCGCAGAACAAGCCCTGCAACAGCAGCTGCTCGCCATCGAGGAACGCGCCGACTACAACCACACCCGTTACGCTGATTCGCGCGACCCGCAAAATGACCGCCACCGCTACTTGGACGGCGCGGTGTATGCTGTGGATAACAAGACAGGCGCCACGCTCGTATACGTTGCAGGGCGAGACTTTGAGCGCGACAACTTCGACATCATCGAGAGCGGCAAACGTCCCATGGGCACTGCTCTTCTGCCTTTCCTTTACATGTGCGCCTTTGACAACGGCTACAACCCATGCTCCCGATTGGTGGATGACGCCATGGACAACCGCCTGGCAGGTATTGGCGGGTCAGAAGGCATCTTGGGCGAGTGGGGTATGGAGGTGGCCAAAGGGCGCTACATGGATTCCGTGACGGCTCGCCAAGCTCTTGAATGGTCTAAAATCGCCGCGGCAGCACGGCTTGGCATGGCGCTGAGCTCACGTACCAACCGGGCGGCGCGCCCCTTCATCAACACTCTCATGAAGGTCGGCATCACCCCGCCGCCGCGCAACCCGGACAGTACCGAGGCACGCCCCACGTACTATCCGCGTGTGTACTTGGGAACCGAGCCCGCCTCGCTCAAGGAAATGGTGATGGCCTACACCATCTTCCCCAACTGCGGCAAGCGCCCCATTACGCCCTACATCATTACCAAGGTCACGGACAGCAAGGGCACCATCCTCTGGGAAAACCCCTTGCACCTCTCCTCGCGCATGTACAACAGCACCTCCCCGTGCACGGCGTTCCGCCTGCATTCCATCATGCAGGAATCGCTCAAGGAGGGCTCTGCCACGCGTATGCTTCCTTATTTGCCGACGCCATTCAACGGCGCCGTAAAGAGTGGCACCAACTACGACTTTGCTGATGCCTCCCTCTTCGGTTACACCTCTTCCCTCACCTGCGGGGTGTGGATCGGCTACCTCAATGATCGCCAGGCCATGTACCCGGAAGCCTTTGCGACCGATGTGTGCGGCCCGGTTCTCGGGGAAGTGCTGCGCGCCGCTGACGGTAAATACGAGGACAAAGCGATTCTGCCGCCGCCGGATGTAGAATCTGTGGAGATATGCAAATATAGCGGGCAAGTGGCCACGAACTTCTGCTACGAATCCACAACCTCCGGTGGCAAACCCGGTTATGTGCGCCCCACCTATGTGGAGTATTTTCCCAAAGGCGATGTCACGCTGAGCTCGTGCACCGTGCATGGGGACGGGAGCCCATCCCTACGCGATTTGCTCGATAACCGTGGGCAAAACGTCTTTTCACGGGTCTTGCCCATAGCGCCGGTATTGCCGAAGGGGATTGCTCTCATTGGGCATGATCCTTACGGTTGCGCTCTCGCGCTCAATCCTAAGTACCGCGATCTGCAAAACGACTCCAACGAATCCCAAGTGGCGGCGGAAGAAGACGCTCTGCCGGCCGATGAAACTCCGGACACCCCAGAGCGCGCTCAAATCGACACCAACATTGAGCTGCGTATGCCGCTTCCGCTTCGCTACTTGCCCACCATGCCTCTTCAACTCTGAATCACCCATCATGTCCACCGACTTTCAAACCCTGGCCGCCACCCAAGAGAAGGCCTTTTTCATCAACATGGATGACTCCTTCTACGGCACCTTCGCCGAAATTGGCGCCGGGCAGGAAACCGCCAACTGGTTCTTCCGCTCCTCCGGCGCTGCCGGTACGGTGGCCAAGACTATTTCGGCGTACGACATGACGGTGAGCGACACGCTGTACGGGTCCGTGCGCCGCTACGTGTCCGAGGAACGACTCAAGCAGATGATGGAGTACGAGTACGACCAGCTCATTGACCGCCTGGGCGAAAAACGCGGCAGCAACACCCGTTTCTTCTCTTTCTGCAATACGGCCAAATGCAAGGGCTACAAGGATAACGGCCCCTGGGCCGCCTGGATCGGCATACGTTTCCAACTCAAACCCGGTGCACCACCCAGCGACCTCGTCGTGCACGTGCGCCTCATCGTCCCCGATCAGGAAGTGCAGAAGCGCGTGCTGGGCATCCTCGGCGTGAACCTGCTCTACGCTCTTTTCTACAAGCGCGACCGGATGGAGGAGTTCGTGCGCTGCGTGGGCGAGAACCTAGATCGAAGCTTGTATGAAGTGGACTTCATGCGTTTTTCCGGCAATGGGTTCGGCATGTTTGACAACCGCATTCTCGCCCTCCAACTCGTACGCAGCGGACTTTCGGAGGCCACACTCTTCCGCCCCGAGGACAACTCCGTGCAACAACCCAGCGATTTTCTTTACAAGCGCCCCATCGTTCTCATGCGTGGCAGCTTTCTGCCTCTTTGCCATATCCACCTGGAAATGATGGACAGCGTGCGCAACAAGTTCTGCTCCGAACTCACCCCCGAGCAGCGAGAGCGCGAGGTGGACATCTGCGAAATCTCCCTCTCCAATCTCCTGCGTGGGGAAGAGGTGGATCTTCTGGACTTCCTGGATCGCGTGGATGCTCTCGCTGAGCTGGGCAAGACCGTGATGGTGACCAATATCACGCACTTCCACCGCATTTCCACCCTGCTCAACCAGTACACAAAGGAGCCGGTGGCCATAGCCCTTTCGATCGGTCTGCTGCACGAGCTTTTCAAAGAGAAATGGGCGGCGGATATGCCCGGCGGCATTTTGGGCAGCATGGCGCACATCTTCCTGAGCCAGACTAAGTGCTATGTGACCCCCTGGATCAACCGCACCAGCGGCGAATTCGTCACCGCCGGCACTTACCGCCCACCCGAGAAGTACCGCTTCCTTTACATGCACCTCATGCAGAATGGCAGCATCGTGGAAGTTCCCTATTTCAACCAAAAATTGCTCACTCGCACCCCTCGCGACATCGTCCGCATGATCAACGAGGGCGATGAGCAGTGGAAGGAATACGTACCCGAGCAGGCTCACTGCATGGCTGAGCACCTGAAAGGAGGCCACGTCTGATGAATGCACGCGTCGACTTCCCCTTCTTTGCCGCGCCCGATGCGCCGGTGTACCTGGACAACGCCGCCACCACCCAAAAGCCCGCCTGCGTGCTGAATGCCCTGCACCGCTTCTATACCACCATCAACTCCAATGTCCACCGTGGCGCCCACCGTCTGAGCCGAGCTGCGACAGAGGCTCATGAGGCCGCCCGCTGTGCGGTAGCCGATTTCCTGCATGCCGCTTCGCCGCGCGAGGTTCTCTTCACTTCCGGCTGCACGGAGGGTATTAACTTGGTGGCGCAGACGCTCGCGTGCGCCAAACGTGTCCGCGCCGGGGATGAGGTGCTTATTTCGACTGATGCGCACCATTCCAACATCGTCCCTTGGCAGATGCTCGGCGAGCGCGTGGGAGCCAAGGTTCTTCCCATTCCGCTCACTCCGGAGCTGCAGTTCGATATGTCTGCCTACCTCAGCATGCTCAGCGAGCGCACACGCGTGGTGGCCGTACCCGTGATCTCCAACGCTCTGGGGCTGCGCCTGCCGGTGGAAGAGATCACGCGAGCCGCTCATGATGCCGGTGCTCTGGTGCTTATCGATGGGGCTCAGAGTGTCGCGCACGAGGCCGTGGATGTTCGGCAACTCGGCTGCGATTTCTTTGCCTTCTCCGGTCACAAAATATACGCCCCTACCGGCACCGGCGCCCTGTGGGGACGCGAGGATCTGCTGGAGGCTCTGCCCCCGTGGAAAGGCGGTGGTGAAATGATCAGCCAAGTCACTTTTGCTCACACCACCTACAACGACCTCCCCTTCAAATACGAGGCAGGCACGCCCAATATCTGCGGCAACATTATGCTGGCGGAGGCCCTCAAGTACGTGCAACACCTCGGTCTGCCCGCCATCCATACGCACGAGGAGGCTCTGATGCGCGAGCTCTGCGAAGGCTTGCAGCAGCTCCCGGACGTGCAATTGCTCGGCGGCTCTGCCCCGCGCAGCTCACTTGTTTCCATCCACGTTCCCGGCGTACACCACTACGATTTGGGCACCCTGTTGGATCAAATGGATATCGCCGTGCGCACCGGACACCACTGCTGCCAGCCGCTCATGCACGCCCTCGGCATCACCGGCACCACGCGCTTTTCTGTGGCTCTCTACAACCAATCCGATGACATTGAGCGCGCACTTGCGGCAACCCGAAAGGCTCTCCACATGCTCCGCTGACCCTAGGGCAACCGCATTGGAGAGAAGTCAATCAATAGAGAAAATGCTCTTATTGACTGATATCACCGTTTATACGTATAAAAAAACCGTGATAACCAGCGGTCATCATGATGATGGCTCTAAAGGAATCACAGCGTACATTAATGATCCGAAAAATCTGCGCAACACGCACATTATTAATAAATAACACAAAACTGCTGACAGCCCCAAGCAGCCGCCCTGCGACTGCTCATTTATGATGTACGATTTGGATGTGGGTCAACGTACATAGGCGGCGTCTCGCCGCCCCGTCTCCGTCGCTTTGTAACTACGCCCGCGCACGGCTTTCAAATTCCGCGTCGCTCCTGCTCCGCATCCCCGCAGCTCAGCTGCGCATTATTTGCAAATCGTACATCGAAAATCGTACATCGTACATAGGCAAACGCATTTTCTAATGCGTTTGCCTTGATTCACCCCATTTCTTCCTTTACATCGGCCTCACAATCTGCTAGAAATAGAGCGTTATGGATTTGGAACAACGCAGCATCAACGTCGATTCCCTCCTGCCTCATTACGAGCGCTACTTCGGTCACA
>CANPYO010000034.1 GCA_947588645.1 uncultured Akkermansia sp. | reverse complement strand
TATCGCAGTCCCCCGTATTTTAACACCTCAAATTAACCGTTTACGATTTACGATTTACGATTTACGATTTACGATTTACGATTTGCAAAATTCGGCGAGCGGAGCTCGCGAAGCCGTAGGCGGCTGACGCCGCCTATGTACGAGGTACGAGGTACGATTTAATTCATTTATGATTTGGAGATTGAGTGTGCGTCGTGTGAAGAGAGCAGCGCAAGATCGGAAAGGATGGCGGTATCATCAGAATCCACACCAATGTTTGTCCGCGGACGCACGCCCATTTTTTCCAACTCACGACACTGCCAGAGGAAGTTCCCCTGCCCTTCGAAACCCTTGCTCTTGGCTTGTGAATACGCCTTTTGCAGCTCGCCGATCCTTTTTTCAATCAGAGAAAAATCATCGTAAAATCCTGCAAACTTGTCGTAGAGCAGCTTAGCGCGCGAAAAGATATTCTCCACATTTTGCAATCGGGCCTCGTTGAGCCACAGGTGGTGTGCCATCTTCAGCGCCATACCCAGATTTGTGGGGCCGACCAACAGCACTTTCTGCCGCAGAGCATATTCGACCAGCCCACGGTCTGCCTGTACCGCAGCAATATAGCTCGATTCATTCGGGATGAACATGAGTACACTTTCCACACTGTCACGCAGCATCCCCTCCTTGCGCAACGTAGAATAATCTTTCTGTGCCAATTCATCGACATGTTTGCGCACAGAGCGCACATGTGCCTCCAAGTATTCCTTTTTCTTCGCCTCATCATCCTCACCAATATAATTACTGTAAGCCGTTAATGAAACTTTTGAGTCGATAATCATGCCGCGTTCATGAGGAAACAGAACGATGGCATCCGGACGATAGGTACTGCCGCTTTCGGAATCCCGCAGGGTCTCCTGCAGACGGTAGTGCACATCTCGCTGCAAACCGCTGCTTTCCAGCATCTTCTCCAGAATCATCTCTCCCCAGTTACCCTGCGTTTTAGATTCGCCTTTCAGCGCCTTGGTCAGATTGACGGCATCTCTACCTATCTGTTGGGTTTGAGAAAGCAGTTCACGCACCACCGTCTCCATACGCTCAGTATGACGTACCCCATTCTTATCCAGCTCCTTAAGATTAAACGCTAATTTTTGAAGTTCAATGTGTAGAGGAGCGAGCAAGTTTCCCATGCTTTCGCGATTGTCGCTTTTGAGCTGTTTGCTGCGCTCCTGGAGTGTTTCCGCAGCCAGGTTTTTGAATTCCTCCACAAGAGCCTTGCGGCTATCGGTCCAGTGCCGCTCCATATCCGCCTTGCGCAGCTCAAAGTCGTGACGCAAGTCGGCCAGCTCATCGGCATGCGCACGCTTGAGCTGCTGCAGTTCATCCTCCTGCCGCCTTTGTTCGCGATGGAAGTATTCTTTTTCCAGCTCCAAAGCGGCTTTCTGCCCGCGCAGTTTCCCCAACCGCACCAAGGCAGCTACCCACAGCAGTAGCATAAGGAGCATGAGTACACCCCCTATCGCCCCGCAAAGCACCACCAGCACGCGGCCTGCATGTAGCATAAGGGGCATGAGTACACCCCCTATCGCCCCCATCATCATTATTTCATTCATACCGTTGCTTCCATATTACGGACAGTCGCCTTGCATGTCAAGCCGAATTATTTACTCGTGCTGCGTGCGCTTCGCGCAGCTTGACATGACTGCCCGGTGTGATAGAATGCGCAAGAAATGGGGAGCTTGCAGCACAGCGCTCGAATTGGTTGGCGAGGCCTGCGCCAATTCGTTCGCCGTGGTCCCTTTGACCTCTTTCCCGTGCGACACGCTTTTGCCGGCTACACCTGGGACAAAGCCGGGCATGATCTGAAAGCGGCCATGGACGTGGCGCTTGTCGGCCTGCCTCAGGGCATGGCATTTGCCGCCATGGCCGGACTGGACAGCATTTACGGCATTATGGCAGCCACGGTGGGTACTTTCCTCGCGCCCCTCTTCACGCGTTGTTCACTCACAGTAAGCGGGCCGAGCAATGCCACGGCTTTCATGCTGGCGAGTTTCATGATGGCGGCGTCACCGGCCATCCAAGCTAGTCCGCACATCTACGTGCCGCTCATCGTGTTCATGGCAGGAGTGCTGTGTGTGGTGGGAGCTTTTGTGAAAGCCACAGAATTGCTGCAATTTGTCAGTCGAAGTGTGTTGGTGGGCTACATTACAGGTGCGGCCACGCTCATCATCGCCTCCCAGCTGCGCTACGTGATGGGCATTCACGATGTGGATGCCGGAAGCTCGTTTTTCTCCATGAGTTGCGCCATATGGGAAAACATCGACAAAGCGCAATGGCAACCGATGGTGCTCGGCGCACTTTCCTTCCTGCTCTTCATTCCCTTGCGACGCTACATGAAGTGGTTGCCGGCCTTTGCCACGATCTTGGTGGTGATGGGCGTGGTGAACTGGGCGCTCTCCAGGCCTGAACTCGGCAGCGCCTTCGCGAACGTGCGCATGCTCCGCGACTTTACCATGAGCGACCTCGTGTGCACCCCTCCATCCATCAGCGCTGCTGCCCAAAATCTTGCAGAACTCTTGCCCATTGCCATCGGTGTGGCCTTTCTCTCGACGCTGGAGCAGACTGTCATGAGCAAAACGATCTCCGCCAAGACCGGTGAGCCGCTCAACCTGAACCAGGACACCTTCGCCGTGGGCATGGCCAACATCGGCTCTGCTTTCACCACATCCCTGCCCTGCTCAGCCTCGCTCACGCGCTCCATGCTCAACTACAAATCCGGCGCTGCAACGCGCTTTTCGGGCGTCTATTGCGGGCTCATCTGCCTGGGCATCACCTTTGTGCTGGCGAATGTGCCGCTTATCTCCCGCATACCGCACAGCGTGCTGGCGGCGCTGGTGTTGGCAAATGCCGTCTCGTTGTTCGATCGCAAATTGCTGCGCATCTGTTTCCGCTCCACGCCGGGGGATGCCGTGGCTCTCGTCGTCACCTTCATCGCCGCGCTCATGCTGCCGCTGCACCTAGCCATCTTTATCGGCGTTGTCATCTCCGTATCGCTTTTCCTGCGCAAGGCAGCCAAGCCCGAACTCGTGGAGTACACCATGGATGACCGGGGCGCCTTGCTGCAAGTGAGCGATACCGCCCAACGACTTCCCCAAATTTCCATCGTGCATGTCGAGGGCGACCTCTTCTTCGGCGCCGCTGATCTCTTCCGCAAACAGGTAGTTCGCATCGCAGAAGATCCCTCGCTCGCCGTCATTATCCTGCGCATGCGCAACGCCCGCAATTTGGATGCGACCTCCGTATGCGCTCTCGAAGAGCTGCTGCGCTTCACGCGCGAAAAGGGACGCCACCTCATCCTCTCCGGCGCCAGCCGAGAAGTGTACCGCGTCCTGCGCAAGAGCGGGCTGCTTGATCTGCTGCAGGAAAATGTGCCGACAGGCGAGAGCAACTTCTTTCTCCTCGAGCCCAAGAACCCCAATATGTCTACCCGCCGCGCTCTGATGCGCGCGCAACAGCTGCTGGGCCGCAGCGATGCAGATATCTCCATCTACACGACCAGCACGAGCCATGAAAACAGCTGACTTCTGTCGGGACTTCGCGCAAACCCTTGTGAACTGGTTCCTGCAATATGGCCGCGATTACCCATGGCGACGCACCACAGACCCTTGGGCCATTCTGGTGAGCGAGGTCATGCTGCAACAAACCACCATCCCAACCGTGCTGGCTCGTTACGAAGCATGGATGCAGCGTTACCCCACCCCTTCGCACCTGGCCCAGGCAAGCGAGCAAGACGCGCTTCTTTCCTGGGAGGGACTGGGCTACTACCGGCGCGTGCGCGCGCTGCAGGCGGCGGCTCGCGCCGTATGTGAGCAATACGCCGGCGTTTTTCCTCAGTCAGAATCAAAGCTGCGTGCCCTGCCGGGCATAGGTGATTACACAGCTGCCGCCGTGCTCAGCTTTGCTTACAACAAACCGGCTCCGCTCGTGGATGCCAATGTAGCGCGCGTACTCGCCCGCATTTACAATGACCCGACCCCCATTGACTCCACTGCCGGACGTAAAAACATGGCACAGCGTGCGGCCGTTCTCGTGCATCGCTCCAATCCGCGAGCGTACAACTCCGCCCTCATGGAGCTCGGTCAAAGCATCTGTATCCCCGGCAGACCCAACTGCCTCATCTGCCCGGTACGTCCATTCTGCCACGCGCAACACCCCGAGATTTTGCCCGTGAAAGCTGCCAAGCGCCAAATCACCACGATGGAACATTGGGACATCTGGCAGCTCACCCCACATGGGTTGCTCATGGAGCAGCAGCCGACCACCGCTCGGCACGCCGGCATGTACAGACTCCCGCGACGTCCGCGTGAACTCGCGCAATCTTTGCCCCACATCTGCGATCAGACCTACGCCATCACTCGCTACAAAGTGACGCGTCATCTGCACCGCGCCAGGGGTGACATGTCACCTCAAAACGCCGAGCAATACATACCCATTGACCGCTTGGAGAGCATACCGATGGCTTCGCCGGACCGCAAGCTCGTGCTCAAACTTCTGACTGAGCTTCCAGAGCAAACGCATTTGGATGAAGCGAAAAAGCAGAAAAAACTCTCCGGCCGGTAGATCATCGTCAATCGTCAAGGAGCAGCCCGAGCAGTTCCTGCTTGCTCTTCCCGCCGCTTTGTCGTCACCTCCGCGCATGGTTTTACCACACCCCCCCCCCCCCGCTCTCGCTCCGCAACCCCGCGCCGCAAACCGCGAACTTTGTAAATTGTCATTCGCCTACCGCAAATAGCAAACGCATTTCCTAACGCGTTTGCGCTGGCTGCTGCGTCTCCGAAAACTCGACGCCGAGCAGGCAAATGTCATCATCCTGCTCGTCCGTCTTCGTAAAGTCTCGCATGCCAACCAAAATGTCAATCATCATCTCCGCCACATGGGCAGGATGACGGGCGGCGAGACGATCCATCACACGCTGAACGCCGTATTCATCACCGGCGGCGTTGCGCGCCTCAGTCAACCCATCCGTGTAAAGCACCACCCTCATGCCATCCTCCAAGCGCAACTCGCTCTCGCGGTACATGGCATTTTCCATGAGTCCCAACGCAGGGGAACGCGGGAGCGGAGGCAACACAGGCTGTCCCTCACGCGGCATGACAATAGGGGCCGGATGCCCCGCGCCGGAAAGAGTGAGCCGCCTCTTTTGCAGGTCAAGATACAAGTAGCACGCCGTAGCAAACATCGTGATATTGGCCTTGCTGAAAATGCCACACAACTGACGGTTGAGAGAGGAGAGCAACAGCGCCGGCGTATCCGCCAAGCCCGCCACTTGCTCCATGAGTCCACGCAACATTGAGGTAATGAGCGCCGCACGCACACCATGCCCCATCACATCACAGATAAGCATGCCCACCGCTGATTCACCCACGGGGAACACGTGGAAACAATCCCCGGCCACCCCCACGCTGGGACGATACACATGATAGAACTGAGCGCGACGCTTCACACCTTCTTTTTCCCATTCTCGAGGCGGGATTCGTTCCGGCTGCAAAGCTTGTTGTATTTCACGCGCCAGGCTGATTTCTTTTTCGAGGGCTTTATTGCGCTCATCAAGTTGCTCCGCCATACGCCGAAAGCGGTGCTGCGTTTCGACCAGCTCTGTCACATCCGATGAGATGCCGACAATGCCTTTGATACTGCCGTCGGACGCATACCAAGGGAACTTGGAGAGCCTGCACCATGAATTTTCTCCGCCCTTCCATTTTTCACGGTGCACACGGTTTGTAATGGGCAATCCCGTGCGCATAATTTCCAACTCCTCGCGTCGAGCAATTTCCGTGGTCTCATCCGAAAGAAAGTTTGTATCGCGGCAGCCGATTAAATCTGACGGTGTAGGCACACCCATCTTGCGCGCCGTCGCTTCATTAGCCATGATAAATCGCGACTCCTTGTTCTTAAAATAAATGTTGTCCGGCAAGTAATTGATGAGCGTACGGAAGAGATCCCGGTCCTCCATCGCGTGCATATCGGCCATCTTGCGGCGTGTGATGTCCACCCACACCCCCACCAAGCGCAATGGCATCTTCTTTTCATCGCGCTCCAGCAACCCATTCACGCGTATCCACTTCCATCCGCGCGTCTTCAGTCGTCTGAGTCGCGCCTCCACCCGCAGCGGCGCCGTCCCCGAGTTTTCCATGTATTTTTGCACAGCTGCCTGAAAAAAAGCGCAGTCCTCCTCATGAATCATGGCTGCCGTGTCCGTAAAGATATTGGGGGCAAGTTCATTCACCGGGCTGCCCATCATGCGCAAACATTGCTCGGTGTAGTAGATTTGTCCCTCCTGAATATCCCAGCAATAGACTCCCTCCTCTGCAGCTCGTAATGCCTTGCGCACCATCTCCCATCGAAATACGTTAGGCACTCTTTGCCCCACGCCATCCGCTTTATCCTCATGATTGCTCATTTGCTCCATTTTCGCATCTTCTGCCGGATATGCAAGCAGAAATCTCATCCTCCCCTCGCTTTTATTCTCGCTCGATGCAGTTCATGAAGCGCTGCAACACGCCCACGCGACAATACAGAACAGCCTACACCACCGGCAGATCACCGACCTAATGAGCCGGAGCACGTTCCCGGGACAGCTCCACGTCCGTCCCAAGAAAAAACCCATTCATTTACGATTTAATTCATTTACGATTTACGATTTACGATTTGAAAGTGAGGCGCCTGCGGCGCGGGAATTTGACGGAGCGGGGCGGTGAGACGCCGCCCGGTGGCAGGCGGGGCCTGCCTATGTACGATTTACCATTTACGATATGGAAAGTGAGGCGAGCGGAGCTCGCGGGACGCGGATTTTTTCGGCTCATTAACGCATGAGGAATAGGTTGAATGAGCCCGGAGAAGATTTTATTGGATACGTGTGAGACGGCTTTCTACTTGCAGAATTAAACGACGCACTTCAAGAACTCCTCCTGGCCGAGGATATAGGCGCAGAGGTCAGGTCAACCGTATGAGAAAATGCGTCTGTCCTGGCTACGGCAGGCGTTGCGGGTAACTTCCCAGTGGCAAAAGATGGCACCTATTTAGCTGACGCGGGCTCATTGGTGGCGCTGCCCATGGCGGATTTTTGGGGAGTTTTTGGTAGTTCTTCCTTCTCTTCTTCTCCGCCCTGCGGTATACACTTGGCAAGCTCTTCCGGACCGAGAATCAATGCGCAGAGATGAACCAGCTGCACCGAGCGGTAGTACGGGTACGATTTAATCGTGCTATATGGCAGAGTTATACCCCGTGACGTGGTGAAGCGAGCTTTATCAACATTTACTTTGGCGCAAGGTATCTTCGTTCCCCGTGCCGGAGGGGGCAGTACCAAATCCATCGTTGTCTCACCATCTACCGCAGGAGAACCGTCAGCAGTAGTTAGCTTGCCGGTAAGCTCACAGCGCAGCGCATCCCTCAGAATCCCGGGCATATTCTGGAAACGATCCTTCGCCATGTATCTCGCCATCTTTTTCAGCGGCTCCGCATAACGTTCCAAAATCACGCTGTGAGGCACCTTGCGCAGAAGTTCGCGCACTACCGGGGCATCCCCACCATTGCACGGTCCGTACACCTTACTTCCATTCCCCAGGTAAAGCGCACCATTTGTCGAAATAGTGCCGGTTTTCCACTCGACCCCGCTCCACTGATAATTTCCCGTATAATAGAACATCCCCGCTGCCTCGGCAATGAGGCGTTCCTGTGCGTCAGAAGGCAGCGTCTGAAGCATGGCGTCCGCTTGTTCCATCGCTTCGTTTATAGCAGCATCCCTCTGTTCTTTCATCTGCGCCTGCTTCTGTTTGTAATGTTTGCGCATTGCTTTCACCTCCTCCGGGAAGAGGGCAAGAATATCTCGTGCACCGATGAGGTTTTCGCAGCGTCTCACGGTATCACGCCAACGTTTCTTTTTAGCATCCGCAGCAAAAGCCTCCTCCAGAGAGCATTCCTTCCCCGTCGGATCCATGAAGGAGTATCCATCGCTTGGATTCCCATTATAGTCCACATCGAACCCGCTGCCGATTCTGATCTTTGCGTTGTAACCTGACTCAGGCAGAGTTGTCCCATCCGCCTTGTAAAGCATCCTGCCGATGGAGGCGAGCATGGCGTATCTGGTGATATCCGGCATTTCCTTTAGCAAGTACCTCGCCGTGTTCCGCACTACACTGTCTACATCCTTCTTAAGAAAACTGAGAACGGCTCCCAGCTTAAATTGATGTGCCTCATGGTAGCTTTTATCCCATTGTTTTCTGGTAGGAGTCACAGCATCCCCCCAAGCGGTAAGACGTCCGGCTTTGCTCACAAATTTTGCCTTGGCGTGATTTGTGGTGCCAGGATATCCACCTGGGAAACTCCCAGTTTCACTACCATCCATGCTAAAACATAGCCCCAGTTGCTCGCAAATATAACAGGCCTTTGCCGGCGCCGGCATTTTGTTGACACCCCGCACTGCTTCCATCAGTTGTTCTCGTTGATCGCCCTGGATATCAGAGACATCGACCGGCTTGTATCCCGCCCATGCAGTATGTGTGAAACTCGCCAAGGCAAGCGCGCTGACTACTGCACCCCGTATCAATTTGTTTATGGAAACATCCCCCACAGACTTTCCCAGGAATCTCAACGCATTAAGCCTGTGCGGGGGGGGGGGGGGTATGGTAGTTCCTCAACATGGGTAACACATTTGTATCACGTAGCGTGGTTATAACACAGGCCCCACGCAACGTCAATAAAAAACTGGAGGGATGTGGACGCTTGGCGCTTGCTCGCAGGGCGGGATAGTGGTATGATGGCGCGCGCCGGGGATGTGAAAGCCAAGCAGCCCGGTTTAAGTTCTGCGATCTGATACGAGATGAGCCTGGTTATCAAAAATCTGCACGCCTGCATAAAGGGAGGACAAGAAATTCTGTGTGGGGTGGATCTGGATGTCCCCACCGGCGAAGTGCATGCCATCATGGGTCCCAATGGCTCCGGCAAAAGTACTCTCTCCAAGGTGCTCTGCGGCCACCCGGACTACGAGGTGACAGCCGGCGCTGTTGAGCTGAATGGGCAAGACCTGCTGGCGATGTCCCCCGACGCCCGCAGTCGAGCCGGACTCTTTCTGGCTTTCCAATATCCGGTGGAAGTGCCGGGAGTAAGCAACGCCAACTTTCTGCGCGCCGCGCTCAAGGCCCGTCTGCCGGAGGGGGAAGAACTCGATGCTGTTGCGTACTACAAACGACTGCGCAAGGTCATGAATGAGCTGGGAATGGATCCCAAGTTTTCCTCACGCGCGGTGAACGAGGGATTTTCCGGTGGGGAAAAGAAGCGCAACGAAGTGCTGCAAATGCTCATGCTTGAACCCCTCTGCGCGATCCTGGACGAAACTGACAGCGGCTTAGATGTAGATGCCCTGCGCATCGTCTCGCAAGGCGTAAACGCCATGCGCTCGTCCTTCCGCAGCTTTCTGGTCATTACGCACTACAAGCGTCTGCTCGACTACATCGTTCCGGATGTGGTACACGTCTTTCATCAGGGTCGCATTGAGCGCACCGGCGGACGTGACTTGGTAGATTACATTGAGGAGCACGGCTTCGATTTCCTGAAAAAAGAGGACGCATGAGCAGTACCACTCCAGCCATTCCTCCAACGGATGCTCGCGGGGACTTCTCCTTCCCCGAAAAGCACGCGTTTGATGCCGGATATGGGCTCAACGAAGCCACCATTGACTACATCTGCAATGCCAAGGGGGAGCCGGATTGGCTGCGCGACTTTCGAAAACGGGCCCTTGCGAAGTTTCGTGACATGCCCCAACCCCTGCACTGGGCGCCTCAGGAAATTGCCGCGCTGGACTTCGATCAGATCCGTTACTATCTGGCGCAGGGGACTCCTGCCCGCAAAAACTGGGATGATGTGCCCGATGACGTCAAGCGCACGTTCGAACGACTCGGCGTGCCGGAGCAAGAGCGCGCCTTTCTCGCCGGGGTGGATGCTCAATATGACTCGGAAACCGCTTACAAAAACATGCGCGAGGAGCTTGCCAAAAAGGGCGTTATCTTCGTGAACCCCACGGAAGGACTCAGCGCGTATGAAAACATCTTCCGCCCGTGGTTCGGCAAAGTGATCCCCGTGGGCGACAACAAATACGCCGCGCTCAATCACGCCGCATTTTCCGGCGGGTCATTCATTTACGTGCCCAAGGGAGTGAAACTCGCTCAGCCGCTTCAGGCGTACTTCCGCATTAACTCTGAAAGCATGGGACAGTTCGAGCGTACGCTCATCATCGCGGATGAGGGAGCGGAACTCATGTACATGGAAGGCTGCACCGCGCCAAAATACGACACCGCCACCCTGCACTCCGGCGTGGTGGAACTCGTTGCTCTGCCCGGCGCAAAAATCCAATATGTCACCGTGCAAAATTGGGCCACGAATGTCTACAACCTCGTCATCCAGCGCGGTCTGGCCATGCGAGATGCCGAGATCCGCTGGATTGACTGCAACATCGGCTCCGGCGTCACCATGAAATACCCCGCCGTCATCCTGCAGGGTGAGAGGGCTCGCGGCGAGGTGGTGAGCATCTCCATCGCCCGCGATGGGCAGTTGCAAGATACCGGAGCGCGCATGATACACGCCGCGTCGGGCACCACATCCAACATCGTTGCCAAATCCATCTCCATCGGTCACGGGCGTGCCAGTTACCGAGGGGAGGTGCGCGTGCAACCCGGCGCCACCGGCTGCCGCAACCACACGGAGTGCGATGCCCTGCTGCTGCACGCCGAGAGTCGCACGGACACCTACCCTGCCATCACCGTGCATGGGGATAGCGCCGCCGTGCAGCATGAGGCTTCCGTGTCGCAGGTGGATGAGGAGATGCTCTTCTACATGCAGCAGCGCGGTCTCACGCGGGCGCAGGCCATGAGCCTGGCGGTGAACGGCTTTATCAACGACCTCGTCAATGAGTTCCCCATGGAGTACTCTGTGGAGCTGCGCCGACTCATCGACATGGAAATGGAGGACTCTATCGGCTAATGCACACGCACGACTCAAACGCTGCCCCCCTGCCCGACCGCCTGAACGAAGATTGGCGCTTCGGCCGTCCCCATGTGCACGCACGGGAACTTGCGGAGGCTCTGGAGCACGCGCAAGCGGCAGAGCTGCGTGGCATAGATTTGCCGAGTGCCGCCCAACTGACGCCATGCGCGGCAGAACCCCTGCCCACCATCGGATCGGAGGCCCTAATGCAGCGGGTCCTTGCAGGGGTGCAATTCGGCCATTGCCTGCGCGTTGCAGACGGCTTGCAACGGCGGGAAGCCATCACTCTGCACAGCGAGGTGCACGGCGTGCAAGTGCAGCAGCTCAGGGTCATTGTGGGCGCCGGAGCCCGACTGCATCTTATCGAAGAACATGAGTACGGCGAAGAATCAACGCTCGTGTGCCTGCGACGCTATGAACTGATGCCCGGCGCTACCCTGCGGCTGGAGCAACGCGAGATCGGCTCCGGGAACGCGCGCGCTTTCTGCATTTCCTCCTGCATTTGCACCGAGAACGCCCGGTTCTGCTCGCTGAGCACGCATCAGGACCTCGCTTGGGCGCGGCATGAATGCACGCTGGAACTCACCGCCCCTGGCGCGGAAGCGCTCCTCCTGTCCGCCAACCGACTGCGCAGCGAGCAATGCCTGGATATGCGCAACCGGCAGCTCCACAGCTCCCCCGGCTGCAAGAGCCGCCTGCTCTGCAAAAATACGCTGACAGACCGCGCCACGGCTATCTTTGGCGGCAACATTCGGGTGCAGCCACACGCACACGATACCGACGCCTACCTCTCCAACCTGAACCTGCAGCTCAGCCCGCACGCCACTGTCCACTCATTGCCCATGCTGGAGATCCTCGCCGACCGAGTGCGTTGCTCGCACGGCTCAGCCACGGCGCCCGTCGATGCTGAGCAACTCTTCTACCTGCAATCCCGCGGCATTCCCCTGGCCGAGGCGCGCCGCGCGCTGGAAGAAGCCTTTTTGGCAGACGTGCGGCTGCGCTTTGAGCAATTTTGAATCTATGCCCGATGGTGCAAGCGCCGGGCTAGCGCTGTCGTGAACATCCGAACACGGCTTTGAATTGCCCGCGTTGCGGGTGTTTTCTTTGCTTTTGTACGAAGTCCATGCTGCAGTATCTACAACAGAACTATCTATTCCTAAAAACTCGCCAAATCTTTTTTCTGAGTCTCCAGCGAATTTGACCGAAACCCTATTTTTTGAAATAGGGAGACTTCTTATAGGAGTCGCGCATGGCCTTTACATCTGCCTTGAATGCGGCGTTGATCGCTTTGACACCTGTCACATTTGCGCAGCGGAAAAGCATAAGCCAACGCTTTCCTCCAGTATTTCCCATTGAGGGTCGTGTGATTTCGCCCTGAGGATTATAAAACAGGGTCCCCTTGTAGCTTACCGCTAGTGTCTGTACTTTGAATCCACTTTCTAAAGGAGCTGCCCCTCCCCCTGGAGGATAGGCAGATTGACCATTCGGATTAAATATCAGATGATTCATCTCTGCAAGCCATGAATAACGCGGAGTTTTATCCATTGCCTTCAGAATACGCGTAGCGGTTTGCCTGGCAAGGTCTTTTAATTCCTTTTTGAAGGGCTTGGCAATCTGCTCACGCCCCACGGTAATCGCTGCTTGAGTGGCTACAGACCAGTCAGAGTCCCTTTTGTCGGTTGCTACCTCCGAAAATTTTCGCTCCTTCCCACGCTCATCGACAAAGAGGGCGTTATCATTCGCGATATGGGGCGCCCTATAGGCGGGGTCATTGCCCTGCGCATAGCAAAATCCCATGTTTTCTGCCAGCCATGCACGCCGCAACTTGGACGACATGCGGCGTAAGGCCGCAACCCCCTCCGCATACTGCGGATCCTCGAGCGAAGCGTCGTCTTCCCACGAATCTGTTGGCTCCAACAAAACGCAGGCGGAAACTCCCCCTATCACTATCCCTACGACAAGCATAAGGACCGCCTTCAAGTCCAAAAAGCGTCCCGCCTTTGCAGGTTTTTCCTGCAAAGGCTCAGCAAGTTTCTCCGAACGTGTGCCCATACAAAACAACAATTATGTGCCTCCTTGTAGCCAATTCCCCCTCCATTGTCAAGGATGTTTTCATGGTGAGGGCATTTTTATGAATAGCGAGGACAAAAGCGACATATGAAATAAATCTTGGTAGTCATTTTTATCTCAAACACCAAAATATTATATGTAATATTTTGAGTCATTTTACATGATAAGTAACATATACAGACTGCGATTCGTAAGAAAAATACATTTGAAGACAAAAAAACATGATCGCGTACTGAATCATGAACAAGACAAATTCCACTAATCGAAAGCATTTCGTGGAGTTGCACTCTAATCGCCTCCTCGCATGACCTCAACTCTTTCCGATGTATACCGCGATTTATTCTTGCGATTCACACCCGAAATCAGCGGTGCAAGCGCCGGGCTAGCGCTGTCGTGAGCATCTGCAGCTCCGGCACGCGCATGACAGATGCCGCTGCGAGATAGAGCAAGCCCGCGCCCGCTCCCGAAGCCGCCAGCACGGCCAAGCGCCACCAGAAAGTCCACTGCGTGAAGCCATCAAAAAAGAACTCCCGCACAACATAGCAAAACGCACCAAGTACCGAGGCCGCCGCAAAAACGCGCAGCAAACCCGGCAACAGCACATGCAGCGACATACTGCCCAGCAAGCGGCGCAGGTAAATGAAGAAAAAGAGGAAATTGATGGTCGTGATGCATGACGTGGTGAAGGCAAGCCATTGCACACCCAGGCCGAACACATGCACGTACAGGTAATTGAGACCGACCGAAATGCAGCAGGTTGCCACCGCCAAAAATGCCGGCGCCCAAGGGCGTT
Organism: uncultured Akkermansia sp.; assembly: GCA_947588645.1. Taxonomy (GTDB): domain Bacteria; phylum Verrucomicrobiota; class Verrucomicrobiia; order Verrucomicrobiales; family Akkermansiaceae; genus Akkermansia. The sequence continues at coordinate 9,118 of CANPYO010000034.1, read as the reverse complement.
CCAACGCCATAAAAACCGGCTGCAGCACCTTCATTCCCGCGTAGCCCAACAAGCCCAGGGAATACGCAGAAAGCGCCGCCCCGCACAGTTCCGATGCCTGCGCATCAAATCGGAAACGCTGGTAGAACAGGCATACAATCTGCTCCCCCCACAGCCCGAGAATCAACGCCGAGGGCACCGCGAAAAAGGCCATGAAACGCAGAGCCTCTGCCAGGCGGTCAGAGATCTCCTGCTTACCGGCTGTCACGGAGAGACGCGACACATCCGGCAGAACCACCATGCCGATCGCCACACCGAAAAGCGCCACAGGGAGTTGCCAAAGGTGGAATGCGCTGGTGAGCGCCGTCACGGAACCGCCCGGCAGGTAAAGGGCAAAGATGTTGTTGACAAAAACATTCACCTGCGTGATGCCGGCGGCAATCATACCGGGCAGCATAAGCCGCCAGACCAAGCGCACACGCTCATCCGCAAAATGCGGGAGGCAGCCGCGCCATGTGAGAGACAGCTCCCAACGCGGGCGGTAGCCGAGCCTGCGCAGCTTGGGCAGCTGCACCAAGATCTGGGCCACACCGCCGCAGAGCACTGCCACGGCAAAGCCATACAGGGCTTGCGAGCCAAAGTGGGGGTCAATCCACCACCCCACAAAAAAGCCCACGCCGATGGTCGTCAGATTGAATGCCGCACTCGCCAAATTCGGCAGCCCGAATATGCCAAACACATTCAGCACCCCCATGCAGAGCGCGGAAATGGACGCCAACAAAATAAACGGCCACATGATGCGGCACAAATCGGCCGCCATCCCCATGAAAGATTGCGGCGACACGTACAACGCTCCCTTCTGCGTGATACCGCGGCGGGTGGTAAGCAAAACGCGTTCACCCACCTGCAGTCGCTCCAAGGCCTTGGCTCGCACACAGCTGGTGCCCTCCAATCGCTTCAGGCGCTTATCCGCCGTGAAAACCGCCGTCTTCTGACCATCCGCCGTCGTTTGAACTCCCTGATACACGGCTTGCACCTCTTCCCCGGACTCCTCCGGCAGGGACATTTCCGCGGTGACATTCACCCGCAGCTCTTGGGGATAGAGAAGCTGCATAAGCCCTCCAGTGGCCAACACACCCACCGCAACAATTCCCACCATAAGCGCCGTGAGCTGCGAAATCACCCGGTGCGCAAGGGCCCATGCCTGCTCATCGCCCTGCTTCGCCCTCACCTTGCTCATCACGCTCGTGAAGCTCTGGGAAAGCGCTCCCTCGGCAAACATATCGCGCAGCATGTTGGGCAGGCGGAATGCCGTCAAAAAAGCATCCAACGCGCCCGTAGCGCCAAAGAGAGCGGTATATGTCATCTCACGCAGCAAGCCGGTGAAACGACAGCAGAAAATGGCTGCTGTGGCCACCAGACTTTTGCGGTGCATCGATGACATGGAGCAAGCTCAGCGTTTTTTGTCCGGCAAATCCTCCTTAATTTTGCGAATGATGATTTTGGCGGAATCGCGGTCACCATCCAGCAGGCAGGTGCGGGAATACTCGCGCACTGCGGTCGTGTACAGACTCTTATCTGCATTGTCGAGCTTCTGCCGCGTCCCTTCATCCATGCCCTCTATCGTTTTCACAATGTCGCGCAGACGTCGTTTCGCCGCCGTATCATCCCCTCTTTTGCGTTGCAGCAAAGCCAGCTCCATGCTCGCTCGCAGCGCCTTTCCGGTGGATAGGTCGGGGTAGGCTTCCTGGGCAGCGCGCATAGCTTCCGCTCCCCATTTTACCGCTTGATCCTTTGCTCCGCTGTCAGCATGCAGTTTGGTAATTTCTCGAGCAATGCGGGCGCGCTCTTCCTTGTCGGCCTTGCTTGTCTTTGGCTGAGCTTGCATAACCGACCACAAGCGCGAGAGAGCCTTTTCGCGCTCTTGTCCCTCCGTATTGGTGGAAAGGAAAGTGAGAGCGGTCATGAGAGAAGCCGGGTCTGACTCGTGCTCGACCAAGAAGCGGCAGTCCTCCATCGCCTCCGCCTTCGCCCCTCGAGACATGTTGGCTTTGGCTCTCAGTCGTGCCGTTTTGAGCTGCCAGCTCAAATCTGTCTGCCCGTACCCTTCCGCAAAAGCATTGGCAAGAGTAAGAGCTTGAGCGCAGCCGTCGTAATCTCCCATGCGCAAGCGTAGCTCGCCGAGCGTCAAATAGCACTGCGGCAACTTATGCTCCTTGTCAGAGTGTTCCAAAAGAGCATCTCGGCAGTGCAAGAGCTTTGACTCGATTTCCTTGAGAGCCGCGTGCGTCAGCGCAGGGTTTTCTGCCAAGGCGGTTGATACTTCCTCGAGCATGAGTCGCGAAGTAGCAAGGCAAGGCGGCCACTGGGCCTGTTCCAAGATATTGCGAACGAGTTGCAAGGCATGTTCCTTCACCGTACTCACATCTGCGCGAAGCATTTGCAGATCAGCTGCCTCCGCCGCAAGTTCCGGCGTAGAAAAGCGCGCCAGTACAACAGGAGCATCCAGGCGCGAAATCGCTTTCACCGCATCATCCACTTTGTGCATTTTCAGACAGGTCTCGGCGGTGCGCCGGATAGAACGCAGCAGCAGTTCCGTGTCCGCATGCTGGGTGAAGGCCAAATCCTGCAGTTTCGCATCCAAATGCAGCTGCATCTCGTAATTCTCGTGCTTGAGTGCAGCTTCCGCCAGACGCTCCAAATCTTGGGAATTGGCCAAATCCTCCACCGTCGGCAGTATCTGCACTGCCTCATCCCACAGCCCTTTGTCAAACAAGCGCGTCATCAAAATCCAGCGCACGCGGCGACGCGTTTCTTCATCCTTAATCCACCCAAGGCGCGCTTGGGAATTCTCTGCCAGGGCAAGCAGTTGTGCCTTGTCTCCGGAAAGATCGTCCAGCAGTCGGCTCAAATTGGCATTGGCCTCCGAGTTGTCGGGATAATAGATGATCTCTCCCTCAAAAAAACGTACGATGCTCTCCCCTTTTGCCCATATCAGCCATATCAAAAGGGCTGTGCCAATAATTGCGATGGAGGCAATAAGCAGCGAGTAATTGCCGGATTTTCGACCGGCTCGGTAACGTCGATTCATAGTCGGTATGCGGGTGGATGGGATTAGCGTTTGCGGCGGGTTTTCGAGTTGGTTCGTCGAGCCGGCTTGGAGTCAGCTCTGACATTCTTTCGAGCACGTGCAGAAGGTTGAGGTTTCGCAGCCTTAGCTGGCGGCTGCACAACGGGTGCAGGCGGCGTAATCCGACTGCGACAAAAGGCGATTTGTTCCTGGACTTCCTCGCGGTTAGCCGTCTGTTCCTGGGGAATTTGCACGAGCACCTGCTCCCAGACGCCGACGGCCTCGACCCAGCGATTGGACTGCTGCAGAACGGAAGCCTGCCCCTCCAGCGCAACAAGGCGCAGGCGATGTGTGGCGGGCAAACACGCGGCGGCTCGACCATACATTTCCTCCGCGGCAGCCGGGTGGCCGCTCTGGTCTTGCGCTTGCGCACTCAACAAGTAGAAGCGCCCCAGCCCTTCCTTGTCCTCCGCGTTGTACTTCTCGTACAACTTGCAGCATTCCGCGGCTGCCTGAGATGCCTCTGCCGGTTGTCCAAGCGCAAGATAACACCGACTCATACCCTCCAGCGGATGGATTCGCAACCCCTCTTCGGTATCGGGTATCATGTCCAACTGGCGTTGGAAAACTGCCAACGCATCTTCATAATCATGCGCCATGTACAGCGCCCATGCGCGTTTGCCCGTAATTTCCGCCCGGAAAAGCGTTGTCGGAGAGATCACCGCACTGGCCTCCGCATCCACCCGCTCCAAGAGTGCTAAAGCCGACTGCGCATGGCCCAGGTTGAGCGCCACTGATGCCAAATCCCTCAATGCGAGCGCACGATACAAGCGGGAGGAAGCATCGCTCCCGTTAAGCAGCTTGAGCCCGTCACGCAGGCAGTCCACTGCCGCCTCATCCTCTCGCAACGCGAGATGTGCATAACCGAGGCAGATGAGCAGAGTCGGCTGGTGAGAGGGCGGCGCGGGCTGTTCGATACACTTGCGCAGTAATTCCTGCGAGTGCAGGTGCTCGCCCATGCTGCGCTGTAACTTTGCCAGAAAAACGTGTAGCTCGGTTGCTAATCCCGGAGCATCCTGCCCGGAGAGGGAAGTAAGGAGATTGTGCAGGGCGGCCACGCGCTCCGAGCGGGAGCCTCCACTCCCCATACTCAGCAAAGCAGCACGCTCTCGCACCACTGCGGCGTATTCTGCCGATAAACCGAGGGCTTGGAATGTCCCCTGCGCCGCATCATAATAGCCCTGCGCCTTGTCCCATTTACCCTCTTTCACGAAAGCATGGGCTATTTGCAGCGTCCGGCGCGCCCATTCGGCGTCCTGCGGTTTCTGCGGCGGCATCGCTTCATCCACCACCGACTCCACCTGCTCAAAAAGGCCGCGGTGTATGAGTTCACTGAGAAGCTGCCACAGCAACTCGCGCCGAGTCGCTTCACTCCCGCACGCGGCAAGCTCCTCAGCATGTCGCTGCACAGCGGTAATCAGGCGATCATTGGGAGCGTCGGTGAGTCGCAACACATCGGATAGGCGGGCAAATGAACGCGCCCCGATGATGTACTGCACTCCCATACCCGCCGCGACGCTGACCAGCACGAGCAAGGCGCCCAACCCGCACCATTTGAGCTTCCTCCCCTGGAGGATCCCCGTCCGTTTCGCTTCTTGCAGGAATGGGAAGAGCATATCCGTTTCGGTTTAGTTTTCGCGTTCCAGGTGGAAAGCCTCGTGCACGACTCGAGCAGCCTTCTCGATATCCGATGCCTCCACCGTAGTCGAAATACGAATTTCTGACGTGGCGATCATCCCGGTGGGAATGCCCGCATCTGCCAAGGCACGAAATACCGTGGCCGCCACCCCGGAATTGGAGCGCATGCCTACGCCCACCACCGACAACTTCGCAAGTCCGGCCTCCGTCTCCAGTCGAGCCTCGGGTCCGAGCTGCGGCAGCACATTCTTCAGGGCCGCCTGCGCCGCCCCAAGCTCATTCATGTTCATGGTAAAAGACTGGCGTGCCTTACCATCGTGCGCCGTGTTGGCCACAATCATGTCGATGTTGATTTCCGCCTCCGCCAAAGCCGTGAGGATAAGGGCGGTGTATGCGACGGGCGCCGTAATGCCCGAGACCGTAACTCGGGCTTGATTTCGCTCAATGGAGACGCCGCGCACGGCGAGTGACTCCATGGCGTGATTCTCTTCTTGGACAATGGTTCCGGGATTGTTGTTCATAGAATTGCGTACTTCAAATATGACTCCGAACTTCTTGGCTAATTCCACAGAGCGCGCTTGCATCACCTTCGAGCCGCTGGATGCCATCTCCAGCATCTCCTCGTAGCTGAGCACGGGGATCTTGCGCGCATCCCTCACAACGCGCGGGTCGCATGTGTACACGCCGTCCACATCCGTGTAGATTTGGCATAAGTCCGCCTTCACCGCTGCTGCCAGCGCTATGGCTGACAAATCGGATCCCCCTCGCCCCAGGGTGTGAATCTCTCCTTCCGGCGTCATTCCTTGGAAACCTGCACACACCACAATATTTCCCCCCTGCAGAGCTGTAATGATGCGCGCCGGCGCGATGGATTCTATCCGCCCCCGAGTGTGGCTGCCATAGGTGCAGATGCCCGCCTGCGCGCCGGTATAACTCACCGCCTTGCCGCCCATATCGGCAATCGCCATGCACAGCAGTGCCACGGATTGTTGCTCGCCAGTGGATACCAGCATGTCCAGCTCTCGCTCCGGCGGATTGTCCATCACTTGGTGCGCCAAGCCGATGAGCTTATCTGTGATCCCGCTCATGGCCGACACCACCGCCACCACCTCGTTCCCGCCGGCTTGCGTGTCCATAAGCCGCCGCGCCACATTGCGTATGCGGTCTATCGTCCCCACGGAGGAGCCGCCGTATTTCTGTACAATGAGTGCCATATCAGTTTGCTTGAAGTGTTTCTATGCGTAGCACCACCGGTTCGCCCACCACCGTGGGCAGCTTTCGGATGTCTTGCAGCGCCTCCTGCAGTTGCCCCCAGCGGCATGTATGCAGCATAAACACCAGATGATTCCATCCCTCCGTCTCTCTGTGCTCGCCGTCTGCCGAGGATGTTGCAGAAATCCCGATATCATGCTGCGAAAACGCTGTGGCAATGGCGGCAATCACTCCGTGGCAGTCCTTCACTCTGAAACGCACGTAGCAGCTCGTCTCCGTCTCCGATGCCGGCATCACCTCCACTCCCTCCGCGTAGGGTCGAAAGCCCGTATGATAGCCCGGCAACCTGCATTCCCTCATGGCCAGCACCACATCCCCCACCACCGCGCTGGATGTGGGGTTCTTCCCCGCTCCCCTCCCGTAAAAAATCGTCTCACCCACGATATCGCCACGCACTGCGATGGCATTGAACACGCCCTCCACCTTGGAAAGCAGGTGCTGTTTGGGTACAAAGCTGGGCTGCACCCGCAACTCCAGAGCATTGAGTGTCTCATGATAACGAATGACCACAAGCAGCTTGATGGTGTATCCCAGCTGCCGGGCAAAATTGAAATCCACCGGCTCGATATGCTCAATACCCGTCACATTGATCGCTCGCGGGTTTAGCGGGGTGCCGTAGGCAAGCATCGCCAAGATGAGCCCCTTGTGGGCGGCATCCCAGCCATTGATATCCAGCGAAGGATCGGGCTCTGCGTAGCCGAGTTGCTGAGCCTGCTGCAGCGCTTCCCGGAAGGGCAGCCCTTCCTTCTCCATGGCCGTGAGAATGTAATTGCTCGTGCCGTTGATGATGCCTATGATAGCGCTTACATTGTTGCAAATTAGAGAATTTTGGAGACTCTGCACAATCGGTATCCCCCCCCCGCAGGAGGCCTCAAAATAGAGCGGCACGCCCTTTTGCTGCGAAAGATGGAACAGCGCCCCGCCATACTCCGCAAGCAAGGCTTTGTTGCCCGTCACCACCGGCTTGCCCTTTTCGAGCGCCGCTCGCACCAGCTCATAGGCCTCATCAGTGCCGCCTATCAGTTCGATGATGATGTCGATCTTCTCGTCCTCCACCAAATCTCGCCAATCTGCTGTAAGCAGCGCCTCATCCACTTCCACACTGCGCTTGCGGCTCTTATCGCGCACCGCAACGCGCCGGATCTCATAGGATATCTGCGCCCGCGCCTCCAGTAAATCCCGGTTGCGCAGCAATGCTTCGTAAACTCCGGAACCCACAGTACCTAGCCCCGCTAGTCCGATCTGTAACGTCTCGCCCACCATGTGCGCGCGTATTATACTCCCCCTTATGCCCCTTTTCAAGCCTTAAGTCCGTGCCCTCACGGCAATCGCATTTGAGAGAAGTCCATCAACAGAGAAATTGCTCTTATTGACTGATATCACCGTTTATACGTATCAAAAACCGTGATAACCAGCGGTCATCATGATGATGGCTCTAAAGGAATCACAGCATACATTAATGATCCGAAAAAATCCGTGCCCCGCGCGCTAGCATTCAAATCGTACAAAACTGCCGACGGCGTAAGGCAGGTTGGACAAAAGCGTAGCTTTTGCCCGAAGGGCGAGTAGGCAATGGGGTGCCTACGAGTCAACGTCCATCGTACATCGTACATAGGCGGCGTCTCGCCGCCTATGGCTTCATCACATCCCGTCCGCATCTGCTTTGCAGTTGCCGCAGCTTTGCTGCGCATTATTTGCAAATCGTAAATCGTAAATCGTAAATGAATTAAATCGTAAATGATCAGCCGCCTAGCGGCTGCTTGGGCGTTCCTGAGAAATCATCCTACAAAATATAATAGTTCATCCTTCCGAGCTTACCATTCGAGTAGTTCGCGTAATGTCATCCGCATGAGGCATTCCAGATCTTCTTGGAACCATACGTGAAATTTCCCGGATACATTAATGCTGTATTTTTCCTCGAGGAGAAGAACTACCGCAACATTGCGCATATGATCGCTTGAATCCCAAAAAATCATCATGACAGGGTCCTCAGGAAAGAGGAAGCTTCCCGGCAGATCCATTTCGTGGGCAATATCCATTATGAGTTCCTCATGAAAGTGAAGCACATCCTCCCACGCCGCTAGGAATTGTTCCCGTGTGCGATGTTGAAGATTCAGTTTCCACTTGGTCCTCGCTTGTTGCCTTTTGCGTCTGCTAGGACGATCATTGTCAAGTTGGTCAATTTTTTCTTTTACATGCTTAAATTGATAAACCAGATCCTGAGCCCAACAGTCTAAGACAGCACTCTCATGCATCCCATACATGCGTCGTAGGTCGCTTACAAAAGGTCGTCCGGGGAATTTGCGGCGTTCCTGTTGCAGTTCTGATAAGCGCGTGCGCCAATAGGGGGAAAAACTGTACATTTCCCTTTTCTGCTGGAGGTAACGCTCCTTGCGCTTAGCCTGACTGAGGCTGAGATATCCTCGGGGAGAAAAATCTCCCTCATATAGAATTTGCCTTCCCTGCGCATATCCGACAACTCTCGGCCATACCGGTGCCGGGTGAGCCGGCATTTTCAACGTCCTGCCCCATTCAACAACGTTCTCCCACCCTTCTTGCTGCTGCTTCCATTTTTCGGTGCGATGAACGTCGTGTGCCTCAGCAAACTCCTTCGGTGGTTCATGCAAGTGACGCTTGGCAACTCGTGAAGGCTTCCCTTTCATGCCCATCTTTATGCACGCTTCATCATAAAAGTCAAGCTCAATCGAGTAGGGGACTTTCACCTCCCACACGTGTCCCAAGAAAATCTTCTCCGGGCTCATTCAACCCATTCCTCATGCGTTAATGATCCGAAAAAATCCGCGCCCCGCGCGCTAGCATTCAAATCGTACAAAACTGCCGACGGCGTAAGGCAGGTTGGACAAAAGCGTAGCTTTTGCCCGAAGGGCGAGTAGGCAATGGGGTGCCTACGAGTCAACGTACATCGTCCATCGTACATAGGCGGCGTCTCGCCGCCTATGGCTTCATCACATCCCGTCCGCATCTGCTTTGCAGTTCCCGCAGCTTTGCTGCGCATTATTTGCAAATCTGGCACCTCTAAAAACTACCGAGGTGAAAAAACGCGGGAAAAAAGTTGAAGAAAGGAGAAAAATAATACAA